>NZ_CP196560.1:0-307655 GCF_051801355.1 Haloarchaeobius ordinarius | reverse complement strand
TTGTCGAAGAGCTGTCGAGTCGCTTCGATGGTGACGTCGTCCGGTGTCACCCCGGTGCCGCCGGTCGTGACGACCGCGTCCACGTCGCCGCGTTCGGTCAGCCGGGAGACCGCTCCCTGGACGTTATCGAACTCGTCGGCGACCAGTTCGCGAACCGTGGCGGTGTGTCCGTCCGCTTCGACGGCGGATACGATGGCGTCACCGGAGGGGTCGTCGTCGAGCGAGCGCGACGACGAGACCGTGACGATTCCGAACCCGAGCGAGGTGATGTCGTAGCTGTGGTGGTGGTCGTGTTCGTCGTCGTCGTGCTGGTGGATATCGGCACCGTCGTCGTGGTCGTGTCCGTCGTGGTGGCTGTGGTCGTCGTGGTCGTCGTCGCCGTGGTGGCTGTGGTCGTCGTGGTCGTGTCCGTCGTGGTGGCTGTGGTCGTCGTGGTCGTCGTCGCCGTGGTGGTCGTGCCCCTCGTGGTCGCTCATGTCTCCCGGTTTGCGTGCCGGGCACAAAACCCATCGTGGTTCGTCGATTGTGGAAGAAGGGGTAAGTCATACGACGAACACACAGGGTTTTTAGGGAGCCACTGGTCGTTCGACTCATGCAAGCCGTTCAGTTCAGCGAGCACGGCGATTCGGACGTCATCGAGTACGGCGACTTCCCGGACCCAGAACCGGCGAGCGACGAGGTCCTCGTGGACATCAAGGCGGGTGCGCTCAACCACCTGGACGTGTGGACGCGTCGGGGGCTCCCCGGCGTCGACCTGGAGATGCCGCACATCCCCGGGAGTGACGGCGCAGGGGTCGTCGAGGAAGTCGGCGAAGACGTGACGCGCTTCGAACCGGGTGACAGGGTCGCCCTTCTCGCAGGCGTCCACTGCGGGAAGTGCGAGTTCTGCCGCACCGGGGACACCGCGCTCTGTGTGCACTACCACGTCATCGGTGAGCACGTTCGCGGCGTGCACGCCGAGTACGCAGCCATCCCCGAGGAGAACCTGACTCCGGTTCCCGACCACGTGGACTGGGAGACGGCCGCGGCCGCCCCGCTCGTGTTCCAGACCGCCTGGCGGATGCTCATCGAACGCGGCGAGTTGCAGGCTGGCGAGTCCGTCCTCGTCCTCGGTGCGTCCGGTGGCGTCGGGCACGCGGCAGTCCAGGTCGCCGCCTACGCAGGCGCAGAAGTGTACGCAACCGCCTCCAGCGAGGAGAAACTCGAACACGCGAAAGAGTGCGGGGCCGACCACGTCATCGACTACGAGGCAGAGGACTTCGCGGCAGAGATACGGGAACGGACCGGCAAGCGCGGCGTCGACATGGTCGTCGACCACGTCGGCGAAGCCACCTGGGACAAGTCGCTGAAGTCACTCGCCAAGGACGGTCGTGTCGTCACCTGCGGGGCGACGACCGGCCCGCGCCCGAAGACGAACATCAACCGCATCTTCTGGAACCAGCTGAAAGTCATCGGGTCGACGATGGCCACTCACGGTGAGGCCGAGAAGGCGCTCTCGCTCGTCTGGGACGGGACGTTCGAACCGCGAATCCGGGACACCCTGCCGATGAGCGAGACCGCCCGTGCACACGAGATGCTCGAAAACCGTGAGGGCTTTGGCAAGGTGGTCGTAATCCCAGATAGTGAGCTCTGAGGACGACGAGTCGAACGGGTACGTGCATCGCCCGGGCGGGGGCGGGTCAGACGGCGGGAACAGCGGCGTCGTCCACCCCGATTCGGTCGACCGAGAGTTCGACTACCGCGGCTGGGCGCTCGTCGGCGTCATCGTGTTCGCGTTCCTCGTCGCACCCATCGTGGTGTATCTCCGGCCGCCCCAGCTCCCGTACTGGGTCGCGCTGCTCGCGTTCCCGATGCTCCCGGCGCTCTTTCTGGGTGTGATGGCGGTCTGGGCGACGACGCGGCCCTGAACTCCGTCGGGCCTCGAGGGTCCCCGGTTTCGGGGAGAGAAGAACCCGGTCTACCCGAGAAGCGGTGGTTCCCCGAACGTCTCCTCGATGCGCCCGACGACAGCCATGGTCAGGGCGAGGTCGGTGTCCGGCGTATCAGGGCACTCCGCGTACGCCAGCAGGTCGCTTCGCAGTCGCCACGCCTCGAACGCTGTGAGTGTCGTCGTCCCGTCTTCGACCTTTCGCGCGATGTCGAGGGCCCACCACGGCTGTGGCTCTGCGGTGTCCTCGCGCGTCAGTTGTTCGACCATCACGTGATGGACGACCCACGCCTCTGCTCTGCCGAGGTCGAACGTGACTTCGGGCCCCGGTTCGTGCGTTGCTGCCATTGTCTCGTCACGGGAACGCTCCCCGTCTCGACTACGGCGAACAGCAGTATAGTAGTTTGTGGCCTGCTAGCACACGACGACCTCGTCCGTTCAGTCGAAATCGCGGCGCATCGCGATTTCGAACCAGGGACAGAGACGGAGCTGGCGGTAGTACTCGGGGTGGTCGTGGAGGCGCTCGTAGGGGACCCACATCAGGCCCTCGACCTCCTCCGGGTCGGGGTCCAGGGTCGTATCGGTCAGGGTGAGCTTGAGGACCGCACACACCTCGTGCTCGACGCCGGCGTTCTCGAAGTACCGCTTGTACTCGAAGCGGTCGGTGAGCTGGAGGTTCTCGTACTGGTCGGGCGTGATGCCGAGTTCGTCTTCGAGGCGCTCGCGGGTGGCGGCCTCCTGGGACTGGCCCTCGACCGGGTGTGAGGCGACGGTTCCGTCCCACCAGGTGCCCCACAGGCGCTTGCCGGCGGCGCGCTGGGCGAGCAGGATGTTCTCGTCCTCGTCGAACACGAGCGAGGTGAACGCACGGTGGCGGATACCCTCGCCCGTGTGAGCGTCGAGGCGGTTGACGAGCCCCTGTTCGTTGTCGTCTGCGTCGACGGCGATGACCTCCTGTCCCGCGTTCTTGTGCGGGAGTTCCTCGGATACCTCGTCCGATTGGTCAGGCGTACTCATGCGTCAACAATCGACGACCCTGTAAAAAGGAACTTCGACTTGCGTCAGGGGTTAGGCTGGTACGTCTTGCTCACACAAAAGCGCATGCACCGGGGGCGCGAACGTGCCGTCAACTCGGTGGTCGACAGCTCCTCACCGTCGAGACTGAAGTACCGCGGGTCGGCACCGTGGACGGTGAGGTGTACCTCGGGAGCGAGCAGGCGGGTCAGGTGATCGCGGTCGCGCTTGAGGAACCGCCGGATGGTCTCGTCGCTGGCGAGCGAGGTCGCGGGCCGGTCCTCGATGACGACGATGTTCAGCATGCCGTCTTCCATGTTCGCCTGCACGCCGGGTTCGCCGACGAACCGTCGGCCGTTCCCGACCAGGATACCGATCGCATCGCCGGTGTACAGTTCCTCGCCGTCCTCGTCGTGGACGTCGATGTCCAATCCTTCGAAGTCGCGGTACTCGCGCATCGTGTTGATGACGTAGGCCAGCACGCCCCAGCGCTTCTTGAATTCTGGCGTCGTGGCGACACTCGAATCCGCGGTCAGACCGCCGACGCAGGAGTTGACGAACAGGCGGCCGTTCGCCATCCCGAGGTCGATTCGACGGCGGCGACCGGATTCGAGAATCTGAAACGAATGTTCGATGCCCTGGATGCCGAGTCGGTCGGCGAAGTTGTTGCCGGTCCCGGCGGGGACGACACCCAGGGTGGTGCTATTGAGGCCGTCGGCGTCGTCGACGCCCCTGACGACCTCGTTGAGGGTTCCGTCACCACCGGCTGCTGCCACCAGCGAGGCGTCTTCGGACACCGCATCTCGGGCGAGTTCGTACGTCTCACCGCTTTTCGTGGACTCCCAGACGCGGTAGCCGTGTTCGTCAGCGAGTCGTCGTGTCTGGTCGGCCCGTCTCCCGCCACCGCTCTTGGGGTTCAGGACGAGGATGCAGTCGGACATACACCGACTGAGCGGGGGAACGACAAAGACCTTGGCTCTATTCTACACGACACGTGTTCACCATCGACCTCCACACGCACACGCGGTTCTTCCACGGGCGACGGTCCCTCGGTGACCGGTTCGACCCGTATGGGGTTCGCCTGCTCGCTGCCGTCGCGAGGCGGCGGGGTCTCGATGCGCTCGCCCTCACGAACCACGATTACTACACGCCGTTCCGGGCCGACGACCCGGTGTTGCTGCCCGGTATCGAGATCTCGACCACCCGGGGTCACGTTCTCGTCGTCGGGCCGGACCCGCCACGTGAGACGACGAAAGGCGAACTCCGACCGACGGAGGCGGTCGACCTCGCCCACGACCACGACTGCGTGGCCATCATGGCACATCCGTTCCGAAACGGAGACATCCGCCACTCCAGCGCCGACTTCGACGCCATCGAGGTGAACGGGAAGCACCCGGAGAACCGGCGACGAGCAGAGCGCCTCGCCGACGAGCGCGACCTGCCGGTCGTCGGCGGGAGTGACGCCCACTTTCCCTTCGAGGTCGGGCGAGCGTACACGGTCGTCGATGCGCCGACGCCGAGCCCGGAGGCTGTCGTCTCGGCCATTCGTGACAGGCGGGTCGAGGTGCGGACGAGCACGGGCCCGGTCGACCGGGCTCTGAACCGTCTGTACACGGTGATTCACCGCAGAAAGGGACACATCGACGCGACCCAGGACAACCGAGTGTAGCGGCGTCGTCACTCACGAATCGTCGAGAAACGCCGACCGAACCGCGGGACGACGGGATGTGCCGTGTACCAGTCGATTTGCCAGTCGTGGTCTGGTCGGCTGCCAGTCGGTTGCCAGTGTGTGTCTCGCGTGTGTCGTCCTGCCGTCCGGTCGACGGGTTCAATCCGCCCCGTCGACGGTGCGCACACCGTCAGTCGGCTTGCGAACGCTCCTCTTCCCCTGTGTGGCCACCCAACCCCTGTTATCGTGTGCCAGTACTGCTCGCTTACGCGCTGCTTTCGATGGACTGCTGCATGAGGGTCTTGATGCCCCCGTAGAGACCGAGGACCGCGGCACCGGTGAAGAACCCACCGATGGCGGACATCAGCCGCACGTCCTGTGGAATACCGAACGCTGTCGGCCAGAGCGTAATCCAGAACGTGAACAACAGCACCATCTGGGCCAACATCAGCATCACGAAGGCCGCGCCGGTATCGACGCTGGCCTCTAGCGTGACTTCGTCGTCGCCGAATCGCTTGCTCGGGGTGGCCATGTGAACCGATTGAGCATTCTTTTGGTTATCTCATATAGTTATTTATTGGTTTCCAACCAATCTGGAGTCGGTACAAAGCTCTTGTGGCTGGTATCGCGGGAAAAATCGCAAGACTGCGGCGGGTTCTAATCGGTGATTAGAGCCGGAGTAGCAACCCGTTACTGTAAGTACCTTCTGGCTCAGCCCAGGCGCTCGTCGAGGATGAGCCGCGTCTTCGTCGAGACGACCTCTTCGAGCTCACGCGCCTGCGTGATGAGTTTATTCACGCCCTGCGTGTCGGCACAGTCCACCACGAGCACGACGTCTTCCTCGCCGGAGACCTGCCAGACGAAGTCGACCTCCTCCCATTCGGCCATCCGGTCGGAGATGTTGGTCGTGTCGACGTCCACCGCAACACCTACCTCGATCATCGCCTTGACGTTCCCCGTCCGCGTCGCCACGGTGAAGCGTTCGATGACGTCCTCGTCGGTCATCCGTTCGACGCGGTTGCGGACCGTTCCCTCGCTCGTCCCGACGCTGTCTGCGATTTCGGTGTACGGTGTCCGGGCGTCCCGTCGGAGGATGTTCAGTATCTGTCGGTCGAGTTCGTCCATGGGAGGTCGAATAGTACTGGGCGGCAAGACTTGACCGTTACGAAATTCGTAACGAGATTTCGAAAGCAAGACTTATTTGGGTTGGCTAATACGTATCTCGTAATGACGGACGCCTACGTAGCGCTGGAGGGTGGCCACGTCGTCGAGGCTCGTGGTCGCGCTCCGGGGACAGCCCGTGGCGAACTGGTTTTCACAACAGCATACACAGGATACGAAGAGAGTCTCACCGACCCATCCTACGAGGAGCAGGTCCTCACCTTCGCGTACCCCCTGATCGGGAACTACGGCGTCCGACCCGAACGCTTCGAGTCCGACCGCGTCCACCCGCGTGCGGTCGTCGCTCGTGAACTCACCGACGACGTGGCCGACTGGCTGACCGCCGAAGGCGTGCCGGCCGTCGACCACCTCGACACCCGCGACCTCGTCACCGACATCCGCGAGAGCGGTGCGATGAAGTGCGGTATCGCGGTCGGCGACGACGTGACGCCCGAGGACGCACTCGCCGAACTCGAGGAGTGCAAGACGATGAGCGAGCACACCGACATCGGCGCGCAGGTCTCCGTCGACGAACCCGAGGTCTACAACCAGACCGGCGACGGCGCGACCGTCGCACTCGTCGACTGCGGTGCCAAGAAGTCCATCATCGACTCGCTCACGGAGCGCGACGCGACCGTCCACGTGCTCCCGTACGACACGACGGCGGAGGAGGTCACCGCCCTCGACCCGGACATCCTGTTCATCTCGAACGGCCCGGGCGACCCTGCGAACTTCGAAGCTGCCGTCTCACTCGTCGAGGAGTTCACCGGCGAACTCCCCCTCGCGGGCATCTGCCTCGGCCAGCAGATCGTCGCTCGCGCGCTCGGTGGCACCACCGAGAAGATGGACTTCGGTCACCGCGGCGTCAACCAGCCGGTCATCGACGAGGCCTCCGGTCGCGTCGTCATGACCACACAGAACCACGGCTACACCGTCGCCGACCCCGGCGACAACCTCACCGTCACCCAGCGCAACGTCAACGACGACACGCCCGAAGGCCTCGACAGCGAGGAACTGGACATCATCACGCGCCAGTACCACCCCGAAGCCAACCCCGGCCCGCACGACTCCCTCGACTTCTTCGACGACGTGCTCGGGATGGTCGACACATCAGGCGACTGTCGAATGGTCGTCGCAGACGACTGAACGACCGGCGATTCGACACTCTCTGCCCGTTTGCCGCTTCTTTATCTCTCAGACCCGCCTAGTAGCGAGTAGCGATGGGGAAGTCGAGAAGCCGGCGGTCCGTTCTGCGATGGCTCGCTGCCGCGAGTAGCGGTGTCGCTGCCGGCTGTTTCGACGACACCGACGAGACGCCGCCGCCTCGCTCCCGGACCGACCGTGGGAACAGCGTCCTTCGGAGGAAACTGGGGCTGTCGCTCCCAGACTACGATATCGAGGAGAACCTCCGCGTCTTCCAGTGGCGCGACTACTGGCCGCGCGAGACGATACGAAACTTCGAGGCAGCCTACGGCGTCGACGTCACCGTCGACTACTACGACTCCAACGAGGCGATGTATCGGGTGCTTCGAAATTCGAAGGTACCCCCGTACGACCTCGTCTTCCCGAGTGGCTACTTCGTCACCTTGCTCGTCAACCAGGACCTCCTCGTGCCGTTCGACCTCTCGAAGCTCCCGAACTGGTCGAACCTCGAGACGCGCTGGCGCGTCGACCCCCCGTACGACCCCGGCCCGGGGCGGCACTCGGTCCCGTTCCAGTGGGGGACGACGGGTATCGGCTGGAACCAGAAACTGGCGACCCTCCCCGAGCCGGTCTCCTGGGACGTCCTGTGGGACCCCCGGTATCGCGGTCAGATGACGATGTTGAACGACATGCGTGAGACCATCGGTGTCGCGCTCAAGCGACTCGGCTACTCGCTCAACACGAGAGAACCCAGCCAGATACGGGAGGCTGGCGACCTCCTGCGGGAGCAACGGCCGCTCCTCCGGGGCTGGCCGTTCCGCCGGGGCTACACCTCTACGAGCATGGTCTCGAACATGGTCGACCGACGGGCGTCACCGATTCACACCTGGTCCGGTGAGGCGTTCATCGCCTACTGGCAGCTGTTCGAGAACGGAACCTCGCCAATCGAATACCGAATCCCCGAGGAAGGTGGCGTCATGTGGGTCGATACGGCCGCGATACCGGCCGACGCAGCACACCCGAACGCGGCCCACGCCTTCGTCGACTACCTGCTCGACGCGCGGGTGAACGCGACCATCTCGAACTACGTGTTCTATGCGACACCGAACGAGGCCGCCTGGGCGTACGTCGACGACTGGATTCTCGAGAACCCTGACATCTACCCGCCGCCGGAGCGCCTCGCGAAACTGGAGTTCGTCGAGGACGTCGGCCCGGCCATCGACACGTACGTCGACGTATGGGGGGAACTGACGGGTGAATCCGTCGACGGACGGTTCGCGAGGAATCGCTCGGATGGCGTTGGTCCGGAGACGTCACCGTCCGACGGTTTCCTGGACTTCTGGCCGAGACACGGCGGCCCCCGAACGAACGCGCTGGTGGGTAGAACGGGGTGGTGACGGTGCGAGACTCGCTTCGCCGACTCGTCCCGACCGCGATTCGTCGGAGCTATCTCGCGAAACTGACCATCGCACTGTTACTCGTCGTCGTCGTGGTCGCCGGTGTCGGTGTGAACGCGTACTTCCAGACCGACGCGCAACTGGACCAGTCCGTCGAGGGCGACTCGCTCGACGTCGCACGCCTCGAAGCCGAGCGAATCGCCGACTGGAACGACCGGAACGTCCGTACCGTCCGGATGCTCTCGAAGTACCAGGACCTCCAGCACGAGGAGCCCCGGGCGGTCGAGCTGTTCTTGCAACGGGAGGCGTGGTTCCTGCCGGAGTCGGTCAGGGCAGTCCACGTCGTCGACGCGAACACGTCGGCGGTCGTCGCGAGTACGGCCGCCTGGCGGACCCTCGAAGACTCGACCTTCGACGAGGAGGCAGCGCCCTGGGCTCGGCAGCGACTCGGGTTCGATGCGAGCACACAGGTCTACACGTCGCCAGCGTACACCTCGCTCGGGGAACCGGTGGTGGCCTACATCACGCCGGTCCCGCGACGGCCGGAACAGCTCCTCGTCCTCGTCGCGACGGTCCCGTCGTTCGACTCGGACGACCGGACTGAACTCAGACGAATGGCCCAGCTCGTCGATGCGAACGGGCTGGTCTTCTACGACGGATTCGGTCATGCGGTCCCACATCCACTCGATGGGGCGAGGAACGATACGACTCCGGGCACCATTACAGCCGTCCTCGCCGCAGCACAGAACGGTTCGACCGGGTTCCTCGGCCCCGGCGAGGCCCATCCACCATTGCCCACCGACCACGTGGTCGCGTACGCGCCGGTCCACGGGACCGACTGGACCGTGTTGGTGTACACGCCCACGACCGACGCCTACGCCATCAGCCGGTCCGTCACGATGCACCTCCTGGCGACCACCGTCGCCGCACTGGTCGGCCTGTTGCTCATCGCGGCCACCATCGGGCGGAACACCGTCCGGTCGCTGAAACAGCTCGCCCGGAAAGCGGAGCGGCTCGAACAGGGGGACCTCGACGTGGACCTCTCGACCGACCGTGTCGACGAGTTCGGCGAGCTCTCGGCCGCGTTCGACAACATGCAGACGTCGCTTCGCCAGCAGATAGAGGCGGCCGAACGGGCACGGATGGACGCGGAAGCGGCGGCCGACGACCTCGCGGCGTCGAACGAGACGCTGGCCGAACAGCGCGAGATGATACTGGTGTTACACCGGTTGCTCCGACACAACCTCCGGAACGACCTCAACGCCATCACCTGGAACGCCCAGGCGCTGGAAGACGCCGACCTCGATGCGACGGAGGCGGGCGCGTTGCGGGCCCTCATCGAGACTGCAGAACGACTGGCTGAGAACACCCGGAAGGCCCAGCAGATAGAGGCGATCGCGGAAAGCGACGAGAGGGACGTCCACGACGTCGACCTCGTCTCGGCCGTCGAGCACGCGGTGACGGCGATGCGTGCGGAACATCCCGATGCGACCATCAGGATGGACCTCCCCGAACACGCATTCGTCCGGTCGCTCCTCGCGGTCCAGTCGGTCGTCGAGTACCTCATCGACAACGCGGTCGTCCACAACGACAGGCCCCGACCCACGGTCGAGGTGTCGGTGATACCGGCCGGTGGCCCCGACGACATGGTCGAGCTCCGCGTCGCCGACGACGGCCCCGGGATTCCCCAGGCCGAGATAGAGCCTATCCTCGAAGGGCGTGAACAGCCCCTTCGGCACGGGAGCGGTATCGGCCTCTGGATCGCCGTCTGGGTCGTCAGAAACTCGGGCGGGAACGTGTCCTTCGAGGAGCGGTCCCCTCGCGGCACCGTCGTCGTGGTCGAACTCGAACCGGCCGCGTCCGAACTGGGTGACACCGGGTCCGGGTCGCCCCGGTCTGAACTGGTCGGAGAGTGAGTGTCGTCGACTACAGCGGAATCGTGTAGTCCGACCGTGTGGCGACCAGTCCCGACTCGGGGCCGCGCCAGTCGACGTCGGCCGTGTCGTCGACGCCGCCGGGGACGCTCTCTGGACTGACGACCTCGAAGGTCCGGTTCCGGGCTTCGGGCGTCGTCAAGGCGGCGACCATCACCCAGGCGATGTCCTCACGCCGGACGCTTCCCGAGACCGACGTGCCGCCCTCCGCGACGACGAGGTTCTGTGTCATCTCGCCGTCGCGTAACCGCCCTGGCCGGATGATGGTGTACGGCAGGCCGGATTCCCGGAGGTACGTCTCGGTCGCCGACTTCGCTCTCAGGGTGCGGTGGCGGACCAGTCGCTCCGGCCAGGAGAGGCAGTGCTTCGAGTCGTCGACGCCGAGGGCGGATTCGAGGACGAAGTAGGAGACGTCGTTGGTCAGGGCGGCGTCCACGAGGTGCTGGACGCCCTCGCCCTCGACGGGCCGACCGAACAGCAATCGCCAGCTGGAGGAACCGACGGCACAGAGGACGCCGTCGACGCCGTCTGTCGCACGAAGGGAATCGTCCCGGTCGAAGAGGTCGCCGACGACGACCTCGTCCGCGCCGTGACGGCGGAGTTCGGATTCGTTCTCGCCTCGTCGCGTCAGCGCGCGGACCGTGTACTCGGTCTCTGCGAGGTACGTCAGGATGCTGGTGCCGGTCTCCCCACTCGCTCCCGCGACGAGGAGCCGGTAGCTATCGTGGGTCACTGTACCACGATACGGACTCGGCGATGTTAACCGTTCCGTGGGCCAGCACGCGGCGACGGAGAACCGCACGACGGCGCGGCGAAGTCGGCGGCCGGTCTCGGTTCAGTTATCGCCCCGCTCCGCGGCCGCCCTGGCCCGGTGGATTGACGAACAGCGCGTCCGCGAGCGCGAGCAGGCAGCACGCGCCGGCGACCGTGATAGCCGTCGTCGGCGCGGCGTCCGCGAGTGCCGACCAGACGGTCGCAGCGACGAACGAGAGTGGAATCATCGCGAGGACGAGGTCGTACCGCGAGATGGCGGCGACGGCGTCTCGAACGGTCGACAGCGATACACGGTCATGCCTGTACTCGGTTTCTTCTCGCTGCATCGTCTCACCATCGGGGAGTACGCATCCACCCCTCAAAAAATTTGAGGGTCTGAGATGGCTTCGATTACTCGCTAGTCGGCGCTAACTGCCTCGCTCTGGTCTCCCGCGGCGACCTCGTCGTAGGCCGTCCGGTAGCGCGAGAGCTTCCGGTACAGGAAGTACCCGACGAGGCCGTCGAACGCCAGCACGAACGCGACGAACGCGACCCCGCCGCCGAGCGCGTCGTACGGCAGGTTCGACACCAGGGAGTTGTACGTCGCGTGGATGCCCGCCGCGAGCAGGAGGCCCTTCACCGCGATGGGGCCCCGGTCGTCCGGGTTGAACTTCGCCAGTCCGAGGTAGTAGCCCGCGATGGCCGAGTACAGCACGTGGCCCGGGCCGACGAAGGCGCGCTGGGTGGCGACCGAGAGCATCCGTCCGAACCCGCCGCTCAGGGCGATGGTCCCCGAGTCGAAGAGTCCCTTCGAGATGTACAGTGCGTTCTCGATGGTGGCGAACCCGAGGCCGGCGACCGCCCCGTACACAGCGCCGTCGATGACTGCGTCGAAGTCGTCGGTTCGGTAGGCGTGGAGGCGCACCGCGAGCCACTTCACGGTCTCCTCGATGGGCCCGACCACGAGGAAGAAGAACACGACCATGCCGACGAACGGGAGGGCAGTGACGACCGGCTGGAAGAGGCTGTTGACCGTCGCCGCGACGCTGGCGAGCAGGACCGACAGCAGGAACGTCACCGAGAGCGGCCACAGCGGCTCTCGCATCGTCGGGTTCCAGTACCAGATGGTGCCCGCCAGCAGTATCGCGGGCACCACCGACGCCACGGTCAGTACTCCTAGGGTCGGCCGGTACCACAGCGCCGAGGTGACCAGTCCGAGCTGGGCGACGAAGGTCACCAGCGCGAGCAGGACGACGCCCCACCTCGCCGTGGTGGTGAGGCCCGTGTGTACCCGTTCGGCGAGTCCGTCGACTCGCGTCCGGGACTCCCAGTCCGCCACGTCGTATCTGTCGGTTGTGCCGTCCGATGCACGCTCTACCGGGTCGCGCGGTCTGTCGCTCCCCGCCATCGCTGTGGACGACCGTTTCGTGTCCACACAGGTAGGTGGGGAGCCAAACTGTCTATTCGGGGGTCGAGACGGGCGGAAAAAGCGTTTCAGCCTGCGATTAGTTCTCGGAGACGCCCCACTTCTCGGTGGTGCGCGGGCGGTCCTGGACCGCCATCACTTCGAGGTCGCCGTCCTTGGCGGCGAGGCCGTCGAGGTAGGCCTTCGCGCTCGCCTCGGTCGAGATGTACGCGACGTCCTCGTCGACCGCGGTCTTCAGGGAGTTGGGGTCGTCGCTGACGAGCAGGTCGACCTTGCCCTCCATGAGCGCCTGTTCGAGGTCGTCGAACTCGGTCACGTCGTAGAACTCCTCGAACCCGTCGATGTCGAGGTGCACCACGGCGGTTCCCTCCTCGACGTCGTTGTAGGCAGCCTGCTGGGACTTCCAGTAGGCCATCCCGAAGGTGCTCGCGGTACCCATGACCTCGCCCGTGGACTTCATCTCGGGGCCGAGGCGGGGGTCCGAGTTCGGCAGGCGGTCGAACGGCAGGACGACCTCCTTGATGCTGGTGTGTTCGGGAATCTGCTCTTGTGCCTCGAGGTCCTCGACGGATTTCCCGGCCATGACCTTCGCGGCGAGCTTGGCGATGGGGACGCCGGTCGCCTTCGAGACGTACGGGACGGTGCGCGAGGAGCGCGGGTTCGCCTCCAGCACGTACACTTCGCCGTCTTTCACGGCGAGCTGGACGTTCATCAGGCCGACCGTGTCGAGGGCGCGGGCGAGTTCTTCCGTGACCTGGCGCACGCGGCCGAGCGTCTCCTCGTCGAGCGACCGCGGCGGAATCATACACGCAGAGTCGCCGGAGTGGACCCCGGCGGTCTCGACGTGCTCCATGATGCCGCCGATGAGGACGTCCTCGCCGTCGGAAACGGCGTCCACGTCGAGCTCCACCGCGCCCGCGAGGAAGTCGTCGATGAGGATCGGCTTGTCGGGCGAGACGCGAACTGCTTCCTCCATGTAGGTCTTCAGCTCGTCGTCGTCGTAGACCACGTCCATCGCGCGGCCGCCGAGGACGTAGCTCGGGCGGACCAGCACGGGGTAGCCGATGTCGTGGGCGAGGTCGAGCGCCTCCGCCTCGCTGGTCGCGGAGCCACCCTGGGGCTGGGCGATGCCCAGGTCGTCCATGAGGCGGTTGAAGCGGTCGCGGTCCTCGGCGAGGTCCATCGCCTCGACCGAGGTCCCGACGATCTCGCAGTCGAGTCCGCGGCGGTCGATTTCGGCCTGGAGCGGCTCACCGATGTCGACGGAGGTCTGGCCGCCGAACTGGATCATCACGCCGTCTGCGCCGACGGCCTCGATGACGTCTGCGACCTCCTCGGCGTTGATGGGTTCGAAGAACAGGCCGTCGGAGGTGTCGTAGTCCGTCGAGACCGTCTCGGGGTTGTTGTTCACGACGTGGGCGTCGATGCCCATCTCGCGCAGTGCCTGGACCGCGTGGACCGAACAGTAGTCGAACTCGACCCCCTGGCCGATGCGGATGGGGCCGCCGCCGACCACGACGACGCTCTCGACGTCGTGGTCGACCTTCAGTTCGCCTGCGGCCGCCTCGCCCTCGTACGGGCCAGTGTACCACTCCGGCTTGCGCGCGGAGTAGTAGTACGGCGTCTGAGCCTCGAACTCGCCGGCGCAGGTGTCGACCTGCTTGTAGGTGCGCCCGGGCACGTTCTGTTCGATGGTGTCGACGCTCTCACCGGTCGACGCGGCGATTTCGGCGTTGGTGTGGCCGGTGATGGCCGCGGCGGTGAAGTCACCCTCCGAGGCGGCGTCGAAGGAGTCTGCGACCTTCTTGAAGCGTTCGACGTACCACTCCTCGATGCCGGTCAGGTCGACGACCTCCTCGACGGTGTACCCGCGATGGAACGCCTCGAACATGGCGTAGGGACGGTCCGGGCTGGGACGTTCGAGGTACTCGGTCTCGAGTTCGTCGTCGGCCATCTCGGTCCACTCGACGTCCGGGTCGTACTCCGAGGAGCGAAGCGCCTTGAGCAGGCTCTCCTCGAAGGTGCGCCCGATGGCCATCGCTTCCCCTGTACTCTTCATCGCGGTGCTGAGCGTGAAGTCTGTCTCGGGGAACTTGTCCTTGGGCCAGCGCGGGACCTTCGTGACGACGTAGTCGATTGCGGGCTCGAAGGCAGCCGTGGTCTGGCCGGTAATCTCGTTGGTAATCTCGTGGAGGCGCTTGCCGAGGGCGACCTTCGCGGTGACGCGAGCGATGGGGTAGCCGGTCGCCTTCGAGGCGAGCGCGGAGGAACGCGAGACCCGCGGGTTCACCTCGACGACGCGGTACTCGCCGCCGGGAGTGCCGTCGTCGCGCCAGGCGTGCTGGATGTTACAGCCGCCCTCGATGCCGAGTTCGCGGATGACCTTCAGCGCGGAGTCGCGCATCGCCTGATGGCCCTCGTCGGGGATGACCTGGCTGGGCGTGACGACCGTGGACTCGCCGGTGTGGATGCCCATCGGGTCGATGTTCTCCATGTTACAGATGATGATACAGGAGTCGTCGGCGTCGCGCATCACCTCGTACTCGAGTTCGACCCAGCCCGCGATGGACTCGGTAATCAAGACCTCGCTGTTACGTGAGAGGCGCAGGCCCTTCCGGACCCGGCGTTTCAGTTCGTCCATGTCCTCGACGACGCCGGAGCCGCTCCCGCCGAGGGTGTAGGTCGTCCGCGAGATGACGGGGAGGCCGCCGACCTCCTCGACTGCCGCCTCGACGCGGTCCGCGATGGCGTCTTCCGAGAGTTCGGCGACCGACTCGCCCTCTTCGAGGGTGATGGTCGTCGACTTCGGGACGGGCTCGCCGATCTTCTCCATGCGCTGGCGGAAGAGGTCGCGGTCCTCCGTCGCGTAGATGGTGTCGAGTGGCGTGCCCATGACGTCCACGTCGTACTCGTCGAGGACGCCCTCCTCGGAGAGTTCGGCCGTGACGTTCAGGCCGGTCTGGCCGCCGAGGCCGGCGATAACACCGTCCGGCCGTTCCTTCTCGATGATGTCCGCGATGGCGTCGGTCGTGATGGGTTCGATGTACACCCGGTCGGCCATCTCCGGGTCCGTCATGATGGTCGCGGGGTTCGAGTTGACGAGGACGACTCGTGCGCCCTCCTCCTGCAGTGCGCGACAGGCCTGCGCGCCGGAGTAGTCGAACTCCGCCGCCTGGCCGATCTGGATGGGTCCGCTGCCGATGAGGAGGATGGTACGTCCGTCGTCTGTGTCGTCCGGTGTCCCGCCGGTCATGGTTCTCTGTTCACTGCCAATTCGCACATCGTAATAAGACCAACGATAGACTACGAGAAACGTAACGGTTTTTCGAAATTCGAACTTGCGACACCCTGTCACGGTCTCGGCCGCCCAGTGACCCCAGAAGCGCTCTCGGGCGCACCACACGTGCGCGAGTGGACTAGAAATCACAGACTCCCGACGCGACGGCCCCCGGCTCCAGCCTGACCCTGGGTGCTCCGGGTGAACGGGTTTGTGATACCGCCAAGAATCCCCACTATGTCACCACGAACCATCACGACGACCGCGGTCGGTCGAGCGAGCGCCCAGCCCGACGAGGTCGCCCTCCGGTTCGCTGCGACGGCGGTCGAACCGGACGTCTCTGGTGCCCGCCGGGCCGTTGCCGAACGGGCCGCGGAGTTACGACGGGTGCTCGGCGAGGTGGGGATTCCTGACGACCAGATACGGACGGTCCGGTTCAGTGTCGCGCGACAGCCCCCGGGACACCCCAGCAATCCCACGAACCGCCCCGGCGAGACGCCCGACCCGGAGTCGTTGCCGTACCACGCGACCGAAGCTATCGCCGTCACGCTCTGGGACCTCGACCTGCTCGCCGAGACCCTCTCGGCTGCCGTCGACGAGGCGGGTGCCGAGATATCCGACGTCGATTTCACGTTCCGGACGGAGACGAACCGGGAACTCACGCGCGAGGCCATCGCGGACGCGGTCGAGACCGCGCGACAGAAGGCGACCGCGGCGGCCACGGCGGAGGGCCTGACGGTTGGCGACGTCCTGGAGATGCACACCGACGACGGGACGCGACCCCGCCAGCGCGGTAGCGGAATGCACAGGACGCTCTCCGACACGAGCGGTGGCTCCGTCGAGAGCGGTCCGATATCGACCGAGGTGCGCGTCGAGGTGCAGTACGAAGTCCGCAACCGGTCGTAGGCGACACCGCGAGCCGCAGTCACACCGGCGGCTCCGCGGGTTCGAATCGGGCTGGTCCGCGTCGCGACCAGCGAGAGTCAGTTCGAAACGTCTCGTTCTTCGAGAATACGATACTGGTACGGCTGGTCGCGGATGACTTCGACCGCCCCGCGCTCGGCGTGGCGGCCGAGGATGGTCGCGACGCGGTGTGCGCTCTCCATCTCTTCACCGTGCTCGTCGAGGAGGGCGACTATCTCGCGTGCCGACAACGGCTCGTCCGGGTCCGCCTCCGCGAGAACGGCCTTGATCCGTTCGAACTCGCTGCGGCGGGGTGGCATACGGGAAACCAGTGCGTCCACCAGCATAAAAGGATGCCAGTAGAATGCTGGCCTGTGACACACTCACGTCGGTTCCGGGGTGAGGGTGCGACTCAGAGTGCGGTGTCGTGCTCGCTCGTGAACTCGCGCTGGGCGCGGTACTGCTCGACGAACTCGCTCACGTCGAACTCCAGCATCTGTCGCTCGAAGTCGGTGACTGCGTCGTCGTCGTCGGCGTGACTGATGGCGTGTTCCATCAGTTCGACGACCAGCTCGACGATTATCTCGTGGAGGCGGCGCGAGTCGAACTCGGTGAGCCATATCATCGAACACCCGACGGTGCCGTCGTCCGAGACGTCGGCGCTTGCGACCTTGTCCGGGAACTCCTCCATCACGATGCCCATGAGGTGGGGCGTGCCGAACTCGCCGAACTCGTCGGCGGTCTCGACCGTCTCCTGCAGGACCGCGACCAGCGACTCCGGGAAGAACCGTGACGGCGGGTGGACGTCCATGACGACGGCGTACCGTTCGCCGTCCTCGACGTACTCCCGCATCCCGAGGTCGATGTCGCGGACGGCCACGGTCGGCCCGTCGGGGAGTGACAGTTCGGACCCTGACCCGCCCGGTACGCGTGGTTCAGCCATGCTCGACTCTGCGGGACCGGCAGGGAAAAGTGCCGCGCTCTCCGGCCCGGGGGCGAGACGACCGTCACTCGTATATCGGGCCGTCGTCGTACTCGTCCTCGTCCTCGTCGGTGTCCTCGGCGAACCGTCTCGCGGCCGTCTCGTCGTCCCCGGCCTCGTCTCCGTCTTCGACCTCGTCGACCGACACCTCGACTTCGACTTCGATCGCTACCCCGTCGAGTTCGAGTTCCGCCTCGGCTTCTTTCACGTCTCCGACCGCTATGTCCAGTTCGTCGGAGTCGACCGCGACCTCCACTTCCACGTCCACCGTCACGTCGGTGTCGCCGCTCATGGGGGGAGCCACTCGTGGGGAGTGCAAAAGTCCACACCCTGAGAAGGGCCGGGTCGTGCAGGACTCGTCAGGGTAGCAACGCCGGGTCGACGTCGGCGAGGTCGCCCTCGACACGGCCACTCCGGGTCCTCGCCGCACGCAACTGGTCGAACACCACGGCGGTGAGTGCAACGGTGAACACGGTCGAGACGCTGGTGATGCCGACGACGACCAACCGGGCGACCGGCGACGCGGTCGCCGCGAACTGGAGGGCGAGTGTACCCTGGCTGGTCGCCGGCCCACCGAGGAGAACCGTAGCCGCCGTCGCCGTGAGCGACGACGAGATGGCGACGGCGGACACGACGAGCAGGAAGAGGAAGGCTTCGAGACGGCGGCCGGCGGTCAGTTCCCAGCTTCGGCGGAAGCCGGCGACGACAGGCTCGTCCTCGATGGCGACGGCTGCCGTGACGAAGTAACAACTCAGCGCCAGGAAGACGCCGGGCAGGACGAACGCTACCAGCCCACCCGCGACGAGACCGGTGAAGAGGAGTGAACCGGCGAACGCGTGGAGTGTGCGACCGGGAAGGCCAGCGACGGCCGCCCGGGGAACGTCCTCGGTGAACTGCCCGCTGAAGGTCCGCAGGCCGACGACGGTCACCGCGATGCCGAGGACCGTCGCCGCGAGTGCGAACAGGGTGCCGTACCAGTGCGGGACCGACGCTGGCAGGCCGAGCGCCCCGCGCGAGAACGTGACGCTTCCCTCGCCGAGCAGGGAACCGGGCGTCGTGTCGAGTGCGCCGGCGAGGCTCGCCAGGAGTTCTCGCTGGAGGTAGGCCTGTTCGGTGTCGAGTCCGACTGCGGAGAGAACCTGCACCGCGAACGTACAGAGCGCGAGCGTCGCCCCGGCACGCGTGGCGGTCCGCTCGACCGCGGCCACGAGCGCGTCCTCGAAGTCGATGTCCATCGCGGCCGAGTTGCCCGACCGGGAAGAAATAGCTACCCGTTCAGGGCCAGTCGTCACGAACTGGTTTTTCGGTCTCCTCGGACTCCTCCTCGTCGGCGAGTTCCCAGCCGGCCGCCTCGGCCGCGTCCTCGACGGGGAGGTACTCCCAGCCGGCGCGGTCGGCCAGGTCTGCGTCCTCCTGTGTCGTGCTGACGAAGACGTGCCGGTCGGTGTCGAACTGCTCGCCGACGCTCTCCAGGCTCTCCTCTTTGCCGCGGGGGCCGGAGAAGAAGTCCTGTCGGATACGGTTCTTCCGGGTGAAGTTGGTCACGACGTACGTCGGTTTGTCCGAGACGACGCCGACGTACTTGCTCCAGCGCCGGGCGTCGTCGAAGACGTGCTCGGGGTCCGCCAGCGCCTGCAGCGCCGACAGCTCGAACGCCAACGTCATCGTTCCATCGTTGCCGCCGTTCATGCCAGAATCTCACCTCGGCGCGCGGAAAACGGTATCGGAAAACGTCCCGGCGAGAGCCGGTGGCCTCTCGGGTAGGGGTCTCAGCGGCGTTCGACCCGCAGGTAGTCAGTGAACACGATGATTTCGCCGTCGGCGAAGTCTGCTGCTGGCAGCCCCTGGAGTGTGCCCGGTCCGTCGTCGTCGACGAGCTGTATCATCTGGTCGAACGCGTCTTCCGAGAGCTGGTCGACGTGCCGAACGGTGGCGTCCGCGGGAACCGATTCTACTGCCGTGAGGCGGAGGCTGCCCTCCACGATGTCACTAACTGCCATGGGCCATGGTATGGTATGGCATGGAATAGCTTAAAGATTCCTCTGGTTCACGTGAATCACCGGAATCGCGAGAAAACCGCCCGGACCGCGACGGGTCGCTTACTGCTCCTGTGCGGGCGCGTCGAGCATCTCGGCGTCGAAGTCCTCTTCGAGGAGAACCTCCTCCTGGCCGCTCAGGTCGCGCTCCTCGCGGATGATGCGCTTGAACGTCGACTGGAGCTTGAGGTCGCCGATGAGGACGCCACCGATGAGCTTGCCGTCCTTGAAGGTGAGACGCCGCCACTCGGTGTCGGAGTACTTGCGCTCGGCGTCGTCGTCGCCGAGGGTCGGGTGGCCAAAGGAGACGAACGGGAGGTCCTTGAAGTGCGAGATGGAGTACGAGGAGACGTGGCGGAACTCTTCGGTCTCGTGGCCGTTCGCCATGTTCTTCGCGGCGACGGCACCCTGCTTCTTCGCGGAGTCCCAGGAGCCGTTCTGGGCGTGCTCTTCGAGGATGACGTCGTAGAACTTGGTGATGTCACCGGCCGCGTACACGTCCTCGACGTTGGTCCCCATGTACTCGTCGACGACGATGCCGTTGTCCGTCTCGATGCCGGAGCCACGGAGGAACTCGGTGTTGAAGTTCAGGCCGATGGCGACGCCGACGAAGTCACCCTCGTACTCCTCGCCGTTGGGGTCGACCGCACCCGTGACGACGCCGTCGTCGTCCGTGACGAAGTGGTCGACGCCGGACTGGAACACCGGTTCGACGCCCATGTCGCGCAGGGCCTCGTGGATGATCTCGCCGCCGTCCTCGCTGAGGGCGTAGCGCCACCAGCAGTCACCGCGCATGAGGTACTTGGCGTCGATGCCACGTGCCCCACAGACCGCGGCGAAGTCGATGCCGAGGAGACCAGCGCCGACGACGATACCGGTCGCGGACTCGGAGGAGTGGTCCGCGATGCCACGTGCGTCCTGGAACGTCCAGAAGTGGTGGACGCCTTCGGCGTCGGAGTTTTCGACGGGCAGCTGGGTCGGGGTCCCACCGGTCGCGACCAGTAGCTTGTCGTACTCGTAGTCGTCGCCCTGGTGCGTGCGAACGACGTGTGCGTCGGTGTCGATGCTGGTGACGTGGGTGTTCAGTTCGAGGTCGATGTCACGCTCCTCGTACCACTCCTCGTCGTGGAGGAACAGCGGGTCCTCCATCGGAATCTTGCCTTTCGCGTACTCTTTGATGAGAATACGATTGTACAGTGGTTCGCCCTCGTCCGTCAGGACGGCGATGTCAGCGTCGGGCGACTCCTCCCGAAGTGTTTTGGCCGCGGAGCCACCGGCGATACCATCGCCGATGATGACGTACGACTCACTCATACGCGCAGGGTTCGGTACGGGGGTTAAAGTGGATTACCATTCGAGCGCTTTCCGCCAGACGCGACTTCGTGGCAGTGAAACGACCTCACGCGGCAGTTCGGTGCCAGCGTCGCGAGTCTCGTGGTGCCGGCGGGACGTTCTTTGCCTTCCACTCCCAAGGCTCGTCCACCGATGAAGATACGCCAGAACGTCAAACACTTCGCGTTCAAGACGGCCCTCACCGCGCCCGTCATCAGCGACGTGGCGAACGAGAAACTGGTCGACATGCACACCGGCATCTTCCTGAAGAAGGCGGACGAGGAACACCGCGAGGAGCGCCGCGAGCACCTCGACGACTTCTTCGACGCCACGATGGACACCTACGTCGCCGCACTCGACCACATGCCGGAGGCCGAGGCCCGCGAGATTACGCACATCCAGGCGAACTTCGACTTCTTCAACCACGGCTGGACGGAGATGATGGAGTTCCCGACCGACGAACTCGACCAGCACTACGACCGCTACGAGTCGTTCTTCCAGGCGTACGACATCACCATCGACGACCCACTCGGTGCCTTCCACCCCGAAGACGGTGTCGCCGACGCCCCCTCGACACCCGAGAAACTGGACGACCCGGTCCACCCCTACGCCGAGGGGGGCTTCGCGGACGACGTGTACGTCGAGACTGCCGACGGCGAGGTCGTCGTCGGTGGCCAGGAAGAGCCCGAGGACGTGGACATCTCTGAAGCACCCGGGATGGTGGACGCGGTCGAGGACGAGGAGTGAGAATACCGGGAGAATACCTCGCTCCTCTCAGTCGGTATTGGTCTCAGAACCATGTGCCGTGTTACCGCACAAAATCCTTATCTCCTCCTCGGCCCTACTCTAACTTGCCCACCGGGAATCACGGGGGCGCACCGGACGCTTCACGTCCAGATCGAACCGTTCCCATAAGGTTCGGACGAGACGGGCGGAAGTAGGGGTCAACACTAAACTACCCGTAAAACGGTAACGAGGTCACGACTCCGAAGGAGAACCGTACCGGACCAGTGTTCGGCCGCCATGGCGGTCGAAGGTGAAGGCCAAGTATCGGAGTACCTGTAAAGGGACTTCGGGAATATCTCGGCATGCAGGCGAAAACCCTGCCGAAGTTGGCTTCGGTCAACCGAGTCGGTGAAAGTCCGACGAAAGCCAGGCATGGCCGTGTGGTCCGGGGACAACGTTTCCCGTTCGGGTCCAAGCCGTGTTTCTCGGTTTCTCCGAATCCTACTCCGCGAGCGACGCCTGTTCGTCGCTCGCACGTTCTCGTTCCTGAATAGCCGCCGCGTTGCCCGCGATGCGGTCGGCACACGCGTAGCCCGCAACGATAGCCCCGTTCAGGCTTCGCTCGGGGTACTGTGCGCGCGAGGCCATCCCGGCGTAGTACACACCATTCGCGACCTCGGCACCGAGGTCGTAGGGGACGACCATGTCGAGGTAGCCGCGCTCGTACACCGGGGCGGTCCGCGGGTTGCGGGCCGTCTCGACCCAGTTCACTATCTCGGGGTCGAAGTGCGGGAACAGGTCCTCGATGCCATCCTGCCAGTACGCCTCGACCTCCCTGTTACTCATCTGCCAGAGGTCCTCGCTCGGGTCCTGCACGTAGCTCGCGGTGTAGTAGAGGTGTTCGCCGCCGTAGCGTTCCTCGCTGATGAAGTTCGTGTGCTCGATGAGCACGCCGAAGGGGGCCTCGTCCTTGATGTTGAGCCAGTACGTGTCCGTGATGGACTCGTTCATACTCCACACGGAACACACCGTGCCCTGGAAGTCGATGTCGCAGGTGTACCCGGTCAGGTCCTCCAGCACGTTCGGCATCGCCGCGACGACCACCGAATCCACGTCGTGGGTCTCGGTCCCGTCGGCAGTCTCGACCGTCATCGAGGACACCGTCCCTCCCGACGTGTCGACCCCGGTCACGCGAGCGCCCGTGGTGACGTTCTCCCGCCCCACTGCGTCGACCAGCGCGTCGATGAACACCGAGAACGAGCCGTCGAAGTAGCCCAGTTGCTCACCCTTGAGCAGGTCGCGCTCGCCGCGGAACTTGATGCGTCCGAGGAGCCACGCCGCAGACACGTCCTCCTTGCGGCTCCCGAACTTCGCGTCCAGCAGCGGCTCGAAGAAGCTCTCGTAGACGTTCCGGGTCGTGTGCTCGACGACGAACTCCTTGATTGGGACGTGCTCGAAGTCCTCCAGCCGGTCGTAGGTGTCGAACGAAGGCACCCCTCCACGGAGGTCGACCTCCATCGTGAGCATGCCGAGGCGGAACTTGTCGTAGAACGAGAGGTGCGGGTAGGCCGCGATCTCCCAGGCCTTGTCCATGGGGTGGACGACCCCGTCGACGTAGTACGCGTCGGACTTGTACGGCCACTCCAGTCGGTCGCCGACGCCGAGTTCCTCGGCCAGTTCGACGATGGTCTCTTCCGACTTCGAGAGGTGGTGATAGAACTTCTCGATGGGGTCCCCGGCCGTCTCGTAGACGGCTGCGAGCCCGCCGAGGTCGTCGCTCGCCTCGAAAATCTGGGCGTCGTAGCCCGCCTGCTGGAGCCGATAGGCGGCTGCGAGTCCGGCCACGCCGCCGCCGACGATACCGACAGTCATGTTGCGGTGTCCGAGGCGACCGGGGATGTGTCTTCTGGATGCTGGCGAGCAGCCAGCGATTCGCCACTTCGCCACTGGCCACTAGCGTTAACGTCGATGGAATCGAACGACCGGTATCGACATGGGCATCCAGCCGACGCCACTCACCGTCCCGCTCGTCCTCGGTGCGTGCGTCCAGGTCGCCCTCGCTCTCTACGTCCTCTCCCGCCGCGACGCCTACGACCGCCTCCCCGGGGCGTCCGTCGCGGCCGGCCTGTTGCTCGCGGTGAGCCTCATGATGCTCGCCTACGCCGCCGAACTCTCTGTGGTCGGTCGAGACCCGGCCGCCGTCCGAAACGCCAAGCTCCGCTGGAACATGGTCCAGTACCTCGGGATGGGGGCGATTCCCGGGCTCTGGTTGCTCTACGTCGCCCGCTTCACCCGGTTCGACGGACTTCCCCGGGTCGGCTGGCTGGCCGTCGTGGCAGGGGCGGTCGTCACGCCTCTCGTCGTCTTCACCAACCCCGTCCATCACCAGTTCTGGACGGCCATCTCGCTCGACACGACTGACGGCACGACCGTCCTCGTCAACGACCACGGGGCAGCGTTCTACGCCTTCACGGGCTACGCCTATACGCTCGTCCTCGCCGCGACCGCGTTGCTCGCCCGGGCGTACACCGGTTCGGCCGGGCTGTACCGCCGGCAGGTCGCCGGGCTGTTGGCGGGGTCGCTCGCGCCGTTCGCCGCCAGCGCGCTCTACCTGCTCGGGCCGGAGCCCTTCCGGGCGTACAACCTGACCGCGTTCGGTTTCTTCGTGACCGCCGGCGCGGTCGCCTGGTCCGTCTTCCGGAATCGGCTGTTCCAGCTCAGACCCGTCGCTCGCCGGACCGCCGTCGAGCAGATGGCGGACCCGGCTATCGTCCTCGACGTCGACGACCGCATCCTCGACTACAACCCGGCTGCGGGGCCACTGTTCGACGTTACCGACCCGACGGGTCGACTCGTGGCCACCGCGAGTACCGTCGACTTCGACGAGGAGTCGGGCGGAACCGCCGGTGGCTCCGACGACCTCGTCAGCGTGTCGGACAGAGATGGGGAAACGAACCACTACGAACGGACCCGGACGACGCTCACGGACGGCAGGCACACCATCGGCTCGCTGGTGGTCTTCCGGGACGTGACCGAGCGCGTTCGCCGAGAGCGGGAGCTTCGTCGACAGAACGAGCGTCTCGACCAGTTCACGGCGCTGGTGAGTCACGACCTGCGGAACCCACTCGGGGCCGCGACGGGCTACCTCGACCTCTACCGCGAGACCGGCGAGGAGGCACACTACGAGGCGGCGGAACGGGCCCACGACCGGATGGAGACCATCGTCGAGGACCTGCTCGTCCTCGCCCGGGACGGTGGCGCGGTGACCGCGACCGAACCGGTCGAGGTCGCGACTGCGGCCGAACGGGCGTGGGAGAGTGTCGAGGACGACGATGCGACGCTCCGGGTCGTCGGGGAGGCGACCGTCGACGCCGACCGGGGGCGGCTCCTCAGGCTGTTCGAGAACCTGTTCCGGAACGCGCTGGAGCACGGCCGGGGACGTTCCACCGCCGCTCCGACGGTCGTCGGTGGTGACAGCACGGCCCAGGGTGACGATGGTCTGACGTCACGCTCGATTCGTGTCAGCGTCGGTCCACTGCCCGACGAGGCCGGGTTCTACGTCGCGGACGACGGCGTCGGACTCTCCGAGGACCTTCGCGAGACCGCGTTCGAGTCCGGTGTGAGCGGGAGCGACGACGGCACCGGCCTCGGCCTTGCCATCGTCGCCTCTATCGCCGACGCTCACGGCTGGCACGTCCAGGCAACGAACGCGGGCGAAGGCGGTGCCCGGTTCGAGGTGCACGTCGACCCCGACACCTCCGCGGTGGACCGCTAGCGAGACCACGAACAGACGCCGTCGCGCAATCTCGTGCAGTCCGCTAGTTTTTTGGACGGACTGAGCCAAGTCGGGTGCATGCTTACCGTCCGTGCACCGGCGACGAGCGCGAACCTCGGCAGTGGGTTCGACGTGTTCGGGCTGGCCCTCGACGCACCTGCAGACGTCGTCCGTGTCGAACGGGCCGACGAGACCTCCATCGAGGTGACCGGTGCCGGCAGCCAGTACATCCCGGAAGACCCGTCCCAGAACACGGCCGGCGTCGTCGCCCAGGAACTCGGCGCGCCGGCCCGCATCCACATCGACAAGGGTGTCAGACCCGCCTCCGGGCTCGGCTCTTCCGCCGCGAGCGCCGCTGGTGCGGCCGTCGCACTCAACGAACTGTACGACTGCGGCTACTCCCGCGAGGAACTCGTCCACATCGCCGCCGAAGGGGAGGCAGTCGTCTCCGGGGCGGCCCACGCGGACAACGTCGCGCCCTCTATCCTCGGCGGGTTCACCATCGCGCGGGACGACGGCGTCACGCAGGTCGACGCGTCCCTGCCGCTGGTCGCGTGCCTGCCGGACCTCGTCGTCTCGACCCGTGACGCCCGGCGGGTCGTCCCCGACACGGTCACCATGGCGGAGCTGGTCGACACCGTCGGGAGCGCCGCGACGCTCACGTCTGGGATGCACCGCGACGACCCGGAACTCGTCGGTCGGGGGCTGTCGGAGACGGTCGTCACCCCTGCTCGTGCGGAACTGATAAACGGGTACGAGGACGCCAGGTCGGCTGCACTGGCGGCCGGGGCGACGGGCGTCACGGTCAGCGGTGCTGGCCCGGGGGTCCTCGCGGTCTGTCGCTCGAAATCTGACCGCCGGGAGGTCGCCAGCGCCCTCCTCGACGCGTTCGACGACTCCGGGGTGGACGCACGAGCGTACCAGACCGCCATCGGCGGTGGGGCACGCGTTTTCCGGTAGAAGGGGGTCTGAGGCTGTAGGCCCGGGTTCCCGGGTCGCACCCAGAGTTTATCATGGTCGAACACGATATGTAATGACATGGCAGCCAGCCGTCCACCGTTCCGGGCCGCCTTCGAACACCGACCCGTCGAGCGGGTCGGGACACTCGCGGAACGTGGCGGTGCCGCCGTCGCACTCGTCGCCGGGGTCCTCGCACTGGTGACCGGGAGCGTGCTTCTCGTCACGGCGACGCCAGCGAACGGCGTCGACTCCCTCGTCACTGCGGCGACTGCACCGGCGTCGGCACTCGGCGGGCTGGCGCTCGTCTTCCACTGGGCCGTCGTCGGGGTGGCCGTCGGGGGCTGGTTCCTCGGGCTCGGCTTTATCGTGACGGGGTTCCTCGAGTGAGGTGATGGAAGCGGAGGCTGGAACCGCAGACGACGCTGCACTCGCGGCGGTTTCGCTCGCCCTCGCCGTCGGGGTCGGGTTCGCAGTGAGCGTCGACGTTTCGACGAATCTGTTCTTCGCGGCTGCTGTGCTCTCGGTGGTCCTCGAGCTCGTGCTCTCCAGCAGAGCAGCGACGGTCCGCGAGCTGTGGACGGCGCGGGGAGTCCGACTGACGGCGGTGGCGGTGGTCGTCCTCGTCAGTCTGGTCGGCGCCGTCGTCGCCCCGACCGTCGTCTTCTCGGTGCTCTGGGGTGGGCTCTCGGGCTACCTCGTCCTCGCGGTCCTCGTCATCGCGGGGTACCTCCCGCCGTCGACCGAGTGGTTCATCGAGTGACTGGAATCGGCGCGATGTGCGTACTATGGCGGACAGGCGGAACACGGCCGTCACCGGGAGTCGTTCCGCGCAATCGCTGCTCCCGGTGAGGAGTCGTCAGGGCACGACGGGCCTGGCCGCGTTCTCGTACTTGAACGTGCAGGTGCGTGGTCGCGATGCGTGCCTGCACGCAGTGGAGCCGTCGCTCTGTCTCGTGGAGAAAATCTGAGAACGGCTGGTCGAACCGACCTAGACGCCGCGGCCCTGCATCTTCTCTTCCTCGGGCAGGTCGACGTTGGCGTCGCCTTTCATGCCCTTGCCGATGTTGGAGGCGATTGCTGCGAGTTTCTCGGGGTCGTCCCAGTTGTTGACTGCCTGGACGATGGCGTCGCCCATCGCTTCGGGGTCTTCGGCACCGAAGATACCGGAGCCGACGAAGATACCGTCGCACTCGTGGTGCATCATGAGCGCGGCGTCGGCGGGCGTCGCGATGCCACCGGCCGCGAAGTTGACGACCGGCAGGCGGCCCATCTCCGCGGTCTCGTGGACGAGTTCCGCGGGGGCCTCGTTCTCACGTGCCCACTTCTCGCGTTCCTCCCAGTTCATGCCCTCGAGTTTGCGGATAGCGCCCTTGATGGTGCGCTGGTGGTGGACGGCCTGGTTCACGTCGCCAGTGCCGGCCTCGCCCTTGGTTCGAATCATCGCGGCACCTTCGTCGATGCGACGGAGGGCTTCACCGAGGTTGCGCGCACCACAGACGAACGGCGAGGTGAACTCGCGCTTGTCGATGTGGTAGGCGTCGTCGGCGGGGGTGAGGACCTCGGACTCGTCTATCATGTCGACGCCGATGGCTTCCAGAATCTCGGCCTCCTTGTGGTGGCCGATACGGGACTTGCCCATCACCGGGATGGACACGGAATCGATGATCTCCTTTACGTCCGCGGGGTCAGCCATCCGGGCCACGCCGCCGCGCTTGCGGATGTCGGCCGGGACGGCCTCGAGGGCCATCACGGCGACCGCGCCGCACTCCTCGGCGATCTTCGCCTGCTCGGCGTTCACCACGTCCATGATGACGCCACCTTTCTGCATCCGGGCGAACCCGCGCTTGACGAGTTCCGTCCCGCGCTTGAGGTCCTCGAGGTCTGTCTCGTCGCTCATACCGCCGGCTTGGGACCGGCTACACTTAATCAGGTCGGTACGTTCCTCCACTCTACCGATAGGTTCGCGTCGTGCGATTTGTGCGCCATTGTCGTGACGCATCGAGACACGATTGTCGAGGTGTGAGAATCGTCTAGCCAGTATTCGTGTCGAAATAGCGATACAGGTAGTATGAGCATCGCTCCTTTCACCGACGCCGAACCGATTACCGACCACGTCCACCACAACTCCTGGTCGGCGAATCTGGAGACTCCCGAGCACGCCTTCGACCGCGAACTCGTGGTCGCTCAGGCCATCCAGGCGGTGGAGTTCACCGCCCCCGACAACCACGTCAACCTCGTGACCCACGCGAACCACGGGCACCCGTCGACCTACCTGTATCAGGAACTGGACGCCATCTTCGGGGACGACATCGTCACCGACTACGTCGAACGGTGTGGCTGCGGTGGCCACGTCGTTCGCGTCTCGGTGCCGTAGTCGAGTCTGACGGAGTCGACCCGGCGGCTGGTGACGTCGGCTGGTGGTATACACGGAACCGTCACCGCTATGGAACCCCCGGCCATCGTCGTTGACGATGCGCTGGCTCGTCGACGAACTACCCGACCGTGATTCGCTCCCCTGGTACGTCGCCCCGGTGCCGAAGGCCATCGAGGACCTCGGCCTGCGGCTAGTGTGGCTGGTCGTCGCCATCAACGTGGCCGGAACCGCGTTCGGGTTCTACTACTACGGCCTCGACCCGTTCGCACCCGGATTCGTTGCCGAACTCAGCCAGTTCGCGCTGGAACCGCTGGTCGCGTGGCCGGTCGTCCCCGACAGCCCCGTCGCCACCCTGTTCATCGCGCTGGCGTTCGGCGCGTGGGCGCTCGGGAGACAGAACGACTACCTGAGCGCACTCGCGTTCTTCGGTTGCCTGAAACTCGGCGCGTGGACGCCGTTCGTCCTGCTCGCGTTCAAGGGTGACTTCTCGTACCTCCACTGGGCGATGTACAACTTCCTGTTCTGGAGCCACCTCGCGATGGTGCTGGAGGGCTTCGTCCTGCATCGAATCACCGACTTCCCGGTGCGGGCCGTCGCGGTCGCGCTGCTCTGGTATGGCTTCAACGACCTCGTGGACTACTTCGTCCCCATCGTCGGCACCCCCCACCACACGCTGATTCCGGCCGAGGAGATAACGAGTTCCGGCGTCGTCCACACGCCCGGTCCGCACCGGGTCGCCGCCGCCGGGGCCGTCGCCCTGACGCTACTGGCGACGTTCCTCTCGCTGTCGACGCGGGTGAAAAAGCTGGAGTTGCGTCTCTGAACACAGACACTGTTCTTTCTCAGCGCCCGACCCTCTTCTCACCGCGCTAATCCCTCCTCAGCGTCCGAAACCCGTCCTTCCGCCTGTTGTTCGACGGACAACTCGCCGAACAGCTCCCGCTTCGCCGCCGGGCTGAGCGTGATACCCGACTGCTCGAACCGTCGCTTGAGCCGTCTCGCGAAGTTCGAGCGGATCGAGAGGATGTTCCGCCGGGTGTCCGCGGCCAGCCAGTACTGGACCATCAGCCGGACGGCGTCGTCGCCGAACGCGACGAGGTACGCCACGGGTGCCGGGTCGAGCAGGACCGCCCGGTCCGCACTCGCAGCCTCCCGCAGGTGGCGCATCGCCTCGTCCACGTCGTCGTCGTAGCTGACGTTAACGTGCTCGGTGATACGGAACTGCTCGCGGCCGTAGGGCCGGACGATGGCATTGGCCGTCAGTTCGGTGTTCGGCACCGTGATGACCTCGTTTCGAACGGTGCGAATCCGAGTCGTCCGGAGCGTGATGGACTCGACGACGCCCTCGTGACCGTCCCACGAGATCCAGTCACCGACGTTGAAGTACGGGTCAGCCACGAGGAACAGCCCGCTGATGATGGCCCCGACGACCTGCTGGCCTGCGACACCGATGGCGAGCGTCATGGCCGCCAGCACGATAGCGGAGCTCGTCAGCCAGGCACTATACCCCGCGGCGGCCAGGGCTGCTACGACTGCGATAGCGATGATTACCACCCAGACGTATCGGCCGATAGTCTGGTGGAGCGTCGGGTTGTTTCGGTTCCGTGAGCGGACGATTCGAGAGACGGCGGGGACGGCGAGATACTTGCCAACGAGGTAGACGGCCAGAAACCCGAGCAAGAACTTGCCGATGGTGAGGAGAACGTCCTGGTACCCTGGGGGAATGGCAGGGGTTTGCGCGAATACGGGCGGACCCATGAGTGTAATAGGAGCCGGACCGGGAAAAGAAACGTCGAGAACGAGTGTCAGGTTCGGGACAAACTCTCCAGGGATCGAGGGGGAATCCCGTTTTCGACGGTTCAGGAGACGATGACGAGCGTGTCCTCGGTCTCCAGCATCTCGCCCTCGCCGGAGTAGGTACGCTCTTCGCGGACCTCGAACTCCTCGGGTGCCAGCTCCTCGCCGGCGACCTTCATCACGTCGCCGTCGAGTTCGTACTCGCCAGCCGCGATTGCCTGGTCGAACTCACCGACCTTGCCGCCGTACTTCGGCCCGAGGACCGAGTACTCCAGGCTGATGTCGGCAATCTCGGTCGTTATCTCGGGTGCTTCGTCGAGCTGCTCCAGTTCGCCGACGTGCATGACGCCCGCGATGGCGTCCGCGAAGCCGCCGATGTCGCCGTACACCTGAACCGTCTCCAGTTCGGCGTTGAGCGGGAGCTGGTGTTCGGACTTGTAGCGCCGGAGCGCGCCGATGACGGCCATCGCGTTCTCGCCGGCCGCGAGGTTCGCCTCGTAGCCCTTCGGTTCGGGCCACTCCTGCAGGTGGACGCTCTCTTCGCCGTGCATGTCGTGCCACAGCTCCTCCGTGATGTGGGGCATCAGCGGCGCGAACAGTTTCAGGAACGTCGCGTGCGCGGTGCGGAGCGCGTACTTCGTCGACTGGCTGTCTTCTTCGTCCAGGCGCTGCTTCGCGATCTCGAGGTAGTCGTCACAGAACGTGTTCCAGAAGAACGTCCGGAGGGTGTCCCGGGCCTTCGCGAACTCGTACTCGACGAAGTGGTCGGTCAGCGTCTCGACGGTGTCGTCGAGTTCCGCCAGAATCCACTCGTCGAGGTCGTCCAGCTCGTCGGGCTCGGTGACGGCCTCGGGCGCGAGGTGGTCGATGAGCTTGGAGGCGTTCCAGAGCTTGCGCAGGAGCTTCTCGCCCGCGACGATGTCCTTCTCCTTGAACGGGAAGTCGTCGCCGACCGCGGTGCTCGCGGCCCAGTAGCGGATGGCGTCGATGGGGAAGTCCGCGACGACGCGGGCCGGGTCGACGACGTTCCCGCGGGACTTGGACATCTTCTCGCGGTTCTCGTCGAGGACGTGGCCGTTGATCATGACCGAGTCGAACGGGACCTCGCCGGTGTGCTCGTAGCACTTGACGACCGTGTGGAAGAGCCAGAAGCTGATGATGTCGTGGCCCTGCGGGCGCAGGTCGGCCGGGTAGAGTTCGGGGTTCTCGAAGGTGAACTCGCCTGCTTCCTCGTCCCAGTCCCAGCCCGAGTTGACGAGCGGGGTCAGGCTGGAGGTCGCCCAGGTGTCCAGCACGTCGTCCTCGGGTTCGAACTCGTCGTGGCCACACTCGGGACAGGCATCGACCGGCGGGTCGTCCGAGAGCGGGTCGACCGGCAGGGACTCGCGCTCGGCGAGGACCTCGTGGCCGCAGTCGCCGCAGTACCAGACCGGGAACGGAATCCCCGAATCGCGCTGGCGCGAGATGAGCCAGTCCCACTCCAGCCCCTCTATCCAGTGCTTGTACCGCGTGAACATCTTCTCCGGGTACCAGTCCATCTCCTCGCCGGCTTCCAGATATTCGTCCTTGTGGTCGAGAATCTCGATGTACCACTGCTTGGAGACGCGGAACTCGACGTCGGTCTCACAGCGCTCGTGGACCTGGACGGTGTGGGTGAGGTCCTCGCGGCCCTCGAGGTAGCCCAGCTCGTCGAGGTCCTCGACGATCTCTTCTCTGGCCTCGTGCGTGCTCATGCCCTCGTAGTCGCCCGCGAGGTCGGTCATCGTCGCGGACTCGTCGATGGCGACGCGCAGCGGCAGGTCGTGAGCCTGGTACCACTCGATGTCCTTCTGGTCACCGAAGGTACAGCACATGACGACGCCGGTCCCTTTCTCCAGGTCGACGCGGTCGTCCTCGATGATGGGGACCTCGTGCCCGAAGATGGGGACCTCCGCCGTCTCGCCGACGAGGTCCTGATTCTTCTCGTCGTCGGGGTGGACGAAGACGCTGACACACGCCGGGAGCAGTTCCGGGCGCGTGGTGCCGATGACGAAGCTCTCGCGGCCGTCGTCGGTGGGCTCGGTGAGGTCGAACCGGATGTCGTTGAAGTGGGTGTGACGCTCGGCGTCCTCCTGTTCGACCTGCGAAATGGCGGTCTCACACTCGGGACACCAGATGGCGGGTGCCTTCTTGCGGTACTCGCGGCCCTGCTCGTAGAGGTCGCAGAATGAGAGCTGGGAGATGCGCTGGACCCGCGGCTCGATGGTCTTGTAGGTCCGGTTCCAGTCGATGCTCATCCCGAGGTTCTGCATCTTCTCGGTGAACTCCGCCTCGTACTGCTCGCAGACCTCACGGCACTTCTCCTGGAACTCGCGGCGCTCGTAGTCCTGGTGCTTGATGCCCAGGTCGGACTCGGTGAGTCGCTCCGAGGCGATGCCGTTGTCGTCGTAGCCGAACGGGAACATCACGTCGCCGTCGTGCATCCGCTTGAAGCGGGCCGCGAAGTCCTGCAGCGTGTGGCCGTACAGGTGGCCCATGTGCAGGCTCCCCGAGACGGTCGGCGGCGGCGTGTCGATGGCGAACACCGTGTTCGGGTCGATTTCTTCGTCTTCGGGCTGGTACGCGTAGGTCTCCTCGTCGACCCAGCGGTTCTGCCACTCCTCCTCTGTCGCTCGGGGGTCGTAGTCTCCTTCTGGCATAGATGGGAATCTCTTGTTGGGTCAGTCGTCCATTCGCCGTTTAATACAATCGATGCAGTCGCGCCTGTGCGATGCGCTCTCGGGTGCGGCTGCGACGCGAAACGGCGGTCGCGTGATAGGGTTCATCGGAACTGTAGATAGTCGTTCGACAGACGATCTGTCGAGCAGTCTATCATGACTTACGATGAACCCTATGAGAATCGCCGGGCACCGCTGGCTGGCCTTACAGACGTACTACGGCGGCAGCAGGGTGCTCCATACAGGTGGATGGTCGACGGTGGGATAAAAAGACAGCGGTGGCGTGTCGCTACGTCACAGGGCTGCTCTGTGCGCTTACTCCTCGCCCGAGTGCGCCCGGACCCACAGTTCCCCGATGCGCGACAGCCGCGTCCGGTAGGACTTCCCGACCTCCTCCTGCTCGATGTAGCCCTTCCCGCCCGGTCCTAACCTGTCGACGTTGTAGATAACCTTCGACCGGAACGAGTCGGTGTACTCCTCGTTGAGTTCCTTCGCCAGCGCCTCCGCGAGTTCCGAGACCGAATCGAACTCGCCCTCCTCGCCGAGCTTGAACAGGATGACCTCCTCGAACGGTTTGACGTTCGAGAACGACGCGACCGGCAGTTCCACGATGTGGCTCCCGCCGATCTCCTTCGCGCCGATGGTGGTCCCGCGCTCGTCGAACTCCGCGAGCAGGCTGGTCGCGGTGTCGAGATGTGCTTCGACGCGCTCGTCGTCCACCCCGTCGTCCAGCAGGTCCTGGAGCAGGTCGCGTTGCTCGCGCAGTTCCTCCGCGAGTTCGGTTTCGAGGTACTTCTCGGGGGCAGTGTAGTAGGTGTGGATGTGCTGGCGGTCCTCCTGGCGCTCGACCATCAGCGAGTGGGCGGCGGTCGCGAACGCGAACGAGACGGTCCGGGGCATCGCCGCGATGTTCACCCACACCTCGTTCCCACGGTCGAGTTCGTCGTTGATGAGGTCGTACGCCTGCTCGAACGCGGCGTCGTAGTCGTAGACGTCCGCGAGGACGAGACGTTCCGTTTCGGCTCCAAGCAGGTTCTCGAAGTCCTTCTCCAGCTTCTTCGAGAGGTTCTGGGAGTACTCGACGTTGGCTTCGCTCCCCACCGCCCCTTCGAGGAGGATGACCCGGTCCACGTCGAACTGGTCGCGGACCAGGGGCGCGATGAGCCGGTCGTAGTCGAACCCGACCGGGACGATGTGTGTCTGCATACGCTGTAGAGCACTCCAGCGGATAAAAAAACCAACAGACTCGTCACCGACCACTCAGGCAGCGGCCACCAGCGCCGGCGCGGCCAGCGCGACGTGGGCACTGGCGTGGGCGAGCATCGCCGCTTCGAGGCTGTATCGCCAGTACAGCCACCCGAACACGATGCCGCCGATGGAGTTGAGGACGAGCGTCCGGACGACGACGGTCGCAGTGAGTGTGGTCTCGAGCGCGACCGCCGGGAGATGGCCCGCGCCGAAGACGACGGCTGCGACCACGATACCGACCCAGACGGCGGTTGGGGACGGCCGTTCCGGGCGGCCGGTGACGCGCCAGAGGAGCCAGACGAGTACCGTCATGAACCCCCATCGCAGGAGCACCTCCTCCGTGATGCCACCGTAGAGGAACCGGAGCGGAAACGACGCGAGAACGCTCGTTATCGTGACGGATTCTGCCGGTGCCAGTGTGGTTCCGAAGTCTGTCATCGTGCGGAACGCGAGGTCGACGACCACGATGAGCACGCCAGCGCCCAGGCCGGCCGGAATCGCGACCCGACTCTCGGGACGGAGGCTGTCGAGTACAGCCCCGGCGGTGTCTGCCGTCGCGATGTAGGACCGGAAGCCGACTGCGGGGGCCAACCGTGTCCCGACCGCCGCGGCGACCAGGACGAGAACCGCCGGCTGGACGAGGGTCACGACGAGGAGCACCGAACGTGGCACGTCGGGGAGGCTCGGGAGCGTCTCCGGGACGAGTACCGACGTGAGAACCAGCCCGACCACACCGACCAGTCCGGCGAGGAATACCCGGGCGGTCCGGCCCAGGTACGACCGGGTCCCCTGGCCCGGATTCGCTCCCCGGGAGACCGACCCGGTTTCGTCGACCTCCGTCATGCGTGCTGCCCCGTTCTACTGGTGCTGGAACATGTGGCGGGTACGACTGGGTACGCATCACCCCACTGGTGTGCGTCGGCCCGAGTCCGATAGATGACCGATGTTCGTTGCGTGTCCGTCGACATTGGTATCGAAGTCTGTCCGTCTGGGATTAATGGTTTGCAGAAATTTCGTTCTGCCGGTGACTGGATGAAACGCGCCGACGAGGGCGTCACCGACGGTCGGTGTCGAGAACGCCGAGTTCGTCGTCCACAGTGACGGTAAGCGTCGTTCCACCCGCGGTGAAACGGGCCACGGCTCGGAAGGGGTCGGTGTCGGTCACGGTCGACTGATTCGGATCGAGCGCGAAAAACTCCCACAGCGGGCGTTGCTCGAGATTCACGCCGTGGTCGTGATGGAACGCGACGACTGTCGGTTCGGTCGCGACGACCGTCCGTAGGTCGAACGTCGCCACTTCACCGCACCGGTCACAGTGGTACTCGACGAACGGGGCGTCCGGCGGGAGCTCCGTGCCGGCGTCGGCATCGACGGCCGGGAATATCTCTCCTGCAGGTGCGGCGACCCCGGTCACCCGCCCATCGCAGTTGATACAGAACCCGTGTCGGTTCTGGTGGAGCAGGGTCCGCGCGTACCGCTCGGCCACATCGGGGAGGTGGTCGGTCGCGTACCCCGCGAAGGCTCCGGGTGGAACGGGAAAGCAGATGATTCCGTCCTCGCAGACGTCACAGTCGACGTGGACCTCTTCCGATTCGTAGCTGAACGTGAGCGACCCGTCGTCGCAGAGGGGGCAATCGTGGTCCGTCTGGGCCGGGCCAGCCGCGCCTGTCTGGGTGTACGACCCCGAGAGGAGCGCGCCGATGATTCGACGACCGGCCAGTCGGAGTCCGTACGTCCCGTCCTCGCTGGTGACGAACCGACCGCGGAGCTTCGACAGGTGATAGTTGAACTGGCCGGAATCTTCGATTCCGACCGCCTCCTGCAGTTCTGAGAACGTGGCCTCCTGCCCGTCCGCTTCCCAGAGCGCTTCGAGGATGGCGATGCGGGTCGGCGCTGCGAGCGCCCCGAAGACGTCGGCAGCGGGCTGTTCGTCCGAGACGAGAGACGACTCTTTCACGAGAGTCGGTAACAGGAAGTGGCTGAAAACGTTCGCGACTCGATTTCCCCTGGCGGCTGTCGGTTCATCGCTCTGAACGATGGACCAGTCGCTTTCTGACTCATCGAAGACATTCCGTCTTCGATACTGGCAATCGACAGTCCAAATCCTTTTGATTTAAGTACGTACACGAGTACCCCCCTTGGTAAGTGAGTCACTGACATATGGCAGACGAAACCGTCTCCGTCTCGCAGGTGCTCGACCGCATCCCGGTGGGCGCGTTCCACCGTCGCCTGCTGGCAATCTGTGGGAGCGCGTGGGCGTTCGACGGGATGGAGGTCATCATCATCAGCTTCACCCTGCCCGTCCTCGTGGGCGCGTGGGAACTCTCGGGCCTCACCGCCGGCCTGCTGGGGTCTGCGAGCCTGATGGGGATGATAGTAGGGAACTGGGGCTGGGGCTGGTACGCCGATAGATACGGGCGAATCGACGCGTTCCAGTGGACCGTGTTGACCTACTCGGTGTTCGCCGGGTTGACGGCCCTCGCGGTGGGGTTCTACAGCGGGTTCGCCCTGCGGTTCCTGACTGGTATCGGTCTCGGTGGGGCGCTCGCCGTCGACACCTCCTACCTCTCCGAGCACCTCCCGACGAACCGGCGGGGGCGGTACCTGGTGTACCTCGACGCCTTCTGGCCAATCGGGAACCTGCTCGCCGTGTTGCTGGCGTGGCTGTTCCTCTCGGTGCTGACGACGGGCGGGACTGTTGGGGTGCCCGTCCTCGGCGAGGTCGCGGGCTGGCGGCTCCTGTTCGTGAGTTCGGCGTTCCCCGCGCTGCTCGTGTTCGTCATCCGGTCCCAGCTTCGCGAGACCCCGTACTTCCTGGCGCGACAGGGCGACATCGACGGCGCGAACGAGCGAATCAGGGCCATCGCCGAGGAGAACGGCTCCGAGTACACACCCATCGACGCCGACCGCGTCGAGGTCGCCCCGAAAGCCGAGTTCTCGCGGCTGTTCGAGGCCGACCTGCGCCAGCAGACCGTGATGATCGCCGCGGCGTGGTTCGCCATCAACTTCGGGTATTATGGCGTGTTCATCTGGCTACCACAGACCGTCGGCGCGGCGGGCGTCGTCGAGAGCATCAGTCTCGGTGGGTTGACGGTCGAAGGCATCTACGTCTACTTCGTCCTCATCGCGCTCGTCCAGATTCCGGGCTACCTCAGCGCGGCCTACCTCGTCGAGGTCATCGGGCGGAGAGCGACACTGGGTTCGTACCTCCTGCTCTCGGGCGTGTTTACCTTCGTCTTCGCGGCTTCGATGCCCGGCGTGGACTTCCTCGGGCTGGGGCTCTCGGGCTTCTGGCCGTTCTTCGGCGGCCTGCTCGCCGCGAGCTTTTTCACCCTGGGTGCGTGGGGCGCGATCTACGCTTACACGCCCGAACTGTTCCCCACCGAGGCCAGAGCCACCGGGAACGGCTTCGCCGGCGGCGTCGGAAAGATTGCAGCGGTCATCGGGCCCATCCTCGCGGGCCTGCTGGTCGAGACGGGCTACCTCGCCGCGCTCGTCCCCCTCGCCGTGGCGTTCGCCCTCGGTGGAGCCGTCGTGCTCCTGTTCGGCCGGGAGACGATGGGCGAACCACTGTTCTGACTCGGGCCTTTTTGTCCGGCGCGCCCGAACCGGGGAGCAATGCCCTCCGAGAAGGAGAAGATGCTCGCCGGCGAGCCATACGACCCGACCGACCCCATCCTTGTCGAGGAACGCCATCGCGCCCGCCGATTGTGCGACCGGCTGAACGAGGCCGACGTCGACGAGGTGGGCGAACGACGGGCAATCCTCGACGACCTCCTCGGGTCGCTCGGGACCGAGACGGTCGTCGAACCGACCTTCCGCTGTGACTACGGCTACAACATCCACGTCGGCGACGACTTCTTCGCGAACTACGACTGCACGTTCCTCGACGTCTGCCCCATCGAGTTCGGCGACGAGTGCATGCTCGGCCCTGGTGTCCACGTCTACACCGCGACCCATCCACTCGATGCGGCGGAGCGAACCAGCGGCCGCGAGTCTGGTGCCCCGGTCACGGTCGGCGACCGGGTCTGGGTCGGCGGGCAGGCCGTCATCAACCCCGGTGTCGAAATCGGTGACGACGCGGTCGTCGCTTCTGGAGCAGTGGTCGTGGAGGACGTGCCGGAGAACGTGCTCGTGGGTGGGAATCCGGCGGAGGTAGTCAAGGAACTGGAGTGATTTCCTGCGGCCTGACTTTTCACTGTGGCGCGCGCTGCCGGCAGTCCCGAGCGACGCGAGTGGCTGCCGGTAGCGACGCGCGAGGGATGAGAAGCGCAGGCGAAGCCGAGCATCGCAGTCGGCTGGGGAGGCTGTGGTGCGGTCATGGACGCTAGCGCGAGTATCGTCGGCAGTCGAGCAGTCAACAGCAAGACAAACTGCCACCCCAACTCTATGACCCGGAACTACTCACTCCACCAGTCGCATCGCTTCGAACACCCGCTCCCGGTCGCGCTCGGGACTCGGATGTACCTTCGCATCCGTGGCCAGCCGGGCCCCCGACGCCTGCCGGAGAATCGCCTCGTCGACCTCCTCCAGCGGGTACATCCCGCCGGCCATCGCGTAGGCACCCTCGGTCGGCCAGAGGCCGGCCCAGAGCTCCGACTCCAGCACGAACTGGCCGTCGACCACGTCCTGTTCGATGACGTCGTCGTGCAGGGGGAACCGCACCTCGTAGCCGAAGGCGCGGGCAGGACCGCCGCCGGGCCGGTCGAACTCGCGGGCGTCTATCTTCCGGACTTCGGTCAGGCCGTCGGCCTCGACGCTCTTCTTGAACTCTTTTTTCGCGTGGCTGGTCGCGATACCGAAGACGGAGGCCGGGTCGACACCGAACTTCGAGAGCGGCGGTTTGAACTGCAGGTCGGTCGTGAAGAAGGCGCGGCCGCCGATGGTGACCCGCGGGTCGGCGATAGCGTCGTAGGCGGCGATGCTCCCGCTGTCCTCGTAGATGGCGTTGTGGGCGGTGATGGAGAAAAACGGGAGGGTGAGTGCGTTCTCGGTCTCGGTCTGGGTCAACTCCCAGCCGTAGTCCGCGAGCAGGTCCTCTGTGAGGCGGGGGGCGCTCATCGGTCGGATGTACACACCGAACGGACTTCCGCGTGGCGGTCAGAGGGGTCGGTGAGAGACGAGTTTCACCGAGCGTCCACCCACCTCAATCGTCGTTTCACCTTCGGTCAGGCCTCGTTTCGACTGGGTTTCGACCTGCACCGGGCGACAGAGAGAACCGCAAGCAGGCGCGACGTTCGGGTAGCTCAAAACGGCGTTTCAGCTTGCGAAACCCGTTTACTTACGGGGGCTGAAGAAGGGAATACGATGTCGCGGCTCCTCCCGTTCCGTTCGGACGACACGCCGGCCCCCGGCGAGCAAGCACCGCGGGTGGTCGAGCTCGAAGGTGACGACGCCGACAAGGTGTTCGGTGCCCTCTCGTCCGACACAGCCCGTCGAATCTACACCTGCCTCCACGAGGAGCCGCGCACTCCCAGCGATATCGCCGACGAGATAGACTCTTCCATCCAGAACGTCCGCTACCACCTGGAGAAACTCGAAGACGCGGGCCTCATCGACGTTGTCGACGTGTGGTACTCCTCGCGCGGGAACGAGATGAGCGTCTACGCGCCCCAGTCCGGACCGCTCGTCATCTCCGGCGACGAACAGCGCGCGTCCCGGCTCAAGGGCGCACTCGCACGGTTCATCGGCGGCCTCGGCGTCGTCGCGGCCGGGAGCGTGTTCGTCCAGTACGGCCTGCCCAGACTGCTCGGTGGGGTCCCGAGTCCGACCAGCGGTGGTGGTGCTGGCGATGGCGAGGTCGGCTACGACGCCGGTGGGGCCGCCGATACGACGGCGACCAGCAGTGACGCGGCAGGTTCGGGTGCCGCGACACAGACCGCGAGCGGCGCTGACGACGGCGGTGTCGCCATCCAGGAGGCCACAACGACGAGCACCGAAGCGGCGCAGGCGACAGGGACGGCCCAGCCGATGGCCACCCAGACCGCGACCGAAGCGCCGCTGGAGGTGACGACGGAAGCCGCACGGACGACCGCCGAGGGCACGCAGGTCGCCGCCGACGGCGGAGCCGAGACGACCCAGACTGCGGTCGATACCGCCGCCAGTGGGGCTGATGTCGCCGCTAGCGGGGCCGACGCCGTCTTCTCGACCATCCCGCCGGGGGCGCTCTTCTTCGCCGGCGGGTTGCTCGTCCTCACCCTCGTCGTCGCGGTGTGGTACGTCCGTGACGGCCGGCTGTAACGTCCGGCCGATACCTCGCGACCCTTTCCTCCGGCGATAACAACAAGTATCCGCGACGAACCCCTAGAGACTGGTGCAGTCCATGAGTACAATCATGGCATCATCATTCGCCCCCGTAACGGGGCAGATCATCAATGGACGATACATCCAAATACCTCATTCACGCGAACATCACGGCCGACGGGGTGGTCGAACGCAGTGACGTCGTCGGTGCTATCTTCGGGCAAACCGAGGGACTGCTCGGCGACGAACTCGACCTCCGGGACCTCCAGCAGTCCTCGAAGGTCGGGCGAATCGACGTCGAGATACAGTCCGAGGCCGGGCGCTCGTTCGGCGAGGCGACCATCGCGACCAGCATCGACAAGGTCGCGACCGCCACCCTGGCCGCGGCGCTCGAGACCATCACACGCGTCGGTCCCTGCGCCGCCCGCATCGAAGTAACAGACATCGAGGACGTCCGCGCAGCCAAGCGGCGCGAGGTCGTCGAACGCGCCAAGGAACTCCTGGCGACCTCGTTCGACGACTCCATCATGTCTTCGGAGGAGATACTCCGAGAGGTCCGCCAGCACGTCCGCGTCGAGGACATTACCGAGTATGAAGGACTCCCGGCGGGGCCGCGGGTCGAGGACAGCGACGCCATCGTCGTCGTCGAGGGGCGTGCCGACGTGCTCCAGTTGCTCAAGTACGGGATAAAGAACGCCATCGCTGTCGAAGGGACGAACGTCCCGCAGGTGGTCGCGGACCTCACCCAGGAGAAGACGGTCACGGCGTTCCTCGACGGCGACCGCGGCGGCGACCTCATCCTCAAGGAACTCTCGCAGGTCGGCGAGGTGGACTACGTCGCGTTCGCCCCCGAGGGCAAGTCCGTCGAGGACATGCTCCACCACGAGGTGTTCGAGGCGCTGCGCGAGAAGGTTCCCTTCGAGGTCGTCGCGGAGAAGAGCGACCCGCACGTCGCCATCGCGGCGACCGACGGGAGTACGGTCCCCGCACCCGAACAGGGGAGTGACGACCCGGCAGCGCCCGAGTCCCCCGACGAACCAACGGCCGCTGCCGACGCGACCACTGAAGCGGCGACGGTCGCGACGAGTGCCGCCGAGGCCGGGAGTGAAGCCGCAGCCACAGCGGCAGCGACGGAAGCCGGTGGCGCGACCGTGTCGAGCGACCCTGTGTCCGAGACCGCCGAAGCCGCGGCCGACGCGACCGCGACGGACACCGAACCGGCAACAGAACAGTCGACCGACGACGCCGAGTCCGGTACCGAGGCAGTCGAGACCCTGCGCGGACACGTCGAGACGGTGCTCGGCGAGGCCACCGGGCAGGTCCGGCTCCTCGACGAGGAGTTCGACGTGCTGGCGGCCGACGACGCCGAGAACGCCTTCGAACTCGTTCGCGACGCCGAGACCGTCCCGTACGCCGTCGTCCTCGACGGTGAACTCTCCCAGCGCGTCCTCGACGTGGCCGCCCAGCGCGGCGTCGACCACGTCGTCGCCCGCGAGTTCGGCGAGTTCGTCAAGCGGCCGACCTCGGTGCGGATTCGGACGGGAGAGCAGTTGCTCGGGCAGGACTGACCACCCTCGCTGGCCCACTGCCCGCACCGAAACCGGCTTTCTCGCAGGTGAGGAGTCTCCTTCATGACTGCCGAGGGCTTCGTCCAGCGATGCTCCGGAGCGGTACCAGGCCCGAGCGCGGCATATCAGGCGTGGTGACTTGCTCGCAAGGGGCCTACTGTCCTCCACCATGAGACCCGAGACGTGGCAGCGCGAGCTACTGACACCCGAGAACTGCGTCGTCGCGTTCATCGACCACCAGCCACTGATGGTGTTCGGCGTCAACTCCCACGACGCCGAGACGATACGGAACAACACCGTCGCGCTGGCGAAGGCCGTCAGGGCGTTCGACGTCCCCATCGTCTTCACCTCCATCAACCCGGGCTCCAGCGGCGAACTGTGGCCCGAACTGACCGGGGTCGCCCCCGACGAGGGAGAGGTCGTCCGGACCACGATGAACGCGTGGGAGGACGACGAGTTCGTCGCGGCCATCGAGGCGACCGGCCGGGACAAAATCGTCCTCTCCGGGCTCTGGACCGAGGTCTGTGTCACGTTCCCGGCACTCGACGCGCTGGCGGACGGCTACGAGGTCTACGTCGTCACCGACACCTGTGGCGGGACGACCATGGAGGCACACGAGATGGCGGTCGACCGGATGGTCCAGGCCGGCGTCGTCCCGGTGACGTGGCAGCAGGTCATGTGCGAACTGCAACGCGACTGGGCTCGCTCGGAGACGGCCGAGAAGACGCTCGACATCGCCTCACAGCACAGCGGCGCCTACGGGATGGGCGTCGACTACGTCCGGGCGATGACGGGCGGGTCGGAGGCGCAGGAACCGGCGCCGCAGTAACTCGGTCTCGGCACCGTCTTTTCGCTACAGCGCTCGCCGCATTCTCAGGGCGTCCCCGCCGTCCTCGAAGTAGCCCGGCAGCCGTTCCTCGGCCACGAACCCGAGGTCCTCGTACAGGCCTCGCGCGCCCTCGTTCTCCGGCTGCACCGTCAGCGTCACCGCCCGACAGTCTGCGCGCTGGAGGTGGACGAACAGCGACTGGAACAGACGCCGACCCCGGCCCTCGCGTCGGTGAGCCGGTGCCACGGCCAGTTCGGTCGCGAAGGCGGGCTCGCCGGTGAAGGCGTGGATGTACCCCACCACGACCCCGTCCGCTTCCGACACCAGCGTCACACCCGGTGGCATGTCCGAGAAGAGGTCGGATGCGGGTTCGTGGAGACACGTCTGGAGTGCGCGAATCGTGGGCAGGTCACGCGCTGTTGCGGTACGAATCGACATCACAGCAGGACGACGAACGCGGCGACGGCGGTGATGGCACCCGAGAGCGTCGCGAGGAAGTTCACGCCCTGGTTCCCCACCAGGGGGCCTTCGATGGTCGCCCCGAGGAGGCTGTCGACCGTCATGCCTGCGACGCCGGCCAGCAGGACCACGGCACCGCCGGTCGGGGTGACGGTCATGCTCGGGTCCACGGCCGGGAACACCGCGAAGGCGATGGCGGCCATGGCGAGTGCGCCGGCGATTCCGGCGAGTTCGCCCTGCCAGGTGACCGCACCGTCGGTCCCCGGTTCGACGCGTCTCCAGGTCGTCACGAGCCGCGGATTGTCGAAGATGGCGCCGATTTCGCTGGAGAGGGTGTCGCTCAGTGCGGTCGCCAGCGACCCGGCGAACGCGAACAGGAAGTAGGTGGCGTCGACCGGGACGAGGTCGACGCTGGCGGCCGCGAACCCGAGGACGGCGACGAGGGCGACGGCAGCGTTCCCGAGGACGTTCCCCGTCCCACGGGCTCCGTCGTTCTCCTCGGCGACACCACGCTCCCGTTTGATATCGTACTTGAACTTGGTGGCGAGTGCCCCGACCCCGAAGAAGGTGATGAGAAGCGAGAACCAGCCGAGACCGCCGAGGACGATGGTGAGGACGGAGAGCAAGATGCCGGTGAGCATCCCCTCGACGGACGCGGTCTGGAGTGCGAACGAGATGTAGCCGAGGGCGAGTGTGACGAGGATGGCGGCGGCGACGTCCTGATAGTGAACCTGCGGAGCGAGTTCGGAGAGCAACCAGCAGAGCAGCCCGACCGAGAAGAGGACGACCGAGTCGTCTCGTTCGAACAGGAGGGCTCGCAAGAGCGCCCCCAGAAACGCCCCACTCACGGCGAGGAAGGCGAACTTCGGCAGTGTCGCGGTCGGGACGGTCCCAGTGGTCAACCAGACGGCTGTGGCCTGCCCGGCGACGCCCGCAACGAAGCCACCGGCGACGAAGCCGATGCTGGCGGCGAACGGGTCGGCCCGGTAGCGTTTGACCAGTTCGGAGCAGAGGTTGCCGTACACCAGCAACAGGACAGTCCCGACGAACACCCACAGTGGGAGTTCTGGGACGTCCCCGGTGGTCAGGACCGACGCCGTAGTCAAGAGACCGAGTCCGGTCAGGGAGAGGACGAACCCGAGGAGGCCGTAGAGACGATTCTCCTCGCGGTCGCCGGGTCTGGCGAACAGCTCGAACAGCGGTCCGTCGGTGACGAACGCTGCCCCCGCGAGTGCGGCGAGGGCGAGCGGGGCGGCGGCGGCGACCCCGAACGCGGGGACCACCAGCACGAGCGTCCCGACGGCTGCGAAGGCACCTGCTCTCCGGACTGCTGTAGTCACGCGAGTGCCCCTTTTCCCGGCGCTTACTTACCGTTTCCGAAGCCATCGGTCGGCCAGAAGGCGACAGATTCAGGGGACAGCGGTCGAACACTGTGGCTGTGGGACTGTACGACAGGTACCTCGCGATGCGCGTACGAACGGACGATACCGAACTCCCCGAGCACGTCGCCCTCGTCATCACGGAGCGCGACCTGCTCGAACAGGGGGCGTACGAGACGCTGTCTCGGTTCTTCTCGTGGGCGTTCGAGTTCGACGCCGAGCGCGTCACCGTCTACGTCAGCGTGCTCGACGCGGCCGCGGCCCCGACGCTGGCGCGCCAGTTCGACCAGATAGACGCACCGGCAGCGGTCGCCGTCCGTGGGCCCGAGGACGCCGAACGCGCCGACGCGCCCATCCAGGTCGGTATCGGGCTCGGCGGGAAACACGAGTTCACGACCGCGGTCAGGAGTGTCGCCAGCGAGGTGGCCGACGGGCAACTCGACCCCGACGACCTCGACGAGGCCGACATCGAGGAGCGACTCGTGTTCCCCGCGGAACCCGACCTCGTCATCAAGACGGGGGCAGAGCGACTCTCCGATTTCATGATCTGGCAGTCCGTCTACTCCGAACTGTACTTCACCGACGTGAACTGGCGGGACTTCCGGCGGCGGGACTTCCTCCGGGCGCTGCGGGAGTACCAGAACCGGAACCGCCGGTTCGGCCGGTAGCGCAGCGCCGGTTCGGCTGGTCACGTCGCTGGCGAACACCGTCTCAGTCGACGACCTGATAGCCCTCGGCTTCGAGCGCACTGGAGACCCGTTCGTCCAGTCGGTCGACGAGTTCGACGGGCAGTCTGCTGATGGCGAGGTCCTGCCGCCACAGGGTCACGTCGGTGTCCCTGTCCCGGGAGACGAAGTGGTAGCGCCGACCGTACTTCTCACCGTTGTTCCCGTACGCGAGGACCATGACGTACGGCTCGCCGACGTAGGTGTGTTCGCCGTGTTCGACCTCGTCGATGTCCCAGTGACCGAACTGGTGGACGGTCACCCGCTCGAAGTCGGTGAGGTTCGTCGCGTACGTCTGGGTGACGAGTTTACGCTCGAACTCCTCGCGGTTCCACTCGCGGATGTCGACCTCGCCGTCTGTGACGCGCTCGGCGACGACGTGGTCGGGGGTGATTTCGGTCACGGTCCACTTCTTGATGAGGGGTGACTCGACGTCGCGGTCGGCGTGTTTGACGATGTCTCCTTCGGCGACACGGAAGTAGACTGGGCGGGTCGGTCGCCACTCGATGAATATCTCATCGGGTTCCTGCCAGACGTGGGTCCGCTGTCCCAGGATGGTCCGGGTCTGCAACTGGCCGTTTCGGTTCGATACGCTCTCTGCCATGTGCTATCAGAAGGCATCTGTTCGGTTAACGCTCTCGTCGGTGGGGCGAGACGAACGAGTCGTTAGGTGGTTCTCTCCCGACACGAACGTATGGGTCGAAAGGGCCAGTACTGCGGTCGATTCGTCACGTCGAGGGCCGAATCGTGTCCACTCTCTCAGATGTATCCAGACAGATTTATGGGAGATCCTATCGATGCAAAAAACGTGTCACGAAACGCCCTCCCGGCCGTCCTCGTGGCGGTTCTCGTGATCCTCGCGCTCGCGGTCGCCGCGGGGTCGCTCGCCGGCATCGATGGGGAGCAGACCGGCTCTCACGGCGATGCAAGGGGGTCGACCACCGACCTGCCGACCCCGAACGGGAGCGGCCCGGTCGAAGGTTCCAGCGGGAACGGTGACAGTATCGGTCGCACCCTGCACCTGCGACTCCTGCTCGTCCTCGGTCTCGGTGTCCTCGGAGTCGCCTACGCCGCGGTGCCGTCCCGTCGACGGACCATCGGTCTGACCGGCCTCGCGCTCGCCGTCGCCGTGACCGGGTTCGTCACGTATCGCCCGGACGCGGCGGTTCGCGTCCCGACACTCGGCACCAGTCCCGTGGCCAGCGCCGCCGGGGTGGTCGCGTTCACCGGTGCGCTCGTCGCCGGCTGGTACCTCCTGCGCGGCGACCGCGACCCCGAATCACTCGGCCCGGAACCGACGCCGCCAGCGTCGTCCACGCCCGATGCGACTACCAGCCAGCCACATCCCGCCGATAGACCGGCGAGCGACCCGGTGCACCGTGCCTGGCAACGGATGGTTCGGGGACTCGACCTGTCCGCACCCGCGTCTCGGACGCCGGGCGAGTTCGCCAGCGCGGCCATCGAGGCCGGCCGTGATGCGGACGCAGTGCGTCGGTTGACCCACCTGTTCGAGCGGGTTCGCTACGGCGACGACGACCCGTCCGACCACGCGACCTGTGCGACCGAGTTGGCGACTCGGGCGGAGGCTGACCCGTGAGACGGTGGCTGCTCGTCCCCGGTGTCGCCTGCATCGCGGCCGGGCTCGCGACGACGGTCGCGCCGGGACTCGCGGCGGGGGCTGGCCTCGCCGTGGTCGTGCTCGTCGTGGGCGGAGTCACTGCGGCGGGTGCCGCGCTCGTCCTCGGCTACCGGAGCGGCGGCGGGCCCGCCGACCGGGTCGAGTCCCCGGGCCCAACCACGCCGACCGACCCCGGCGCGGCTGTGGACGCACTGCTCGACGACGTGACGGCGACCGGCAGACGACGGGGTGACGATACCCGCCGGGAGGTGTACGACCGGATAGAAGCGGTGGCCGTCGACGTACTGGTCGCCCGGTACGACTGCACCGCAGAGACCGCCCGGGAGTGGTTGGCCGCTGGTACGTGGACCGACGACGAAGCCGCTGCCGCCTTCTTCACCGAGGGGTTGCAGCCGGCGTACTCGACGACCGACCACCTGCGGACCGTCCGGACCGGTGACCCGCCGGTTCGCCGCCGGGCCCGTCGAGCACTCGCCGAACTGACGGCCATCGAGGAGGGGTCGGCGTGAGCGAGCACGAACCAGACACAGGCCACGAAGAGACCGACTGGACGGTCACGGACACCGGCCGCTGGCGCGGGGTCGTTCCGCTCGCCCTCGCGGTCACCGCGCTCGGGACCCTCACGTCAGCCCCGGCCGTCCTCCTCGGCGGGGTCGTCTGCGCCGGGCTGGCGGTCGCTCGCGTCGCGACCACCGTCCCCGAACCGTCTGTCGACTGCACCCGGTCGGTCACCGACCCTCGGCCAGCCGAGGGCGACCGGGTGACCGTCGACCTCCGCGTCGAGAACACGGGCGAGACGACGCTCCCGGACGTTCGCGTGGTCGACGGTGTACCGCCGGGCCTGTCGGTCGTCGACGGGACGCCGGAACACGTCGATTCGTTGCGCCCCGGCCAGTCGCTCACCGTCTCGTACACGATTGCGGCGACGCCCGGGACGCACCGTTTCGACTCCCCACGGGTCGTCTGTGCCGACCGACTCGGTGACGTGTCAGTAGTTGGGGACCCACCCGTCGCTCCGACGACGGTGCACTGTTCCCCACCGCTGCCCGACGTCGCACCCGTCCGACTGCGCCCACCACGTGGGGGACTCCCCGGCCGGGTAACCGGCACCGGAAGCGGCGATGGGGCGTCGTTCCACAGTGTCCGCGAGTACCGCCGTGGCGACCCACTCGCCAGGGTCGACTGGGCGCGGTTCGCCCGCGACGGGGACCTCGCGACGGTCACCTTCCGCGAGGAGCGCGCCCCGACCGTCGTCCTGGTCGTCGATGCCCGACCTGCTGCGTTCCTCCAGTCGCCTGGCGACCCGCCGTCTGCTCGCGAGCGTGCTGTCGCGGCCGCCCGCACTCTCGTCGCTGGCCTCGGGGACGCCCAGGTCGGCCTGGCGGTCCTCGCCACGGGCCTCGACTGGACTCGACCGGGGACCGGGCGGACACACCGGGTTCGCCTCCGGCAGGCACTCGATTCGGTCGCCGGTGCCGAAGTCCCCGGTGCAGCCGGCTCTTTCGACCCCGACGCGACCGAGTCGACGCTCCGGGCTCGGGTCCCTGCAGGGGCACAGGTCTGTCTGCTGACCCCGTTGTGTGACGACGAGATGGCAGGACTCGCCCGGCGACTCGACGTGGCCGGGGTGCCGGTGTCGGTGGTCGCACCGGACCCGACGGCGACCGACACGGCGGGGCAGCGACTCGCCCACCTCGAACGCCGGACGCGAATCCGCGACCTGCGTCGGGCGGGTATCCCCGTGCTCGACTGGGAGACCGGAGACGTCGTCGATTCACTCCGCCGAGCGGGGTGGTCCCGATGAGTGAGGAAGAACCCGTCTCCGATACGTCTCCCCGGCCCGGAACCTGGGTGGCCTTCGCCGCCGCGCTCGGCGTGACGTTCCTCACGGCCGTCTCGGTCGTCGCCACCGTGGTCGCGGTCGCCGGGACGGCACTGCTCGGCGCTGGGGCGCTCCACGATTCCCATCGGGGGAGACGTACTGGAGCGGTCGCGTTGCTCCTCGCCGTCTGCATCGGTGCGTACGGCGGGCTTCCGGTCCCGGTGGTGCTCCTGGGCGTCGTCGGCGTCACCGTCGCGTACGATTCGGCCGCGCGGGCGGCGTCGTTGGCCCGGCAGGTCTCCGCGGCCGAGTCGACCCGGTTCGAACTCGTCGCGAGTGCTCGCACCACCATCCTCGCCGGCGGAACCGCTGGGCTGGGCTATGCGGTGTACCGACTCTCGTTCGGGAGCGTCCCACCGACGGGGGTCGCGCTGTTGCTCGTCGGGTCGTTCCTGTCGCTCCTGGCGATGCGCTGAACCGGGGACTCAGTCGGCGACGTGTGGCTCCTCGGTGGCCTGTGAGTCCTCGGCGACCCGGGCCGCCTCGTCGTGTTCCTTGCCCGAGAGCGAGTCGCGGAATCGGTCGGCCACCGACCGTGCCTCCTCCAGTTCGGCCGTCCCGAACGCCCGGAGCAGGGCCAGGGCGCGTCGCGCACGGGTCTGACGCCACGACTGTTCGCGGTTCTCGTAGGTCCGGATGGCCCGGAGGAAGTCGACCTTCGAGAACTCCGGCCAGTACGGCGCACAGAAGAAGACGGCCGCCTCGTTCCCGTTGGCGTGCCACGGCAGGAAGTTCGAGGTGCGCTCGTCGCCACCGGTCCGGATGATGAGGTCGACGTCCCGGACCGACTGGCCGTACAGGCGGTCTTCGATGGCCGCCACGTCGATGTCCGTGGGGTCCAGGTCTCCCTCGTCGACCGACTGGACGACGGTGCGGGCGGCAGTGAGGAGTTCGTTGCGTCCACCGTAGGCAAGCGCGATGTTCAACACGAATTCGTCGTAGTCGCCCGTTCGCTCGTCGGCGTACCGGACCGCCGACCGGACGCGTTCCGGGAGCAACGAGACGTCACCGATGGTCCGGACCCGGACCTCGTTCTGATGAACCTTCTCGTTGTCCGCGAACTCCCGGAGTTTCTGTGCGAGCAGGTCGAACAGGGGTTCGAGTTCCTCCTGTGGCCGGTCGAAGTTCTCGGTCGAGAAGGTGTACAGGGTCAACTCGTCGATTTCGAGCTCCTGACACCACCGGAGCATCTTCTCGGCCGTGTTCGCTCCTTCGCGGTGCCCGTCGGGTGCGTCACCGCCGTTCTCCCGGGCGTACCGGCGGTTCCCGTCCTGGATGACGGCGACGTGCGTCGGCGTGCCGGATATCTCTCGGCGGAGCAACCGCTCGTAGCCGGCACGCCACTGTCGTCGGAGCCACGAGCGCATTTGCTCGGGATAACAGGCGAGGCGCTAATGTGTCTTGTGTTACGGGTTCGGTATGTGGTAGCTCTGGATGGCAGGGTCGACGCCTCGACACGGGACCGTGAGGGCTATCTGTCGGCGGAGACGAGTTGCGCGCATGTCCGACACCCTCGACGACGACCTGAAGCGGCGCACGAAGGCCCTGCTGGAACCCGGCGAGGTCCAGCTCAACGGGGCAATCGTGCACACCGAGTACTCCGGGCAGGAGGACATCCAGATGATGCAGGCGACCCTCGACGTGGGCGATATCATCGCCGAGCACGCCGGGCACGACCCGAAAGACGTGTACGTCCACTCCGGCAACGACGACCCGGACTTCTCCTCGAACCAGCACCAGGGGCTGACCATCGACGGCGAGGAGTTCGTCTGGGAGTGCCAGCAGCTGCTTCGCAACGGCAGTTTCGACGTCGTCATCTACTACGAGGCGTCGGCGGACCACGAGGCGATTCTCGCCGACGTCGAGGACCTCGGTTACGACGTGACGGGCGTCCTCGGCTCGTGAGCCGAGGGTTCGACGGACGTTCGTCCGTCGGCGTTCGCGGAGACTGAGCCGGACGCTCCGCGGCGACCGACCCGACAGCGGCAATGAAATTTTCGTCGGCTGTCTCGAAACGTGCAGTCATGCCGACACGCTCAGGCGCGTCACACGCGCTGTCCGCGTTCGTGGTGCTACTCGGGGGGACGTCTCTCGGGGACTACGTCGAACTCTCCGTCGATGCGACGGACATCGCCGCGACAGTCGACGCACTGGCGTTCCTCTGGGGGGTCGCGTTCTACAAGAAGATGCGTTGAGCCCGGTTCGAGGCCGAGTTCCTTATGCATCCCCGAGACTGAGGCAGGGACATGGGAAGGGCGGTCGACTACGAAATGGATAGCACAGACCGCGCCATCGTCAACGCGTTCCAGGGTGGATTCCCGGTCGTGGCGCGCCCCTTCGACCCGGCAGCGGCCGCACTGCGAGACCGCGGCATCGACCTGACCGAGGGCGAACTCGTCGAACGGGTTCGACGGCTCGACGAGGAGGGTGTCCTGACCCGGTTCGGGCCACTCATCAACGCGCAGGAGATCGGCGGCACGGCCACGCTCGTGGCCATGCACGCGCCCGAGAGCCGGTTCGACGAGGTCGCAGAACAGGTCAACGCACACCGGGAGGTGGCGCACAACTACGAGCGCGAGCACCCACACCTCAACATGTGGTTCGTCGTCAGCGTGGCCGACGCGGACCGCGTCGAGGCGGTGCTCGCCGAGATAGAGGAGGAGACGGGACAGCAGACGTACAACCTGCCGAAACAGCAGGAGTTCCGCGTCGAGGCGAAGTTCTACGTCGACGCCGTCATCGAAGGCGGTGACGTCGACCTCACGGGCCTGGGACCGAACGAGGACCCGTCGGGCCGGACGACGCTCACCCCACAGGAACGCGACCTCGTACTGGAGATTCAGGACGGGTTCGAGGTGACGGCGACGCCGTACGCCGACGTTGCGGCGGCCATCGACGCCGACCTCGACTGGGTGCTCTCGACCATCCGCCGGTTCGAGCGCGAGGGGAAGATTCGCCGCATCGGCGTCATCCCGAACCACTACGCGCTCGGCTACACGGAGAACGGGATGACGGTCTGGAACGTCCCGGACGACGTGGTCGACGAGGTCGGCCCCGAGATAGCGGGCCTGGAGTTCGTCACGCACTGCTACGAGCGGCCGCGACACGACGGCGTCTGGCCGTACAACTTCTTCGCGATGACACACGGGCGCAGCGAGGAGGAGAGCCAGCAGCGCATCCAACAGGTCCGCGACAAGATGGCCGAGTTCTGGGACGTGAGCGAGGACGACTGGGACTCGCTGTTCTCGACACGCATCCTGAAGAAGACGGGTATCCGGATGGCCGAGCGGGCGGAAGCGAACACGGAGTCGGTGTGACCGAGGCGGTGCGCTCCCGGGTGGCGGCCGCCGATTCCCGTCTCGTGGGAGCCGACGCTACCCTTTTACGTGCGTCGTCCAATCCTCGTGACGAGACAGTGTCGTTCGACCAACACCGGAGGGACCGATGATACCGCTACTTCACGATTTCGAGGGTGAGACCGTCCTCGTCGTCGGTGGTGGCCGCGTCGGGGCTCGCAAGGCCCGACGGTTCGCCCGCGAGGCGCGAGTCGTGGTGGTCAGCCCCGACTTCGCGGAGCTGGACTTCGGCGGGGCAGAACTCGTGAGGGCCGCACTCGCCCCCGAGGACGTGGCCGACTGGCTGGCCCGACTGGACCCGGCCCTCGTTGTCGCCGCCACCGACGACGGGGGGCTGAACGCCGCCATCGAGGAGACGGCGAGAGACCGCGGCGTGCTCGTCAACCGGACCGATAGCCACGGCGGGCGGGACCGGGGCAGCGTCGTCGTCCCGGCGACGGTGCGGGACGACCCGGTGGTCGTCTCCATCTCGACCGGCGGCGCGTCGCCCGCGCTCTCGAAGTACCTCCGCGAACGACTCGAGGGCGAACTGGCCGGCGCAGGCGCTATGGCCGAACTCACCGGCTACCTGCGTGACGAACTCCAGTCACGGGGCGTGGACCCGGCAGAACGCCGGGCCATCGTCCGGGACGTCGTCAGAAGGGATGACGTTTGGACAGTTTTACGTACTGGTAACACCAAGCCCCGTCAGATAGCGCGTGAGGTCCTCCGGGACCGCGCACTCCCCGAGAAATGAACGCAGGAACAGGCGTCATCACCGGCGTACGTGTCTCGCACTCCGTGGCCAGCGTCGACGACATCGCGGCCGCGAGCGGCGAGTCACAGCGAGCTGTCGTCGCGTCGCTTCGCGCCCGAGACGGCGTCAGGGAGGCGTATTGCCTCCAGACGTGCAACCGTGCCGAAGCGTACGTCGTGACGGACGACCCGGTCACCGGCCGGGCCGTCGTCGACGACTACGCGACCGGCGTGTCCGACGACGTGGTCGAGTACATGGGCCACGACGAGAGCCTGCGTCACCTGCTCCGGGTCGCCGCCGGCCTCGACTCGCTCGTCCTCGGTGAGGACCAGATTCTCGGTCAGGTCCGGACCGCATACGAGGATTCGCGGGCCGAGGACGGCATCGGACAGATGCTCGACGACGCCGTGTTGAAGGCCATCCACGTGGGCGAGCGCGTCCGCACCGAGACCGACATCAACGAGGGCGTCGTCTCGCTCGGCTCGGCCGCCGCCGAACTCGTCGCCACGAAGCGCGACCTCGACGGGGCGACCGCGCTGGTCGTCGGGGCGGGCGAGATGGCTACGCTGGCCGCCCGCGCCCTCGCGGACCGCGGCGTCACCGACCTCGTGGTCGCGAACCGCACGCTCCCCCACGCCGAACACCTCGCCGAGCAGGTCGACGTCGACACCGAGGCGGTCACGCTGGCCGCGCTCGACACCGTCGTCGACCGCGCAGACGTGGTCGTCACGGCGACAGGGAGCGACGACCCCGTCCTCACCGCCGCCGACCTCGACGATGGCAACGACCACGTCGTCGTGGACCTCGCCCAGCCGCGCGACGTGGCGACCGACGCACGCGACCTCGACCACGTCACCGTGTACGACCTCGACACGCTGGAGGACGTGACCGAGGAGACGCGAGAGCAGCGCCGCGAGGCCGCCGAGGCCGTCGAGGAACTCATCGACGAGGAGTTCGACCTCCTGCTCGACCAGTACAAGCGAAAGCGCGCCGACGAGGTCATCGGTGCGATGTACGAGTCCGCAGACCGCATGAAACAGCGCGAGGTCGAGACGGCGCTGTCGAAACTCGACCTCGACGAGGACGAGCGCGAAGTCGTCGAATCGATGGCCGACGCGCTCGTCGGCCAGCTCCTCTCGGCCCCGACGAAGAGCCTGCGTGAGGCTGCCGCCGAGGACGACTGGACGACCATCAACACCGCACTCCAGCTGTTCGACCCCGAGTTCGGGGCCGACGCGCCGCCGATCGCGACGTTCGCGAAGATGGGCGAGCTGCCCGACGAACTCCCCGAGGGCGTCGCCGACGAACTGCCGTCTGACGCCCCCGTCGGCGCACTCAGCGACGACGACTGAGTTCTCGAGTTGCGTATCCGCCGATTCCGAGTCCGACACCCGCGAGCGCCGCCAGTGCGCCGAACCCGGCTGTCGAACCCGAATCGTCGTCTCCTCCCGTCCCATCACTGCCGGTCCCGGCAGGTCCCGGGTCCGGGCGCTCCGATGGGGTGGTGCTGCCAGTCTCGTCGTCGCCACTGCCATCCTGGGGCGCTAACCGTGCGACGACTCCCGAGTTCCCGTCCAGTGTCGCGCTCCGGGTCGTCCCGAGGTACAGTTCGCCGTCGTGGTCCGCACCGAACGAGAGCAAGAGGGCGTCGAGGACGTTCCCCTGCCCGGCGACGGAGACGCTCGACATGGGCCACTGGCCGTCCTCGGTCGGGTCCGCGACGTAGAGTCGGCCACCCGAACCGCCGCGCCAGTCGCCGAAGACGTATCGACCCGCGAGGGCCGGGACGGCAGACCCCTGGTAGACGTAGCCCCCGACGACGGCGATGCCGAGCGTTTCGCCGTCGCGCTGGTGGGGGTACTCGACGACCGGGTCCACGAGTGGCTGGCCCGCGGGCGTCTCGGCCGGGCAGGAGTCGGCCGAATAGCAGTGTGCGCCCTCGCGGACGTTCCACCCGTAGTTCCCGCCCGCGGTGACCAGACTCACCTCCTCGTAGCGGTTCTGGCCCACGTCCGCGACCAGCAGGTCCTCGCCGGCGAACGACATCCGCCAGGGGTTCCGGAACCCCCACGCGTAGTGCTCGTCGAGGCCCTCGCGGCCGACGAGTGGGTTGTCGTCCGGGATGGCGTACGCGTGCTCGTCCGATTCGCCGTCCACGTCGATTCGGAGGACGCTCCCGAGCAGGTTCTCGGTCACGTCCTGACCGTTCCCACCGGCGACGGCGTCGTACCAGTCCGAGACGTGGCCCAACCCGCGGTCGCCCGCGCCGCCGCCATCACCGGTCGCGACGTAGAGGTAGCCGTCGGGTCCGAAGACGATGGCACCAGCGTTGTGGTTCGCCTGCGGCTGTGGAATCTCGAGGACGGTCCGCTCGGTGTTCGTGGGGGCCGACTCGCCGTCGGCGGTGAACTCCGCGAGCACGAAGGTGTGCGAGTAGTTCGAGGGCGTGCCGGACCGCCGTGGGGCGCTGTAGCGGGCGAAGACGCGACCGTTCTCCTCGTAGTCGGGATGGAAGGCGAGGCCGAGCAGGCCGCGTTCCTCGTAGCCACTCAGCGAGACCATACGGTCGCGCACGTCGAGGAACCGGCTGCGCTCGCCGCCCTCGACCACGTCGACGTAGCCGGTCTGGTCGACCACGTACGGCCGGTCGTCGCCGGGTCCGAACTCGACGGCGAGCGGGGCGGTGAACCCCTCGGCGACCGGTTCGAGCGCGACGGTCGGCCCGGCCGCGAGTCCGCTGTCGGAGCCGCCGAGACTCCCGGTGACACAACCCGCGCCCAGGGCGATGCCGGTCGCGGCCGCAGTGCTGGCGAGGAACTGTCGGCGGGTTCGGCGGGGAGCGCTGGTGCGGCGGGGAGCACGGGTGGACGTCGGAGAGGTGGAAGCCGGGGACTCGGGTGGTGTTCCCGTCATGTGGGTGGGTACGGGCGCCAGCAGGAAAGGTGGTTCGCGGGGGACGGCGGCCGAAGCGGGGCCGACCCGCGGTCAGACGAGGGTCTCCGTGACGTAGTTCGCCGCCGCACGCAACGTTGCCTCGCTCAACTGCCAGGTGTGCTCCCAGCGCCGCGGGGCGAGTTCCAGCCCGTCGTGGCGGGAGAACGAGTCGTGGTTGTAACAGCCAGAGCCGTGCCAGCGAGTCTCGCCGCCGAAGACCGTATCGTCCGCGTAGGCGGTCGCCATGGGCGTGACGACGACCGTCCCGAGTTCACGCATCACCACGGCACCGAGGTCGTGTTCGCACCGTGACCCCACCTGCGCTTCGGTGGTGTCGCGGCTCAACACCGTGTGCAACCACTCGTGGATGGCGATGTTCTCCGAGACGGCGAGACCGTCCCAGGTGTCGGTCGCGCCGACGTTGGCGAACGCGATGGCACCGTCATCGTCCACGTTGTCGTTCGCGCCGCCGTAGCCGAGTGACTGGTTGTAGGGTTCGTTCGGGAGGTAGAGGTGGCACGCGCCCGGGTCGTAGGCGTCCGTCTCGCGCAGCCAGGTCTCCACGTCGGCGTACAGTTGCTGGTACGAACTCGTCCCGATTCGTTCCTCGGGAATCGGTGTCCCGCGGGTGACCGAGACGTCGACGGACACGTCGTGACCGTGTCCGAGCCGGTAGGCGACCTGGTCGACGCCGTTCTCGACGGCGCGGGCGACGCGCCGGGTCAGCGTCGACCAGCCGAACCGGCTGTCGGGATGGACCTGTACGGCGAGGCGGGCGGTGGGGCGGGAGCGCTCGCGTGTCGGCGTCTGGAGGGCCGGCAGACCAACGGTACCGAGTCCGAGGGCGGCGAGCATTCCCCGCCGTGTCGTGTGGGGCACGGCCGGCGATTCGACGGCGACCGGTATGACGTTTCCCCCACCCCAGCCCATGGCCGTGCCCCAACGATTATCTGAATCGGCTTCGATGATTCGGCCATGGCTGACGTGCTGTCAACCGACGAAGTCCAGGAGCGACTCCCCGAGGAGTGGTCGCTCGACGGTGACGAGATCGTCCGGACCTTCGAGTTCGACGACTACATGAAAGGCGTCAACTTCGCGCAGTTGACGGGTGAAATTGCGGAGGCGCAGTTCCACCACCCGACGATGATAATCCGGTACAAGGAGGTGGAGGTCCGGTTCACCAGCCACGAGGAGGGTGGCGTCACGGAGAAAGACATCGAGATGGCCGAGTTCCTGAACAAGGAAGTCTGAGCATGCACGCCGAGTACGTCGTCGCGGTCCGGTTCCGGCTCGAACCGACCTCCGCCGACGTCTCGGTGACACCGAACGAGTTCGAGACGACGCTGCTGCGCGAGGCGGACGAACCCGGAACCGACGGGTGGCTCTTCTTCCGGGACAACCTCTGGCGCGGTTCGTTGAACGACCCGCCCCACGTCCGCGAACTGGCCGAGGACGCCCTCGGCGTGACCGTTCTCTCCGTCGAGTTCCGCGGGTTGCGGACCGACTCGGCGTACTTCGAGGCGCTGAAAGCCGAGATAGGCGACGATCTGGACCTGTTCCGGGCGGACTCGGTCCACGAGGTGTTGAACAAGTACCTCGGGAGTTCGATACAGGTCGAAGAGTGAGTGGCCAGGCCCCTCGTTAGTCGGGTGCTACCCGCCCGGCTAATGATGCTTTACTGTCACGACTGCCGGAAAGCCTTTATCCGGAAATTGCCTACTCTCTGTTCCTCATGCGACCTGCGGACTACGACTTCTGGCTCTTCGACCTCGACGGCACGCTCATCGACGTCGACTGGTCTTACACCCGCGAGGTGTTCGACGACGTCGGCGCTATCCTGGGTCGGGAGTTCACAGACCGCGAGGCCCACATCATCTGGAACGGCCTCACGGGCAAGCGCGACGACCAGCTCCGCGAGTGGGGTATCGACCCGGCCGAGTTCTGGCCCGCCTTCCACTCCATCGAGAATCCGGACGTGCGAGCCGAACGGACGTTCCTGCACGACGACGCCGCGTTCGTCGGCGAACTCGACGCGCCCGTGGGTCTGGTCACGCACTGCCAGCAGTTCCTCACGGACCCCGTCATCGACCACCTCGACATCCGCGACTGGTTCGACACCATCGTCTGCTGTACCGACGACACTGGCTGGAAACCCGACCCGCAGCCGGTGTACCGCGCCCTCTCGGACATGGACATCGAGTACCGGCGGGTCGCCTCGGACGGCGGGTTCGGCTCCGTGGCCGACGGCGTCCTCGCCGGTGACGGGAGCTGTGACGTTGGTGCGGCCTGGAACGCCGGCCTCGACGCCATCCACGTCGAACGGCACGGCCACGAGAAGCGCGGCCACTGCGTGATGGGCGACTACCGCGTGACGAACTTCGAGGAGCTGTGGCGGCAGGTCGATTCGGAGACCGCGAGCGACTGATTACTGCTCCCGGGCGCGGTAGCCCGCGAGGGTCGTCGTCTCGTCCGCGACAGTGTCCAGTACAGCCGCCAGCACCTGCATTCTGGATTTCTCGATTCTATCGGGATTCGCGAGCACCTGCACCTGTTCCTCGCCGAGGGAGACGAAGTCCATGTCCAGGTTCTCGGCAGTCGCCCGTAGCCCGAGCCCGGCGTCAGCCTTCCCCGCGAGCACCTTCCGGGCCGGGCTCTCGTGCGCCCGGAGCGAGAGGTCGAACCCGTCGATAGCCGAGACGATGTCGTGGCGGTCCTCACCGCGCTCGTCGGCGAGGTCGGCGACCGCGTTCCCGAGGCTCGTCCGGAGTCCGGAGTCGGTCGTCCGGTTGACGAACCGGAGGTCGCGGTCGGCGAGGTCGGCGAGCCCGTCGATATTCTTGGGGTTGCCGTCGGGGACGACGAGGCCCCACTCCCGGGTCCACGCGCCGAGTCTCTCGGCATCGACCTCGCGGTCCAGCGGTCCGGAGGCGACCGCGAAGTCGGGGACGCCAGAGCGCAGTCTCCGGAGTCCCTGTCGCGTGCCGACCGAGAGGTATCTCGGGGAGCCGACCCGGTCGAGGACCCGCGAGAGCAGCGGGTCGTCCTCGCCGACGCCGAAGACGCTCGGCGGGCGCACGTCGGGCGAGAACAGCTGGACCTGCACCGACTCGCCCTCGCTGAGGTACTCGGTGTCGGCGGGCACCTCGACCACCCCGTCGGCCTCGACGAGGCTGGTGGTCGCGCCGGAGCCCTTGTCGACCGGATAGACCAGCGTGTTCCCGTCCCCGTCCTCGACCAGTCCGACGGGCATCAGTCGCATCCTCCCTTCCGCATACCGTTCTTGCACCGCCATCGTGCCCTCGACGGTGGCGGTTCGGGGCTCGGGCAGGCCGGCGGCCCGGCGGATTGCCGGAGCGACGAACGTCCGGAAGATGGTGAGCGCGGAGACGGGATACCCGGGGAGGCCGACGTACGCGGAGTCATCCAGCCGACCGACGAGCATCGGTTTCCCGGGCTTGACGGCGACGCCGTGGAGCAGGAGTTCGCCCTGGTCCTCGATGACCTGGTAGATGACGTCGACCGCGCTGGCGCTCGTGCTCCCCGAAGAGAGCACGAGGTCGCACTCCTCGCTCGCTTCGACGAGGATGCGCTCCATCTCGTCGTAGTCGTCACCGGCGTGCGGGTACAGTTTCGGGACGCCGCCCGCTTCTTCGACCCCCGCGGCCACGGTGTAGCTGTTCACGTCGTATATCTGGCCGCGTTCTGCGTGTAATTCGTCGCCGGGTCGGACGAGTTCGTCGCCGGTCGAGACGATTCCCACTACCGGTTTCCCCTCCACCGGGACCGCCTCGACACCCAGTGCCGACAGCAGCCCGATTTCGCGCGACGTGAGCCGAGTGCCGGGGCCGAGTGCGCGTTCACCCGCGGCCACGTCCGAGCCGGCGAACATCACGCTGTCGCCCGGAGCGACACTCGTGTAGACGCTGACGTGCTCACGGTCGTCGGATTCTTCCGTTCGTTCGACCATCACCATCGCGTCCGCGCCGTCCGGCATGACCGCGCCGGTCGAAATTTCCACGCACTCGCCGACGCCGACCTCCACGTCGGGTTCGACACCGGCGTGGACCTCGCCCACCAGGTCCAGCACCGCGGGGTCGGCCTCGTCTGCCCCGAAGGTGTCCTTCGCCCGGAGCGCGTAGCCGTCCAGTTTCGCCCGGTCGAACCCGGGCACGTCGATGGTCGCGTCGATTCGCTCGGCGAGGACGCGACCGCGGGCGTCCTCCAGCGAGACCGTTTCGGACTCCGGTTCGAGGTCGAGGCTCGCGATAGCCTCGTGGGCTTCCTCCGGTGGGGCCAGGTCACGGAACTCCTTTCTCACGGCAACCACTCCCAGTTCTGGACCGCGATGAGGTCGCCTTCGGGCAGTCCCTCGATGCCTTCGCGTATCTCCACCCAGCCGTCGGCGAGCGCGACCGACGAGAGGACGCCCGAGCCGCCGGCCCGAACCGGGACTGCGACGCGCTGGCCGTCCTTCGAGTCGAACCGAACGCGGGCGTATGTCCGCACGCCGGGTTCGCTCGGTATCTTCCGGTCGAGCATCGCCGGGTTCGTCGGGGGCTCCTCGATGGGGAGCGAGCCGGTCCACTTCACGGCGTACCGGAGGAACTGCACCGCGTTGACGATGCAGGCGACGGGGTAGCCGGGGAGCATCACGACGACGGTGTCCTCGACCTGCCCCAGGGCGACCGGGTGCCCCGGTTTCAGGGCGACCCCGTGGACGAACACGTCGCCCAGTTCGTCGACGACCTCCGGAACGAGGTCGCGCTCGCCAACGGAGGAACCGCCGGTCGTGGCGACCACGTCGTGTTCGTCACAGGCGTCTTCGATGGCTTCTCGGAGCTTCTCGCGGTCGTCCGTGACCACGTCGTACCGGGTCGCCTCGGCTCCCCATCGGTCCACGAGTCGCGAGACGGTCAGCGAGTTCGTCTCGATGACCTCGCCCGGACCGGGGTCCGACTCGACCAGTTCCTCACCGGTCGGAATCACGCCCACGCTCGGGTGGTCGAACACGCTGATGGACTCGATGCCGACCGACCGGAGCAGGCCCAGGTCGGAGGGCCGGAGTCGGTGGCCCGGGTCGTAGAGGTGCTGGCCTTCGCGGACGTCTTCTCCGACCGCAGCGACGTTCTCACCCTCTGCCAGCGCGTCGAACACCTCCACCTCGTCGCCGAACGTGTCGGTGTGTTCTATCATGACCACGGCGTCGGTCCCGGCAGGGAGCGCGCTCCCGGTGTGTACCCGCACCGCCTCGCCCGGCATCGGGTCCTCCTCGACCACACGGAGTACCTCGGGCGACCGGTCGCTCGCGCCGAAGGTGTCGCTCGCGCGAACCGCGAAACCGTCCATCGCCGCCCTGTCGTAGTCCGGGACGTTCCGGTCGGACTCGACCGGTTCCGCCAGTACCCGCCCGTCGGCGTCCGCGACCGGGAGCGACTCGGTTCGGTCGAGCCGTGTCACCCGGTCTGCCAGGGCCTCCCGCGCGTCGTCTACCCGCGTCCGGTCCTTGAATCCGGACTCCTTCCTGTCCTCGTCCATACGCTTCCTCCCCGCGCCAGCGGCAAAAACGTGCGGTCGGCGTGGTGGACCGGCCGTACTATTCGCCCTTCTCTACCGTTAACTACTCGACGACCGTCTCTGGATACTTATCGGCCCCGTTCCGGTCGCTCCGACGGCGGCTGTCGTCGTCCCTGCTCGTGGTGCTGTTCGTCCTCGGGACAGTCGGACTCGCTGCCGTCGATGCACTCGGCTTCTGACCCGGCGCTCGGCGGTCCCGGCCACCGCGGTCGCCGCCGCCCGGCGTGATGGTTATGAGTCACTGCACTGAAACACCGGTATGGTCTCCGTCTTCTCCGCGTTCGCGGTCGTGTTCGCCCTCGCCGGCGTCGTCCTCCTCGGCTACGGCACACTCTCGCTTCGTGACGCCTATCGAATCCACACAAACGACCCGAAGTCCGCGTACGAGGCCCGGAACAGCGGCCTCTTCGAGATAGAGGGGACCGCGAAACCCCACGAGGAGTACGTCCGCTCGCCGTTCACCGACGCGGACTGTCTCGTCTGTCACTGGAAGGTCGAGGAGTACCAAAGTAGCGGGAAGAACAGTCACTGGGCGACCATCGACGAGGGGACGTGGTGGCGGCCCTTCCGGGTGGAAGACGACACCGGGAGCGTGCTGGTCGACCCGCGCGGGGCGCGGTTCTCGCTCGACGAGTCGAGCCGCATCGAGGTCGATGGCGGGACGATGCCACCGGAGACGGTTCAGCAGTTCATCGACGTCAACGAGGAGGTCGACTCCGAGAACACGTCGCTCGACCTGAAGCTGTTCACACTCAAGACCGGGAACGACCGGCGCTACGTCGAAGAGCGGCTGGACATCGGCGAGACAGTCCACGTCATCGGACACAGCCGGCCCGACCCCGACCGCGAGTTCGGCTCGCGGCTATACGCCATCGTCGGGGCGCCAGAACGACTCGACAGCGGGTTTCTCGGAAACGTCCTCGCCCGCGTCCGCGAGCCACCGTTTATCGTCTCGGACACCAGCGAAGCCGGTGTAGTCCGGCGACTGGCGTACCGGGCCGTGGTCCCGGTCGTGCTCGGCCTCGTCGCTCTCGCGTTCGCCGCGGTGTGGCTGTGACGACGCCCTGTCCGCATCCGCGGCCTTTTTCGCCCCCCGAATCCAAGGGTCGGCCATGTCAGCGCTGCGTGACGCGTTACGGGACCTGCCGGACGCGGTGTTCGCCGACTTCCTCGAATCCGACGAGGCGTATCTGCTGGTCATCGACCTCCCGGGTGTGACCGCGGACACGCTCGACGTCGTCGTGAAGAACGGCCGTCTCACCATCGAGGCACGCCGCGAGAAGGACGTCCCACCGGAGTTCCGCTACGACCGCGAGGACCGCTCGATGTTCCTCGACGCCGAACTCCCCCTGCCGCCGGACGCGACGGCCGAGGGTGCCGAGGCGACGGTGGAACGTGGCGTCCTCCGTCTCACTCTCCCCAAACGGGGTGCCGCAGAGGAGACGACAATCGAGATACGGGACGCCGAGTAAGCCTGGGTGGTCACGCTGGTCTCCCTCCGCGCCTACTGGCGCTTCTTCGTCGTCGCGCGTCAGTTCCTTCCCCTGTTGCTCGCGTACGCCCGTGACCGCCGGAAGTACCTGCTCTTCGGCGGCACGCGGCAGGTCGACCGAGAGACACGGGTCCGTCGTGCCGAACGACTGCTCGACTCTCTGCTCACGCTCGGCCCGACGTTCATCAAACTCGGACAGTTGCTCTCGACCCGCCCCGACATCCTCCCGGCGGAGTACATCGACGTGCTCGCGTCGCTCCAGGACGACGTGCCCGCGGCCCCCTGGGACGAGGCCAGGGTCGTCATCGAGGACGAACTCGGCCCCGTCGACGAGGTGTACGACGAGTTCGACACCACGCCAATCAGCGGCGCGAGCCTCGGGCAGGTGTACCGCGCCAGGGCCGACGGCGAGGAGGTCGCGGTCAAGATTCGGCGCCCGAACATCGAGTCGCTGGTGAACGCCGACCTCACGGTCATCAAGTGGTCGCTCCCGCTGTTGATGCGGTTCGTGGGCGAAGCACGGGCGTTCTCGCTGGAGAACCTCGCCGACGAGTTCGCGAAGACCATCCGCGAGGAGATGGACTACCAGCGCGAGGCCCGGATGCTGAACGAGATTCGGGACAACTTCGCCGACGACGAGGACATCGTCATCCCGGACGTGCTCGCGGGGTATTCGGGGCCGCGCGTGCTCACGATGCACTACGTGACGGGCACGAAGATAAACGACGTCGACGAACTCGACGCGAAGGGTATCGACCGCAGCGCGGTCGCCGAGACGCTCCAGCGTGCCTACCTCAAGATGATAATCGAGGACGGCGTGTTCCACGCCGACCCGCACCCCGGCAACCTCGCGGTGCGAGACGATGGGGCCATCATCTTCTACGACTTCGGGATGTCCGGCCGGGTCGACTCGTTCGTCCAGGAGAAGATCGTCGAGTTCTACATCGCCGTCGCCAACCAGGACATCGACGGCATCCTCGATTCCCTCATCGCCATCGGGACGCTCTCGCCCACCGCAGACCGGCAGGTGATGGGCGAGGTGATGGAACTCGCCATCGCGGACGCACGCGGTGACGACATCGAACAGTACCGCGTGAACCAGATCGTCGGCCAGATCGAGGACTCCATCTACGAGTTCCCGTTCCGGCTGCCGGCGAACCTCGCGCTCGTCCTCCGGGTCGCGACCGTGGTCGAGGGCGTCTGTGTCACGCTGGACTCGAACTTCGACTTCATCAGCACCGCGACGGAGTACCTCACCGAGGAGGGCTACCGCGAGGAGTCCATCAAGCAGTTCGTCGACCAGACGAAAGACCAGGCCTGGGAGTCCGCCCAGTCGATGCTCCGGGTGCCGCCGAAACTGGAGAACACGCTCGACCGCGCCCAGCGCGGGAACCTCACGGTGCAAATCGAACTCAACGACTCCTCGGGGACCCTCGACAAACTGGCGAAACGGCTGGTGTACGCCCTGTTCTTCGCGTTCGGGCTGGTCTCCTCGTCTGTGCTCTACGCGGCCGGTGGCGTCTGGGAGGTCCGCGTCGCCGCCGTCATCGCGGCGTTCTCGCTGCTCACGCTGGTTGGCCTGTGGCGGTCGTTCCGGACGAAGAAGGGTATCCGGGCCCAGCCGCAGTTCACCCGCCAGAACCTCAGAGAGCGCCGCGGGAACGAGTAGTCTAGTTCTCCTGCCTGTCGATTTTCAGCTGTGCGACTGCGTCCGAGAGCGTCGCGTCAGTCAGTTCCCGGGCCGCCACGACGTGGTCCGCACAGAACCAGGCCATGTGCGGCGGATGGCCGGGTCCCTCGGGCAGGTCGTCGCCCTCGTCCCTGGCGAAGGCGAGGAGGTCGCCGCCGTCGTCGGGTCCCTCGTGTCTGAAGTCACGGCCGCAGAGGCGACAGATGGGGGGTTTCATGGGGTCTGCTGGTCGCCGGAGGAGGTGTGTGTTGCGGCCGATACCTGTCTTTCACTCCGGCGCGCGCTGACGAGCGTGGTGAACGGCAGTGAACCCGCGAGTCGGTGCCGCGCGAGGGACGACCGGAGTGACGCTTGCGGAACGGAGGGAGTCGGCTGGGGAGGGTGTGGTGCGGTCATCGCCACCAGCGCGAGTGACCTGCTGGTCGTCGTTCACCACGAGCAGTCAGCCGCCCAACCTGCACAGGAATCGCGAGCAGTCAGCCGCCCAGCCAGCCACGCACAGAACCGACACCCAACGACCTTTCTACCAGCCCACCTCACCACCAGCCATGGACATCGAGCCCTTCGGCCTCGAACGCTGGTTCGGGCAGTACGAACACGGCGCGGACATCATGCTCGCGGAGTCAGGAATTCGCCCGCTCGACTCCGGGCGCTTCGACACCGACCCCGGCGAGCTGAACTACGTCATCCCGACGGATGGCGACCCCGAGTTCCGAGCAGAGGTGGGCGAGCGTTACGGCCGCGGGGCCGACGAGGTGTGTTTCACCTGCGGGACGCAGGAGGCTAACCTCCTCGTGTTCCTCTCGCTGCTCGACGAGGGCGACCACGCCGTCGTCGTCACGCCGACGTATCAGGCGCTCCACGCCGTCCCGGATGCAGTGGGCGACGTGACCCGCGTCTCGCTCTCTGAGGGTGACTGGCGACTCGACGTGGATGCCGTCGCCGACGAAATCCGCGAGGAGACGAAACTCGTCGTGCTGAACAACCCGAACAACCCGACCGGGCGGTACCACGACGAATCGAAGGTCAGAGAACTGTACGACCTCGCGGCCGAGAACGACGCGTACCTGCTCTGTGACGAGGTGTATCGATTACTGGACGACGACCCGCTCCCGCCGGTCGCCAGCCTGGGCGAGTGGGGCATCTCCACCACCAGCCTGACGAAGGCCTACGGGCTGGCAGGCCTGCGATTCGGCTGGATAGCCGGTCCCGAGGAGGTGGTCCAGCAGGCGGTCGAGTGGAAGGACTACACGACCATCTCGCCGCCCATCTTCGGCCAGCACGTCGCGAAGCAGGCACTGGGCGAGCAGGAGGACGAGATTCTGGCCGAGAACCGCGAGCTGGCGAAGACGAACCGCGATATCGTCCGCGAGTTCGTCGCGGAACACGACCTCGAGTGGTACGACCCGGTGGGCGTGAACGGGTTCGTCTCGGTGCCGGAGGGCTTCGCGGACGCCCGGGAGTTCTGTGTTGCCGTGGTGGAAGAGGAGAGCGTCGTACTCGCGCCCGGGGACCTGTTCGGGTTCGACCAGTACTGGCGGCTCGGGTTCGGGCTGCCGACCGGGGAGTTAGCGGAGGGACTGGAACGCGTCGCCCGGGTCATCGAGCGCGGCGGGAACTGACGCGCTGTCTTTCGTCCCGTGGGTCAGTCTGCAACCGAGGGGCCCGCGGGGCCGCCTTCCGCCTTCGATAGCGGCCGGACCGGGGAGACGGCCATCCACAGCACCCCGGCCCCGACCGCGACGGCGACACCGGCCAGTGCGACCGCGGTGACGACGCCGGTCGACTCGGCGAGGACCCCGCCGCCCAGCGATGCCAGCCCGGAGGCCAGCGAGAGCGCCATCGAGGCGCCCGAGAGCACGGTCGCCCGGCCGACGTCGGCGAGTCGGTCGTTGAGGTACTGGTTCCGGACCGGTTCGAGGATGGTCTTGACGCCCCGGTTCAGGAACAGCACCGGCACCACCAGCACCGGGACGACCAGCGCGCTGGCGTACAGTAGCCCGACCACGGGCGCGACGAGGAGGAACACCCCCGAGACGCCGAGGTGGTCCTCGAACCAGCCCGCGGAGGCTGCGACCGCCGCGGAGACGAGTTTGAACGCGGCGTACATGAGCCCGAAGGCGGGCAGGGGAATCCCGACTGCCGCGGCAGCGGGCTGCTCGAACGACCGCGTCATGCCGAACAGGGCGGCGAACAGGGCCGCATAGACCAGGAACCACCGGACGGATGGGCGGCCGAGCTGGAGCCGCAGGGTCCGAACTGCATCTCCGACGCCGAACACCTCGTCGACGGGTGCGTCGGCGTCGTCGGCGTTGTCGGCTTCGGCGTCGACCGTCGAACCGACCGCCGGCAGGGTGAACAGGACCGGAATCCCGGTGGCCGCCAGCGCCGCGTTCGCGAAGAACGGGATGGCCCAGTCGACCGTCGCCAGCACGCCGGAGAGAAGCGCCGTCGCGGCCGAGACGACGAGCAAGACCGTACTCGCGCGGCCACGATACCGGGCGAACTCGTCTGCGGCCCCGTGGCTCGCGAGGAGTTCGTACAGCCAGGCGTCGGTGGTGCCGGAGCGGAACGCCCAGCCGGTCGCCCAGACCACGTTGAGCAGCATGTACTCGACCGGCGAGTCGAGGAACACGTAAGCGACCAGCGAGAGCGCGGAGAGCCCGTTCCCCAGCGCGAGGCTCGCCCGCCGGCCGATTCTGTCGCCGAGGTAGCCTGTGGGTATCTCGGCGGCCACCAGCGCGAACGAGAAGACGGCCTTGATGGCCCCGATTTCGGCGAGTCCGAACTGCTGGACTTCCAGCAGGTAGAGCACGCTGACCGGCAGGTAGAGCCCGTAGGAGTTCGTGAGGTAGTAGAGGTAGAACCGTCGAACGAGCGGGCGAACGTCCGTCATCACGGATGGATAGTCGACTGCCACTATAATGGATTTTTTCGGAAACCGATTCCTGTACTCGAAGTGGTAGAACTGGGCTGTGACTCCGGTTCTCGCTCAGCCTCCCGAAAACACCCAGCACGAGCGACCGTTCAAGACGTATTAGAACTGTTACTTGAATTCGTCTCAGCGAGCGCTTTAGTGCCTCTCGTCGGTATCTGGATACAGCAGATGTCTTCCGAACCACACGTCGTCGCCCTCTGCGGTAGTCTCCGCGAACAGAGCAAGACGCGAGTCGTCCTTCACGAGGCGCTCGCCGCGGCGAGCGAGGCCGGCGCGACCACCGAACTCCTCGACCTGCGCGAGTACGACCTCCCGCCGGTGAACGCCGACGACATGGACGCTGGCGACGCGCCAGCGCTCCGCGAACGGGTCGCGGCCGCCGATGCTGTCCTCCTCGGCACGCCGAACTACCACGGATCGTACGCCGCACCGCTGAAGAACGCGCTCGACTACTGTGGCCGTGACGAGTTCGAGGGGACGACCGTCGGCCTGCTAGAGGTCGCCGGCGGGAGCTACCCGAAACCCGCGCTGGCACACCTCCGGGGAGTCGCCCGGACCCTGAACGCGTGGACGCTCCCGCTGGAGGTCGGCATCCCGAAATCACACGAGACGGTCGGTCGGGACGGCATCACCGACCCCGAGATAGAGGGCCGGGTTCGCCGCCTCGGGCGAGAACTCGTCGCGTACGCCGGCGTCGACCGGTATCCAGAACTGGCGGCTGAGGCCGAGTCGGGAGAACTGCCCACCGGAATTGGAGGGCGCGCCTGAGCGATGGACCCGAGCCAGTACCTCGACCGTCTCGGAGTCGACCCGGCGACCGTCGAGGACCCGGACCTGACGACCCTCGCGCGCATCCAGCGGGCACACGTCACCACGATTCCGTTCGAGAACCTCTCTATCACGGGCCACCCGCACCGTGACGAACCGGGTGCGGGCGTCACGCTCGCACTGCCAGCCCTCTACGAGAAGGTGGTCGACCGGCGGCGCGGCGGCTTCTGCTTCGAACTCAACGGACTGTTCGGCTGGTTGCTCGGCGAGCTCGGCTACGACCGCGACCGCGTCGCCTCGATGATGCTGAGCGACGACGGCGACCCGAGTCCTCCCGCGAACCACCACACGAACGTTGTGACGGTCGACCGGCGGCGGTACGTCGTAGACGTCGGGATGGGTATCCCCGTGCTTCGAGAGCCACTCCCGATCGACGGCGAGGAACTGACGGACGAAATCGGGGTGCAGTGGCGTGTCGCCGAGAGCGACCGGCCGGACGCCGACTACGTCACACAGTACCGGAAGCCGGACGCGAACGCGGAGTCGGACGGTGAATCGGACGCGGAGTCGGACGAAGGTGGGTGGAACAACCGGTACGTCTTCCGGGACGTCCCTCGAAAACTCTCGTTCTTCGAGGCGACGTGTGAGTATCTGGCCACCGCGCCGGAGTCGACGTTCACCGGAGACCCTGTCGTCACCATCGCGACCGACGATGGGCATCGGAAGCTGACGGCCGAGACCGTGTCGCGGTCGTGGGGTGCGGAGATGGAAGAAGAAGCAGTTCCGACGGCAGAGTGGGACGACGTACTGCAGGCCGAGTTCGGTCTCGACTACTGACTCACAGCGGGAGGAGGTGGATGAACTCCTCGACCTCGACGTCGTCGACGCCGTAGGCGGTGACGCGGCGGCCGTTGTGCGAGAACTGCGTGTACTGCGGCGACATCACACCGACGACGCGGTCGATGGGGATGGAGACGTAGTCGTAGTCCGCTGTGTTGACCTGGTCGAAGCCGACGACCCAGTCCCAGCCCTCGATGACGAACGCGGCGTCGACCTGTGCGGGCTGGTCGTCGGCGTAGTATATCTTCGCGACGGAACTGGCTTCGGGGTGGGGCATCGTGGTGCTCATGCCATCCAGCACGCCGCGGGAGGACTTATAGACGTATTGATACTTGATGGCAAGCGTGCCGCGGCCGGTTCGCCGTCTCACTGGCCCTGAACACACAGGGCCCAGTAGCAGCACCCGGGCCAATCTATATGTGTGTAGACACTTCTTTTCAACCTGTGTTCGCGATTCGGTCCACGGCGACCGGCCGCGACGACCCGACCATGACAGACCAGCAGACCCACCGGGGAGACGACGTGACGGAGTCAGTGGTTCGACCCGACCTCGACACACTGGCGGCGGTACTGGACGCGGACTGCCGCCGTTTGCTCACCCGACTCGGAACCAGCCCACAGACCGCGACAGAACTCGCAGACGCCTGTGACCTCCCGAAGTCGACGACGTACCGGAAACTCGACCAGTTGCGACAGGCTGGCGTCCTCGAAGAAAGTGTCCGCTTGCAGACCGCAGGCAAGCCCGCGAGTCAGTACGAACTCACGCCAGCCGAGTTTCGCGTCCGCGTGACCACGGACGGGTCGGTCGTGGTCGACGATGGCTCGGACTGACCGCCTTCGGTACCGGCCAGTCTGGGCCTACCCGAGTAGGTAGGTCAGCCAGCGGTTCTGCTGGACGAACTCCATATCCTCCAGCCAGGCGTCGACGCCGAGGATGCGACCGGCACCGAACGCCCCGAGCCCGAACAGGAGCATCGCGTAGACGACGTGGTCGTCGATGATGAACGAGTGTTCGAGGGGAAAGCTCGCCAGCCAGTAGAACAGCATCATGATGGCCGCCCAGAACGCGCTCCAGCGGACGAACGCACCGAGTATGAGTGCTAACCCGGTGAGCGTCAAGCCCCACATGTTGAGGGGGTCTATCAGCCAGAGCCAGTCCGCGGCCATCGTCTCCCAGAAGCCGGCCATGAAGTTCTCGCCCGAGGCAGCGCCCATCAGGAATCCGCGGGCGGACCAGTCGCCGGCGAGTACCTTGTCGATACCCGCGTAGAAGAGGACCCAGCCCATCGTGAGCCGCATCCCGAGTAGCGCGTAGCCGACCCACGTCTCTGAGTACTCGAAGCCGGTTTGTCTGCCGAACAGTTCCATCTCGGGTTCTCTGGTTGCCATGGTGGGTTCACCAATGTTACCATACAACAAGGTGGTACTTATACCGACGAGAGACTTCCAGCCGGGTGAGAAAAAGGTCGCGGGCGACCGAATACGGCCCGCGGGCCGCCATCGAAAGCCGCCGCGACCGCTGTAGCGTTCCAAACCGTTTATACCAGTACGGAGGGAACGCAGGAACATGGCTAAAGAGCAAAAGGAAGTCCGTGACCTCCAAGAGGGCAGCTACGTGATGATCGACGACGCCGCGTGTAAGATCAACCACTACTCCACAGCCAAACCCGGTAAGCACGGCAGTGCGAAGGCCCGTGTCGAGGCTGTCGGTGTCTTCGACGGCAAGAAGCGCTCTATGTCCCAGCCCGTCGACGCCAAGTGCTGGGTCCCCATCATCGAGCGCAAACAGGGGCAGGTCGTCTCCGTCGAGTCCGACACCGTCGCACAGGTTATGGACCTCGAGACGTACGAGACCTTCTCGATGTCCATCCCCGCGGACCTCGACGTCTCGCCCGACGACGAACTCGAGTACCTCGAACTCGACGCACAGCGCAAGATCGTCTAGATGTTCCCCGGAGCCCTCGCCGACCGCGACGATTCGGACTACGTGGTCGTCGGGGCTCCACTCGACGTCTCGACGACCTTCCAACCAGGCACGCGGTTCGGACCGGACCGCGTTCGCCGTTTTTCCGAAACGTACGACGACTACGACCACCGGACGGACCAGCACTTCTCGGACCTGCGTGTCCACGACCACGGCGACGTCCGCGCGTGGGACGACGCCGCCGAGTACCTCGACTACCTCGAGGGAGTCTGCCGCGACGCGGTCTGGGACGACGCGATTCCGCTCGTTCTCGGTGGCGAACACACCGTCACGCTGGCGAACGTCAGGGCGGTCGACCCGGACGTGTTCGTCTGTCTCGACGCCCATCTCGACCTGCGTGCCGAATACGACGGCAACGAGTTGAGTCACGCGACGGTCACCAGGCACGTCCTCGACATCGCCGACGAGGCGGTCGTCCTCGGTGCGAGGACCGGGTCCGAAGCGGAGTGGAACCGGGCCGCCGAGGCCGACGTGACCGTCGTCGCTCCCGAGGACGTGGCTGACTGGGAACCCGACGTCGGTGATTCCGCGGTGTACCTGTCGGTCGACATCGACGGAGCAGACCCCGCGTTCGCACCCGGGACGGGGACGATGGAACCGTTCGGGCTCACGCCACGAGAGATGCGTGACGTGGTCCGGGCACTCGGTGACACCGGCCAGGTCACCGGGTTCGACGTCGTCGAGGTGAACGACCGAGACGACGGCCAGGCCGCCGCGCTCGGCGGTAAACTCCTGCGGGAGTTCGTCTTCGCCGACGCCGCGAGCCGGTAGCGCTGGTCTCGCCCAGGCGCGGTCGCTCTGGCGGTCGCCTGTTCTTCGCACCACGTGTCCGCAGAAAGTGCAGCGGCCGTCGGTCGCTCAGTCCAGAATCTCGACGCCGTCGTCGGTCACGCGCACGTCGACGAGGCTCTTGACGTCGTAGTCCATCTCGACGGTCTCGGCTTCCGTCCGGCGGATGACGGTGACCACGTCGGCGACGTTCGCGCCCACGTCGTCGAGCGCCTCGGTGATGGCGGCGATGGAGACACCGGTGTTCATCAGGTCGTCGAGGACGAGCACGTCGTCGCCCGAACTCACGTCGTTGAGGTAGTAGTCCTCGCCGTCGAGGTCGAAGGCGACCTCGTCGTCGAAGCCGTACTCGCGGTTCCGGATGACCACGAGCGGGATGTCCGCGACGAGCGAGACGGCGGTCGCGACGTGCACGCCCATGGTGACGGGCGTGACGATGACGTCCACGTCGGCGAGGTCGGCGACGCGACAGATGCCGTTTACGACCTCACGCATGAGGTGGGGGTCGAGTGTGGGGATGCCGTTGCTGATGGGGTGGACGAGGTAGCGATACCCGTCGTCCTCGATGAGTGGTGCCTCGTGAATCGAGCGTCGAAGTGCGTCCATACAGGTGTCTGACCGACCGATGCGAAAAGCGGCCCGGTTCTCGGGCAACGTCCAGACTGCTACCGAATCTCACGGGGGCGTGTCGCAATCACGGGGCCGTGTCGCCATCACGATTCGCGGTGCTCGGTCGGTTTCGATGCAGCACCGCCCTCGTCCACGGCTGGAGACCCGTGGAGGAGTTCGTGGACGCCGATAACGAGCGCCGGGACGACGACGATGAAGACGTGCTCTTCGATGGGGATGCCCAGCAGTTCGACCCCGGTCCGCATCGGGATGGCGAATACACCGACTTCGAGTGTGTACCAGTCCCAGACGTACGCGACGGGGTAGAGCACGAGTACGGTCTTCGCGGCCCGGCGGAGCGCACCCGCACGCCAGAGCAGGGCGAAGGCGGCCGCCCCGAAGACGACCTCCGTCGCGAGGTAGGTCCAGGGGCCGAGAATCGTGATGTCCGGCAGCACGTCCGCCGATTCGGGCGCTACAGGCAAAATCCTACGGGCCTGTAACCGGCGGTATCTTGAAGACCGATGCGAGAGAACTCTGACGGTGTACTATGGATATTTCTGATATCGCGACTACGGAGTTCATCGAAGTCGACGTCGGAATGCGACTCGGGAAGGTTCGCTCGCTGTTCGAGCGGGAGAACCCCAAGGGTATCATCGTGACCCGAGACGGCGAGTACGAGGGTGTGCTCTCCGAGCGCGTGTTGCTCCAGTCGCACGTCGAGGACGACGCCAAGGTCAAGGCGCTGGTCAAGCCGAGCCGGAACGCGCCGGCGCCGAAGGTCGACCGCCACGAGGACGTGCGGGAGACGGCGCGCGTCCTCGTCGAGGGAGGGGTGAAGGTGGCACCCGTGTTCGAGGGTGAGGACCTCTGGGGCATCGTCACGGCCGACGACATCCTGGACGCGGTCTTGCACAACCTCGACGCACTCACCGTCGAACAGATCTACTCGGACGACCCCGTCACCATCGGCGAACAGGACGGGCTCGGGAAGGTCATCAACCTGCTCCGCGAGCACGGCATCTCGCGATTGCCAGTCGTCAACGACGAGGGCTACCTCACCGGCGTCGTAACCCGTCACGATATCGCCGACGTGGTCATCCGCGACATGAACAAAGCGACCACGGGCGAGCGCGCGGGTGACACCGACCGCGTCCTCGACATGCCCGTCTACGACATCATGACGAGCCCGGTCACGACCACCACGGTCGACGCCTCAGTCGAGGACGCCGTGGCGACCATGCTGGAGAACGACCTCGGTGGGCTCGTCGTGGTGAACGACGACGACGACCGCCTCGTGACCGGGGTCGTGACCAAGACCGACGTCCTCCGTGCCCTGACGTTCACCGAGGAGGAGCACATGGACGTCCAGATTACGAACATCAACCTGCTCGACACGCTCTCGCGGGAGGAGATTCGCCAGTCCCTGGAGGAAGTCGTCGATAAGTACCAGAAGATGGACGTCCTGCACGTCCACGTCCGCTTCCAGGAACACAAGGAGAAGCTCCGTGGTACCCCGCTCATCTACAGCCAGATTCGTGTCCGGACGACCAGCGGGCAGGTCGCCGGCTCCGGCGAAGGCTACGGTGCCGAATCTGCCTTCCGCGTCGCACTCGACAAGCTAGAGCGGAACGTCCTGGAGATGAAGAACTACCGCTCGGACGAACAGTACCGCGGGCAGCTGTTGCGCAAACTCGACGAACTCTAATCGACCAGCCGTCCTTCTATTCGACCAGCGGAACTAGACGTCGGCTGCGGCGATACCCGAGTCGGTTATTTTGAACTGAATCGTGTCCCCTGCGGGCTTCGCTCGATGTTTCTCCAGTGTCGCGCGCCGGTTCCCGCCGCGGAACCGGTCGATGCGGACGACGCTCCCCATCCAGTGTTCGAGCGTGTTCCCACCCAGTGCGCGGGTTCTGTCGCTGTCGATGTCCGAGAACACCTGGTTCGTGAGCAAGACGGCGAAGTCGTGCTTGCGGGCGAGCGAGAGCAGATGGGTGACCTGCCGCCCGACCTTCCGGAGTGCCTCGCCCCCTTTCGAGTCCTCACCACGTTCGAGGCGGTAGAACCCGGTCGCGGAGTCGACGACGACGAGGTCTGCCCGGTCCGCGAACCCGTCCACGTCGCGGACGGCCTCCTCCTGTTCCTGGAAGTCCAGTGCTTCCTCGACGATGATGCGACCGGTGATGTCCTCGACGGACTCCGCCGACCGGGCCGCGCGGGCGTTCGCGATCTGCTCGAAGCGGTCGAGCGAGAGGCCTTCCGTGTCGATGTAGACGACGGTTCCACCGCGGGCTGCGGTCTCGACCGCAGAGACGAGCGCCACGTTCGTCTTCCCGGCCGCTGGCGGTCCGTACACCTGCGTGACGGTGCCTCGCTCGAACCCGCCCCCGAGGAGTTCGTCGAGGTCCGCACACCCCGTCTCGATGTTCCCTTGCACGTTCCCCCGTGGGTCGGACCCGGATAAAAAATCTCGGAAAGCGTGGGCGGAACTCGAACTTTATACCGGTCGGCACGAAAGGAGAGGGAGTGATAGTCGTCGCCACCGCCGACTTCGAAGTCTACCACGGTGTCGTCAACGAGTTACGTGACCGTGGCGTGACGTTCACGACCATCGAACCCGAGGACGAGTTGCCGGACCGGACAGAGGTCGTCATCACCGGCGAAGACGAGGACGTCGAGGGGCCGAAAGTGGTCCACGCCGACCCCGGGGACCCGCGGCGAGCCGTCGACGCCGCACTCGTCCACCTCCGGGGTGAGGGCGGTCGGACCATCGTCGGAGTCGACCCTGGCCATCGACCCGGCATCGCCGTTCTCTCGGGTGAGATGGTCGTCGCGGCGTTCCAGGTGCCGGTCGACGACGCGGTGGCGGTCATCGAGCGCGAGGTCGCGGACGCGGTCGACCCCGTCGTCCGGGTCGGTGACGGGGCCCGTCTCGAAGGCGCGAGCATCGTGAACGGCCTCGACGACGTGCGGGTCGAACTCGTCGACGAGACGGGGACGACACCGTACCTCGGCACCGGTGCTCGCGGGATGGGCGACGTGCTGGCCGCGGTGAACATCGCCCGGCTGGAGGGTGAGGTCATCGAGAACCGGGACATCGAACCGACCGCGGGCGAGTTGCAGGTCATCAAGAACCGCTCGCGCGAGCAGTCCGGCGAGAACCGCGCTATCGACGAGGAGCTAGCTCGCCGCGTCGCGGCCGGCGAGTTGACCATCGAGGAGGCGCTGGCGTTGCATCGCGGCGACGAGCGTGCGGCTTCTGGACGGTCGGAAGACGAAGAAGAATAGGTCGGTCGACCCGTTGGAATACAGCGAACGGTCGGTGAGACGTGTCTCCAGCCGTCTCGGGGTGGTCGGTTACTTCGCGGCCCAGTCGCACTCGGTACAGGCCGGAACGCCTTGCACGTTGACGAGGTCCCCGTCGCAGTTCGGACAGGCCATCGTGACGGCGACGCCACCGTCCGCGACGACCTTCTTGCGCTTTTTGGACTCCGTCTCGTCGGTTTCCTCGGTCTGGTTCGCGTCGTTCTCGTCCGTCACAGGGGCCGCGTTGCGCCACATCCCGAACGTGAAGGGGTGGTTGTCGTATATCGATGTCTGCGATTCTTCCTCCGCATCAGTACTCTCCTCCCCAGGTGATGTGTTGGTGGCAGTCATCCTCGGTCGCTATCGGAAAATTCGGACTCGTAGCATATAAGGCTAGGTGCGGATGTGTATCTTGGACTAAGGTATATTAAAATAATATAAGGACAACGAACTTACTACCGTACGTCTTACGAGTGACTTAGTATCGTCTCGGTTCTACATACGTGTGAGGTACATACTCACGAGGTCCGAGCCGGTCCCGGCCCCGTCGGGCTGACCGACGAGACTGGCAAGCCGGTAGGCCTTTGTAGGCTTCAGGACTAACCAGAAGTGTTAGCATACAACATGGAACTGACGGTGAATCGACCGCCTACCCCCGGGACCAAAAACCCTATCGGGGCGCGAGACGCATTTCAGACCATCCCCGTAGCCCAACAATCATGAACGAAGTTCAATTAGAGGTCGCCAAGGCGTACCCGAACGATTCGGGACGCGGTATCGCCAGGCTCGACCCGGACACGCTGTTACATCTCAAGCTTAGCCCGGGCGATATCATCGAGATAGAAGGTGCAGATACGACCGCCGCCAAGGTGTGGCGCGCAGACCGACAGGACTGGAACACAGACACGGTCCGCATCGACGGCTTCACCCGCCAGAACGCCGACGTGGGCATCGGCGAGCGGGTGACCATCCGAAAAGCAGAGGCCACCAAGGCCGACAAGCTCGTCCTCGCTCCCCCCGAGGAAGCGTCGGTCCAGTTCGGCTCCGACGCTGCCGGCATGGTGAAACGACAGATACTGAAGCGACCGGTCGTCGAGCGCGACATCGTCCCGGTCATGTCGAGCACGAACCACCCGTTCATGCGCTCGCCGGGCCAGGCTATCCCCCTCATCGCCGTCGAGACCCAGCCCGACGGGGTCGTTCTCATCACCGAGGACACCGAAGTCGAGTTGCGAGAAGAGCCCATCTCCGGCTTCGAGAAGACCGGTGGCGGCATCACCTACGAGGACATCGGTGGCCTCCAGGGCGAGATTCAGCGGGTCCGCGAGATGGTCGAGCTCCCGATGAAGCACCCGCAGATCTTCAAGAAGCTCGGCATCGAGCCCCCGCAGGGTGTCCTCCTGCACGGCCCGCCGGGCACGGGTAAGACCTTGCTGGCGAAGGCGGTCGCCAACGAGACCTCTGCGAGTTTCTTCTCTATCGCTGGGCCAGAGATCATCTCCAAGTACTACGGTGAGTCCGAACAACAGCTCAGGGAGATATTCGAGGACGCCGCCGAGGAGTCCCCGGCCATCATCTTCATCGACGAACTGGACTCCATCGCGCCCAAGCGCGAGGACGTGACCGGCGAAGTCGAACGCCGTGTCGTCGCCCAGTTGCTGACGATGATGGACGGGCTCGAAGCCCGCGGGCAGGTCATCGTCATCGCGGCGACCAACCGCGTCGACTCCGTCGACCCGGCACTCCGTCGCCCCGGCCGTTTCGACCGTGAGATCGAAATCGGTGTGCCGGACGAGGAAGGACGCGAGGAGATACTCCAGATCCACACCCGCGGCATGCCGCTGTCGGACGACGTGAGCCTGGACCACCTCGCTCACGAGACCCACGGCTTCGTCGGTGCCGACATCGAGAGCCTCACGAAGGAGGCCGCGATGAAGGCACTGCGCCGGTACCTCCCCGAGATAGACCTCGACGAGGAGGACATCCCGCCGAGCCTCATCGACCGGATGATCGTCAAGCGGGCGGACTTCAGCGGGGCGCTCAACGAGGTCGAACCGAGCGCGATGCGCGAGGTCCTCGTCGAACTCCCGAAGATATCCTGGGACGACGTCGGCGGTCTGGAGATGGCCAAGCAGAACATCCAGGAGTCCATCGAGTGGCCGCTGAACAACCCCGAGAAGTTCGAGCGGATGGGTATCGACCCACCGGCCGGTGTCCTGCTCTACGGGCCGCCGGGGACCGGGAAGACGCTGATGGCGAAGGCGGTCGCCAACGAGACGAACGCGAACTTCATCAGCGTGCGCGGCCCGCAACTGCTCTCGAAGTGGGTCGGTGAGTCCGAGAAAGCCATCCGGCAGACGTTCCGGAAGGCCCGGCAGGTGGCCCCCACGGTCATCTTCTTCGACGAGCTCGACTCGCTCGCCCCGAGCCGGGGCGGCGAGATGGGCTCGAACGTCTCCGAGCGGGTCGTCAACCAGCTCCTGACGGAACTGGACGGCCTCGAGGAGATGGGCGAAGTGATGGTCATCGGCGCGACCAACCGGCCGGACATGATAGACCCGGCACTCATCCGCTCTGGCCGCTTCGACCGGCTGGTCATGATCGGCCAGCCCGACGTCGAAGGGCGCGAGCAGATCCTGAAGATTCACACGGGCAAGATTCCGATGGCACCCGACGTCAGTCTGCGAGAACTCGCAGAGCTCACCGACGGCTACGTCGGGTCCGACCTGGAGTCCATCGCCCGCGAGGCGGCCATCGAGGCGCTGCGCGAGGACGAGGACTGCGAGGTCGTCGAGATGCGCCACTTCCGCAAGGCGATGGAGTCGGTCCGGCCGACCATCACCGAGGACATCCTCGACTACTACGAGCAGATGAAAGAGGACTTCAAGGGCGGGACGGCCGACGTCGGCCACGACCGCCAGAGCAGCCGTATCGGCTTCCAGTAACCGGGGTCCGGTACCCGGCTGCCGTCACGTCGCCCGGCGAACGCTTTTAAGTCCGTGCGGGTTACACCTCCACTCGAATAGCAGATGCCGTCGGATTCCCCCGTCAGCCCATCCACTCCAGAGCCCGCCGCCGCCCGGAGCGATGGGACATACCGGCCCCTCCGCGACCCGCAGGTCATCTTGCTGATACTCATCGTCCTCGGGACCTTCGCGGTGATGGCCGGCGGACTCGGCACCGGCCCACCGTTCGCCGACGACAACGAATCCAGTGGACCGGTGTTCCCCTTCTTCGATTACGACGGCGAGAAACGACCCGACGCCGAGGCACTCGTCCTCACGGCGAACCGGACCACCATCGACCCCTCTGAGGCGGTCGCGTTCTCGGTGAGTGCGAGCGACAGACCGGTCGCGAACGCCTCGCTGCGTGTCGGCGGACAGACCGTCGAGACCGACCGGAACGGCACCTCGGTGCTGACGTTCGACGACCCGGGGACACACGAGGTGGTGTTGACGCAGACGAAAGGCGACAACGCCTCGACCGAGTCGGTGACAATCACGGTTCGGCGGTACCGGGTCGACCTGGCCGCCTCGGTCGCGACCACCGCTCCCGTCACGGGACAGCCAGTGACCGTTCAGGTGACCCGTGCCGACACGGGCGAACCGCTCGCCGGCAGCGTCGTGACCGGTGACCGGGTGGTGAAAACGGGCAAGGACGGCACCGGGAACGTCACCTTCGCGACGGCGGGGACGCACACCGTCGAGGTTCGGGCACCCGCGACGAAGACCGAGCGGTTCGTCCCTGCGGAGACGACAGTCACCGTCGACCGCCGGGTCGTCCCACTGAATCTCGTCCTCGGGGCGAGCGAGACGCGAGTCGACGACCCGGTCGGAGTCCGCGTCACCCGGGCAGACACCGGTGCGGCGGTGAACGCGACGGTTTCGGTCGGGAACGTGAGTGTCTCGACCGGCGACGACGGACTGACGAACGTCTCCATCCCGACGACTGGCGAGTACACCGTCGAGGCCGCGGCTCCGAAGACCCCCGCGGTCCGGTTCTCGCTGGGGACCGCCGACCTCACGGTTCGCCCCCGGCTGGTCGACCTGCGACTGGCCGTCGACCGGACGACCGTCCCCGCCGGTGAGCGTGTCACGTTCACGTTGTACCGCACGGACACGGGCGACCGGGTCGCCGGGACCGTCGACCTGTACGGCACGCCGTACGTGACCGGCGACGACGGGCGGCTCCGTGTCGCATTCCAGGAACCGGCGTTCGTGACCGCCGTCGGTCGGGCCCCAGAGACGTCGACGACCCGGTTCGTCCCCTCGAGTCGCAACCTCACCGTCATCGGCCCGTCATGGGTCCCCTCTGCGGTCGAGACACCCGAGACGACACGGCGCAACGATTCGGTCACCGTCACCGCGACGGTCGCTAACGAGGGTACCGCGACCGCGACCGAGCAGGTCGCCTACCTCGTCGGTGCCCAGACGCTCGCGACCGACACGGTGTCGCTCTCGCCGGGAGAGACGACGACGGTCACCCTCACCGTCGACGAGGTCGACCTGCCAGCCGGGAACTACACCCAGGCAGTGGTCGTGGGCGACGTGACCGTTCAGACGAACCTGACGGTCACCGCCGAGACTACCAGTCGGATGACAGGGGATTCGAACCGGTCGTTACAGCGTCCGAACACGCGACTCAGCACCGGTACGGACATCCAGCCAGTGCGGCCAGTTCGCTCGATTAGAGCGGCAGAGAAACCGTTATAAAACGTGTAACGTGGCCTAGGGTGGCCGTGAAAGATTTAGGGAAGTCGTATATTTCTGTGAAACGTCGAGAAATAAAACGAACGCTCTGGCGGGTATAAGTCCCTCGGTCGCGTAGTACTGTACGTCGCATGGCAAGTTCTTCGCTCGAACAGACTTCGAACCGCCCCGCTGACGGGAGCAGCTTCCGGCCGGTCCGGATGATGAGCTTCTGGGCTGCCGTCTCGCTCCCGTTCGTGAACGTCGCCCTCCTCACGGTCGGGCTCGACACACCGACCAAGTCGGCGCTCTTCGTCTCGCTGTTGCTGTTGAACCTGCTGGCACTCACACTCGGACACACGTACGAACCCTGAAACCGACGCGCTGTCCCGTGTTTCGCTGCCTGCTTACGACTCCTGTTCTCCAATCGTCCCGAGCGCTTCGACCTCCGCGGTGAGTGCCCGGCGTTTGACGACGGCGAAGCCAGCGAAGATGATTACGAAGCCGACGGCGGTGTACACGTCGATGGTATCGTTGAGCACCGCCCAGCCGGAGACGGCCGCGAAGACGGGAGCAACGTACGACACCATGTTGATCTCGACCGGGCCGAGGCGGTCGAGCAGGTCGAAGTAGATGAGAAACCCCAGTGCACTCGCGAAGATGGAGAGGTACACCAGCGCGGCGATGGCTCGTGGAGTCCACGCGATGGCGGCGAACGATTCGCTGGGCATGGCGACGCTCACGGCGTGCATCAACACCGCGCCGAGTAGCATCGACCACGCCTCCATCGACTCGATGGAGATGTCGCTGTCGATGCGCCGGGTGAGGACGCTCCCGAGGGCGAAAGCGGCTGCCGCACCGAAGACGAGGAGTTTCGAGACGACGGCGTCCGAGAGCAACGCGTCGGGGTCCGGGTGGACGAGCACCGCGACGCCGACGAGCGCGAGGAACATCCCAAGCCACGTCTCGGGCGTCACCGGCTCGTCCGGCAGCAACAGGCGGGCGAACGCGGTCGTCAGGACGGGTGAGAGGGCGACGAGAACGGCCGCCGCCCCGCTGCTGACGGGGCCGGTCTCGCCCACGAACAGCAGGGCGTGGTACGCCGCAATCATGAACACGCCGCCGATGGCCACCTCCAGCCAGGCCGCGCGGGTCCGGGGCAGCCAGTCGTCGACCGCGTAGACGGCGTAGCCGAGCATCAGGACCCCCGCGATGTCGTACCGGAGGGCGGCGAACAGGACCGGGGGGATGTCTGCGACACCCGCCTTTATCGCCATGAACGCGCTCCCCCAGACCGCTGCGAGCACGAGAAAGAGTGAAACGTTCCGGTATCTGGTCACGAGAGAGACGAGCGTGTCGACGGTAAGGAAGCTTTCTATCCCGGGGCGGTGCACCGGTTCGGGTCGGCTATTGGGAGGACGGGAGTGCGATAGAGCCGACCAGAATTTCACTTCCACCCCGGGGCGCACCGTTTATATTGGTGCTCGCATTACTTCAGGTATGGCCGCTCATGGCCGTCCCGCGCTGCGGGATCTGTTCGACGAGTCGCCGACGCCGCACATCGCACACCCGCCTACGACTCACCACCGCGATTTCTACGTCGCCACAGACGGTTCTTACAGAGACTCTGGGCAGGGTGGACTCGGTGTCGTCATCGAGACCCGTGACGGCACTCGCGTCACGCGTGTGTCGACAGGTGACTCACCCCCGGACAACAACGTCGCCGAGTACCGCGCACTGCACCTCGGACTGGACGTGCTCGCCGCCCGTGCGCCAGCGGATGCCCGCGTCGGCATCCTCGTGGACCACAACGACCTCGCGGCGAACGTCAACAACGCGGTACTCGCCACTCGACACCCGGACTGGCAGCCGACCAGACCCTTCGTCGTGCCCCGGGCGAGCGAGAACCACTGGCGTGGGATCCGCGCTCGCCTCTGTGGCTTCGACGAGGTCCGTGCCGCACGGATTCACTCCGACGACAACCCGGCACATCCGCTGGCGAACGCGCCAGACCGCTACGGGCACGTCAACGACGAACCGGAGCGCTGCGTCCTGCCCGAACCGCTCGGCCCGTCCGAGCCGGCAGGGCCGCAGTACCCACCGCCGTCGCGTGCAGACAGGCACGCGTCGGACTGACGTCGGCCCAGACACCGCCAGAACCGATGCTCGAGGGCGACTCCAGGGACGGCTCTCGCTCTCGAAAACAGTGTTCTCTCCGTGAATCGGGTTCCGTACTCGTTCGGAACTCGCCGTCACTCCGTGAGCCTGCGCCTGTCGACGACCACGACCGTGGTCTCGTCACGGATGCCGAGGACCATCCGTTCGCCCGCGGCCACCTCTCCTTCGTACACCAGGTCGCCGCCGACAGAGATGTCGACCAGGTAGTCGGTATCGGTGTCGAACTGGCCGCTCAGGTAGACGCGTTCGGCGTAGCTCAACTCGCGTTCACGGTTGTAGATGGTGGTCAGGTCCTCGAGGCGAGTGAGGCGAATCGAGACGTCCAGCAGGCCCGAGGCGGTGGAGATGACCTCCAGTTCGGGGGCGGGCTTCTCGGGGGCTGCAGTGGTCGTCGTGGTGGGTTCGGCCGGTTCGGTCTCGTCGGCGGGCGAGGTGAGGGGGTCCCGCGTCTCGGGCTCTGCACGGGACTCCTGGAGGGAACGACCGAGGAAGCCAGTCGCTCCGGCAGCCGCGGTCAGCGCGAGAAACCGGCGACGGTCCATACTCGACGCTAGGACTGGGACAGTAAAAGAGCACAGAAAACACAAACAGTCGTTTGAGATACCGCGCCGCGAGATCGAGGTGACAGGTTGCACTACCACCTGTTGTCTCGCTCGGCTCCGCCTCGCTCACGGGTCACTACGCTCCCCGTTCGCGTCGAGGCGACAAAGTCGCCTCGCACCGCTCGCAAAAGCTGGGCCAAAAAGTGACTGCGAAGGCTTACTCGTTCTGCTGGGCGTCGACCACCGCGACACCTGCGAGGTTCACGATGTCTTTGACCTCGTCACCGCGCTGGAGCACGTGGACCGGCTTGTCCATCCCGACGAGCATCGGGCCGATGGCCTCCGCGCCGCCGAGACGCTGGAGGAGCTTGTAGCCGATGTTGCCGGCTTCGAGGTTCGGGAAGACGAGGACGTTCGCGGGCTCGTCGAACTCGGCGAAGTCGTAGGTTCCCTCCAGAATCTCCTCGACGACGGCGGTGTCGGCCTGCATCTCGCCGTCGACCGGGAACTCGACCTTCGGGTCGTCACGGAGCATGCGGGCGGCCCGGCGGGGCTTGCGCGTGCCGGGGTTGTCGACCGACCCGAAGTTGGAGTACGACAGCATCGCGACGCGCGGGTCCACGTTGAACCGGCGGGCGAGGTCGGCGGTGTGTTCGGCGACCTCGGCCAGCACCTTCGCGTCGGGGTCCTGATTGACCGTCGTGTCGGCACAGAAGATGACGCGGTTCTTGAACGTCAGCATGTACACCCCGGCCGCGTAGTTGGCGTCCTCGCGGGTGCCGATGACCTGCAGCGGCGGGCGGAGCGCGGACGGGTAGTGGTGGGTCAGGCCGGTCAGCATCGCGTCGGCGTCGCCGCACTCGACCATCACGCTGCCGAAGTAGTTGGTATCGCGGCGAATCATGTCGACCGCTTCGCTCTTCGTGAGGCCCTTGCGCTTTCGAATCTTGTAGAGGCGGTCGGCGTAGTCCTCGTACTCACCGTCTGCCTCGCGCGGGTTGGCGATTTCTGGGTCGAACTCCAGCCCGAGCCGGTTCCTGGTCTTCTCGATGCGGTTCGGGTTCCCGATGAGGATGGGTTCGGCGATGCCCTGCTCTGCGAGCTGGTAGGCCGCGCGAATCATCTTCTCGTCGTTGCCCTCCGCGAGTGCGATGCGCTTGGGGTCGGACTTCGCCTTGTTGAGGACGACCCGCATCATCTCGCGAGACTTCCCGAGGCGGGCCTCGAGGCGCTCCTCGTACTCTTCGAGGTCGAGTTCCTTGCGGGCACAGCCGGAGTCCATCGCGGCGTCGGCGACGGCCGGGGCGACCTCGAACAGCACGCGGGGGTCGAGCGGCTTCGGAATGATGTAGTCCGGGCCGAACTGCAGGGGCTGGTCGCCGTAGGCCTTGACGACCGCGTCGGGCACGTCCTGCTTCGCGAGGTCGGCGAGCGCCTTCGCGGCGGCGACTTTCATCTCCTCGTTGATCTCGGTCGCGCGGACGTCGAGCGCCCCACGGAAGATGAACGGGAACCCGAGGACGTTGTTGACCTGGTTCGGGTAGTCAGAGCGCCCGGTGGCCATGATGACGTCGTCGTCGCGGGCCGCCTTGGCCTCCTCGTAGCCGATTTCGGGGTCGGGGTTCGCCATCGCGAACACGATGGGGTTGTCGGCCATCGACTGGACCATCTCCTGGGAGACGAGTCCACCGATGGAGAGGCCGACGAACACGTCCGCACCCTCCATCGCGTCGGCGAGGTCGCCGCCGGGGATGTCGCGGGCGAACTCGCGTTTGTACTTGTTCACGTCGCCGGATTCGGCGCGCTCCTGCGTGATGATGCCCGAGGAGTCACACATCGTGATGTTCTCGCGCGTGGCACCGAGCGAGACGTAGAACCGGGCGGTCGCCAGCGCGGACGCGCCGGCACCGGAGAAGACGATGTCGAGCTCGCCGATGTCCTTGTCGGCGATTTCGCAGGCGTTGACGAGGGCGGCACCCGAGATGATGGCGGTGCCGTGCTGGTCGTCGTGGAAGACGGGGATGTCCATCTCCTCTCGGAGCGTCTCCTCGATGGTGAAACACTCGGGTGCGGAGATGTCTTCGAGGTTGATGCCACCGAACGTCGGCTCCATCGAGCGGACGGAGTCGATGATCTTCTCGGGGTCGTCCTCGTCGAGTTCGATGTCGAACACGTCGATGTCGGCGAAGCGCTTGAACAGCACGCCCTTGCCCTCCATGACCGGTTTCGACGCCTGCGCGCCGATGTCACCGAGGCCGAGTACGGCCGACCCGTTCGAGACGACGCCCACGAGGTTGCCCTTCGCGGTGTACTTGTAGGCGTCGTCTGGGTTCGCCGCAATCTCGTTACAGGGGGCAGCGACACCCGGCGAGTACGCGAGCGAGAGGTCTCGCTGTGTGTTTGTCGGTTTCGTCGTCGATATCTCCAGTTTCCCGGGTGGGTCCTCCGCGTGATACTCGAGTGAATCCTCGTCGATTCCCATACTCGGACCTCCACCGGGTGGGACAAAAAGCTAATCGAAAGGACAGTCCGACAATCGTCGAAATCAGTCGCGCAACACGGCCGGAATCGAGTAGGTCTCATCGTATCCGACCGCCTCGGCACGCTGGATGGGCCACCCGCCGGTGTCGGTCAAGCGGTCGACCATGCCGTCGGTCGTGACGAGCGTCGAATCCTCCCGGCGCACACCGGGAAGCGAGGGCGTCCAGGCGTACGCCATCGGGCCCTGCAGAAGGACCTCCGAGTTCGGTGTCGCCAGCCACTCGCGCCGGGCGTAGCCGATTGCTCCACCCTGCGGGTGCGCCTGCCAGCGGTCGGGGGACCCGACCGCGTCGTAGGCCGACCGGATGGCGTCGAACACGTCGCCGGCGGTGGAGGCCCCCTCGCCAGTCACGCCCGCCACGGTCGCCGCGTAGGCGGTCGCCTCCACCCGGGCCGCGGCCTCGTGGCGGGCTTCGAGCCACGCCGGCGCGTCGAACGCGACCGTCCGGGTGCACCCGGCGTGGAGGCCGTCCCGGCGACCGGTGACCGAGACGACCACGTAGTCACCGAGTTCCAGCGCGGTCGGCGTCGGCCGGACGAACCGCTGGGCACGTGCTGACCCGCCGACGAAGATGCTCACGGGCTCGATGTCGCGCGCCGCCAGTGCGATGCGCACCGCGGAGCCGACCTCGTGCTCGGAGTCACCCGACTGGAGTTCCCGGCAGACCGCCTCGACCGCACTCGCCACGTCCTGCCCGAGCCGGTCGTATCGCTCTACGTCCCCGTCGACGAGTGGCTGGCGGAGCGCGTACGCGTCGACCGTCGCCAGTCCGTCGAGTGCCACGTCGGCTGCCGCGTGGCCGTCGGCGCGGGCGACAACGGCTTCTTCGAGAGACGAGTCGTACCACGTGAACGTCTCCACTCGCACGTCGCCGTCGAGTTCCTCGGTCTGGAGGCGGTCGGCGTCCGGTCCAGCGAGGACGGTCACGTCGTCACCATCGTATCGTGCGGCCGCGATACCGACCTCCTCGCCCGAATCGACGCGGGTCTCCGCACCAGTGAGCCACGCGACGTTCGCAGGCCGGAGGAACCACAGTTCGTCGTAGGCCTGCTGGTCCAGGAAGGCGTCCAGGCGGGTCTGAATCATAGCTGGACGGCTCTCGGCTCCGGGCTTGAAACCTGCGGAACGCGGAACCGACAGCCCGTTCTCACGCGCTGGGCGCTTCCGCACATCTTCCTGCGGAACCGGCAGCCCGTTCTCACGCGCTGGGCGCTTCCGCACGTCTTCCTGCGGAACCGGCAGCCCGTTCTCACGCGCTGGGCGCTTCCGCACAGTTGATATGCCCCGATTCCCGAGACACAGAGTATGCAAGCGCTCAGCAGGCGCGGCGTCCGCATCCTCGCCGTCGTCACGACCGTTCTGACGGGACTGCTCATCCTGCTCGGAGTCTACACCGCTGCAACAGGCACGGGGCTCACGTGCCAGGGTCGCTGGCCACTGTGCGGTGGACCGCTGTTCGGCCTGCTCCCGCCGAACTACGCCTCGATTCCCGAGTGGACGCACCGCCTCGTCGCGTCCATCACCGGGTTCTTCATCCTCGGCACCGCCTACGGCGCGTGGAAGGTGTTCGACCAGCGCCGCATCCACGTCGCGCTCGCGGTCGCCATCCTCGTCCTGCCGGTCCAGATTCTCCTCGGCCGCGAGACGGTCGTCACCTACACCGCGCTCGTCCAGACGCTCCACCACGCCGCCGCACTCGTCATCTTCGGCGGGTTCGTCAGCGGGACGGCCTGGATGTTCGACGGGACCGAGACGCGCCACGAGTCAGCGGCCACGACCGGTCACGGCGTGAACGCCGACGACTGAGAACCGACTTACCAGTCGTTCACCGCCGGTAACGGGGCGTGAACGCCATGCAACGATACGGGGGTTTCTTCTTCGAGTGGGGTGGCACCACGGAACATGGCACTCGAACAGATAGACGCAGGTGCGTGGTCGGTCGTCCCGGCGCTCGTGGCCATCTCGGCGGCGTGGTACACCCGTGAAGCGCTCATCGGGCTGTTCCTCGGGGTTCTCACCACTGGCAGCATCTACGGGGCCCTGAAGCCCACGGCCGTGGGTGTCCCCGCCGACATCGCCAGTGGGTCACCCGCGCTCGGGTCGTTGCTCGGGACCGTCTTCGGACTGAAGACCATCCCGACGCTGGTGGCGACCGCGCCGCTGTTCGGCAGCGAGTGGTACATCAAGAACGTCCTCATCGCGCTGTTCGCCATCGGTGGCACAATCGGGCTGATGATACGGGCTGGGGCGCTCCAGGGCGTCCTCCAGGCGCTCGCGTCACGGGCGGAGAATTCGGGAGACGCCGAGAAAGCGGCCTTCCTCGCGGGAGTCGCCATCCACATCGACGACTACTTCAACTGCCTCGTGGTCGGCTCGATGATGCGTCCGCTGACGGACCGGTACAACGTTTCGCGGGCGAAGCTGGCGTACTACGTCGACAGCGCCGGTTCCCCGGCGGCCCGCCTCGCCTTCTACTCGACCTGGGGCGTCGCCCTCATCGGCTTCATCGGCGCGGGCCTCACCGCGGCGAAGACCCAGGGGACGCTCCCGCCGGGAATGAGCGAGATGGTCGCGGGCTCCGGTGAGAACGCCAGCGCCGTCACCAGCGAGGTGTGGCCGCTCTTTCTGAACACCATCTTCACCGGCTTTTACTCCTGGGTCGCACTCGTCATCGCGGCACTGGTCGCCTGGCAGGTCATCCCGAACTTCGGGCCGATGGCCCGCGAGGAGAAGCGTGCCCGTGAGGAGGGCAAGGTCGTCGGCGAGGACCACGACCCCATGCTCTCCCGGGAGATGGACGAGTACGAGATGGCCGACACCGCCGAACCGAGCTGGGTGAACTTCGCCATCCCAATCGGCGCGATGATTCTCGTCGCGCTCGGCTCGATGTTCTGGACGTCCTCACCGTTCGTCACCGCGAGCGAGTACGCTGAACTGCTCGCCGTCGGTGGCTACAGCGTGCTCCTGCCCGCTGGCGGCGAGTGGGGCTTCGCCCCCGGGTCGTTCGAACTCGGGCTTGCGGCGACGACGGCGCTCGTCCTCGCGTTCGTGCTCTATCGGCTCCGCGGTGACATCCCCTCGAACGACGACGCCACGAACGCCATGGTCCGCGGGTTCAAGGGCATCTTCCTCGCAGCGGCTATCCTCATGATGGCTTCCAGCATCCAGAACTCCGTGACGACGCTCGGCATCGCCGACTTCGTCACCCAGTGGTTCCAGGGTGTCCCGGCATTCGTCGTGCCCCTCATCGTCTTCCTCGTGACCGCGTTCGTGAGTTTCTCCGACGGGTCTTCGTGGTCGACCTACGGCATCATGTTCCCCATCGCCATCCCGGTCGCCCTGACCACCGGTGCGAACCTCCCCATCGTCATCGGGGCGGTGTTCTCTGGCGGCATCTTCGGTGACCACACCTCACCTATTTCTGACACCACCGTGCTGGCCTCTTCGACCAGCGGGTCGGACCACATGGTCCACGTCAGAACCCAGATTCCGTACGCCCTGTTGACGGCGGGTATCACGGCTGTGTTGCTCCTCATCGCGGGTCTCACGGTACCCGAAGGGTTCGAGATAATTCCATATTGAGCGACGTATCCAATTTTCAACTGCCGGGCGTGTGTAAACGGGTTTTCATCGAACTGTTTATTATCGCAGGCACAAACCCGCATGGCATGGATAGACGTAGTTACCTGAAAGGTACCGGCGCGACGATCACCGGCATGGGTCTGGCTGGCTGCCTGGGGTCGTTGACCGGCGGCGGTGGCGAAACGATTACCATCGGTTCTGACATCCCGTACAAGCCGTTCGAGTACCGCGAGGCGAACGGTGACCTCGTCGGGTTCGACGTCGAGATCGCCGAAGCCGTCTTCGGCGAGGAGATGGGCAAAGAGTACGAGTTCAAGCAGACGAGCTTCGACGGCATCATCAACTCGCTGAACAACGGGAACTTCCGGGTCATCATGAGCGCGATGACCATCAACGACGAGCGTGCGAAGGAAGTCGACTTCTCGGACCCCTACTTCACGGCGTACCAGACGGTCATCGTTCTCAAGGACGGCGGTATCTCCTCGAAGGAGGACCTGAAGGGCAAGAACGTCGGTGTCCAGAAGGGGACGACCGGTGAGGGCGCAGCGGAAGGCCTCAAAGAGGAGTTCGGCGGCGACCTCACGCTCAAGAGCTACGACCAGATTACGGGCGCGTTCGACGCACTGGTCAACAACCAGGTCTCTGCGGTCATCAACGACAACACGGTCAACGCTGGCTTCGCGAACGAGAACGACCAGGTCGTCTTCCTCGAGGGTGAGGGAGCGGCCGCAGACGCCGGACAGGAGGCCCCGCCGTACCTGACGCTCACCGTCGAGAACTACGGTATCGCGTTCCGCCAGGACGACGACGACTTCCGCAAGCAGGTCAACGAAGCCATCGCCGCCATCAAGGACGACGGGACGTACGACGAGATCTACAGCAACTACTTCCAGGGCTAACTCTCCGCCATGTCCAACGCAACAGCGGAAACGGAAGCCAACAGTGAGGGGGCGAACAGTTCACTCCTCATGCGAGACGGACTGGTCCGTCGCGTGGGCGAAGTGCTGGCGGTCACTTTCGTCGTGGTCATCCTGGCGATGGTCGGGTACATCCTGTCGACACAGGTCGACACCAGTCTCCTCAGAGTGGTGTTCCCGCGCTTCGTCGAGGCGTTCGTCCTCGTCGTCCAGATCGTCGCCGTCGCCAGCGTCCTCTCGGTCACGCTCGGCATCCTCGTCGGCCTCGCGCGTATCTCGACCTCCCCCATCACGGGGAGAATCGCGAAGGGCTACGTCGAGTTCTTCCGTGGGACGCCGCTGCTGTTCCAGCTGTTCGTCATCTACTTCGGTATCCCGAAGCTGTGGGCGACCGGTACGTTCCCCATCCAGAACTGGGAGATTCCGGCGGCTATCATCGGCCTGACACTGAACCACGGCGCGTACGTCGGTGAAGCGGTCCGTGGGGGTATCGAGGCCGTCGCAGATGGACAGATGGAAGCCGCCCGCTCGCTCGGGATGTCTCGTGTGATGGCGCTCCGGGAGGTCGTCCTCCCGCAGGCGTGGCGCAACGCGCTCGCAGCCATCGGGAACGACCAGATTATCCTGGTCAAGGACACTTCGCTCCTGACGGTCATCGCCGTCCCCGAGATAATGAGCGTGTTCCGGAACATCAACTCCAACCAGCTGGACGCGTGGACCCCACTGGTGTGGGTGTGCCTGTTCTATCTCGCCATCACGATGTCGATGAGCTACCTCGTCAGCGTGCTCGAAGAGCGCGCCGACTGGGGTGGTGGCGACGACGAGGATTCCACGCGTGAGAAGCTCAAGATGATGTTCACCGGCAGCCGAGGTGACATGACGTGAGTTCGGACCACTCCCTCGTCGAGTTCGACGGCGTGAACAAGTACTTCGGGGACAACCACGTCCTGAAGGACATCGACCTCGCCGTCGAAGAGCGAGAGGTCGTCGTCATCATCGGACCCTCTGGCTCCGGGAAGTCGACGCTGCTCCGCTGTACGAACCGGCTCGAAGAGATTCGCTCTGGTGAGATTCGCCTCGACGGCGAACCCATCTCCGACCCGGACGCGGACATCAACCGGCTGCGCCAGCGCATCGGGATGGTGTTCCAGAGCTTCAACCTCTTCCCGCACAAATCCGCCATCGAGAACGTCGCCCTCGCACCCATCAAGGTGAAAGGTGCGGACGAAGGCGAGACGATGGTCAAAGCCGGGAACCTGCTGGAGCAGGTCGGCCTCTCCGGCAAGGACGAGTCCTACCCGAACGAACTCTCGGGTGGCCAGCAACAGCGTGTCGCCATCGCCCGTGCACTCGCGATGGACCCGCAAGTGATGCTGTTCGACGAGGTCACGAGCGCACTCGACCCCGAGCTGGTGGGTGAGGTGCTCGAGGTCATGCGCGACCTCGCGACCGAGGGCATGACGATGCTCGTGGTCACACACGAGATGGACTTCGCGAAGGAGGTCGGGGACAGAATCGTCCTGATGGCCGAAGGTGAGGTTATCGAGGTGACCGAGACGGACCAGTTCTTCGAGCAGCCGACGACCGAACGCGGCCAGAAGTTCCTCGGTCGGCTGCTGTAGCCGACCGGTCCGGGTCGTTCTCTGGGAACACGTATCGCCACGCAGTGACAACGTACTACATGGCATCTATTGGCAAGACTCGCGGTAGCCCCGGGAACGCGGCGGGGCGGTTCTACCGCTGGACGTTCGGTGTCGGCCACGAGCGCAACGTCGGTGGCGTCGAGCAGACGACCCGGTACGTGCTTGGCACCGTCCTGGTACTGGCGGCACTCGTGTTCTTCTCACTGGCCGTCCTGAACAGCGTGTCGACCATCGCACTGGGGGCGCTGCCGTTGCTGACCGGCGCGTTCCTCATCTACGAGGCTCGCGCACAGTACTGTCCGGTGAACCAGTCGCTCGGACGGAGCACGTACCGGGAGTGACGAGCCGGCGGCTCGCCGGTGAGTCGGTGTGCGAAAAAGAAAAGACTCGAAGGGTTTCGACGGGGGCTGGTGTATCCGCCGTTACTTCTTCACGGCCGCCTCGGCGTCGAGGAAGCCAGCGCCGTAGTACTCCTTGTTCCCGACATCGCGGGCGGAGTTCCGGAGCGCCTTCTTGACCTTGTTCGCGTTCGACGTGTCCAGCTGGCTGGCGACGAGCGCGGCTGCCCCTGCGACGTTCGGGGCGGCCATCGAGGTGCCCGCCTTCCAGCCGTAGCCACCGGGGATGGTACTGAAGACGAGGTCGTAGTACCAGCCGGGGACATCGTTTCCGGCGGCCTCGAGGTCTGCGTTGCCACCGGGTGCACCGAGGTCGATCGCGTTCGTGCCGTAGTTCGTGTAGAACGACGGGCTGTGGGCGGGTGCTTCGAGGCCCTCGTCGCCCCAGTTGAAGCCGATGGGACCGGTCGCGGAGATAGACATGACGTTGGACGCCTCGTTCGGCAGCGAGATGACGTCGCCGTCGTGCTGGAGGTCGGCCGCGTCGTTGCCCGCGGAGACGACGACGAGCGAGCCCTGGCGGCGGACCCACGACATCGTGCTGTTGAGGACCTTGCCGTAGAATTCACCGAGGCCCTTCCGGGGCACGGGGTAGGCGCCGATGCTCATGTTGATGACGTCACAGCCGATGCTCGCGGCGTAGACGTTCGCTGCGAGGATGTCTGCGAACGAGGCACCTGCTTCGGTCGAGAAGACGCGGCAGTCGACGAGTTCGGCGGCGGGTGCGGTGCCGCCGATGCCGACGTCGTTCTGGTCGGACGCCGCGGCGATGCCGGCGACGTGTGTGCCGTGGTCGCCGCCGTACGGGCCGGGTGCCCCGTAGCCGTCGCCCGTGAAGTCACGGGAGAGGGCGGCGTTCAGGTTCGGCGCGAGGTCGGGGTGTGAGCCGTCGACACCACTGTCGACGATGGCGATGCGGGTGCCCTCACCACGGGTCACCTCGTGGGCCTCGGGCGCGTTGATGGCTTCCTTATCCCACTGGAGACCGTACAGCGGTTCGTCCTCGAGTTCGGACGCTTGCGCCTGGACGGGGTCGCTGAGTTGCATCTCGATGTCGGGGGCGAAGTTCACGCCGAGGTCCGCGACGGCGGATTTCGCGCCTTCGACCACGGAGAACTTCACGCCGGGAAGTTCGTGAACGAGGTCGAGGCCCTTCAGGTCCTTCTTTTTCAGTTTCTTCGCTTCGACGATGAATCGGTCAGTCGATTCGGCCGCTGTTACGGTCGAGCCGACCGCGATGCCACCGAGTATTCCCCCACTGAGCTTGAGAACGTCACGTCTGGTGTGGTCCACCATGTCACTAACGCCGCGCCAGCATGACTTAATATTTACTACTTTGTCCGCTAAATTACCGCCTAACATCGAAATTATAGGCTGTATTACTAACTCTGTAAAGCTTCGTCGTCGCCCCTCGACCGGGTACTCACCGTCTAAACCGACCGCGATAACCGTTCCTCGCTTTCTACCCCGACCCCATCGATAGTGAAATCGCCAACAACAGCCAGAACGTGGTTCACGAGACAGGAAACCGGACGGTCGACGACTGTCCGAGCATGGAAGCGAACGTGAACGGCCCCGCACTCGGTTACATGAAAGCCGGGGTGCGGATGAACCGCGACGGACGGTACGGTGTGTTCGGCCCCGCGGAGCTCATGCCCGGGTTCTGAGAGGCCCGGAGCGGCCGCGACAGCCCTCAACGAAGTGAATACTCTCGCTCGCGAGTACCTGTATCGAGATTCCGAACAGTTCAAGATGGGATATGAGAACACTGAACCAGATGAGTAACCGTGGGTTCGACCTTGCCGACCGAGTCGCAGCCCGCCGTGACGCAGCCCTCTACAGAGACCTCGCCCCGGTCGACCGGGTCGCAGAACGGAGCTACTTCGCCCCCGACCCTGGTGTGGGACTCCCCGTCCTCGACGGCCGACAGCACCTCGTGTTCGCCTCGAACAACTACCTCGGCCTGACACAGCACGACCGCGTCCAGGAAGCGGCATCGCAGGCGGCCGAAGTCGTCGGAACCGGAGCCGGTTCGAGCCGACTGGTGACGGGTGACACGCTCGTCCATCGCGACCTCGAGATGCAACTCTCGGAGGTGAATGGCACCGACCGCGCGCTCGCGTTCTCGTCGGGCTACGCCGCCAACGTCGGGACCATCGCGGCGCTCTCCCCGGACGTGGTCTTCTCGGACGAGTTGAACCACGCGAGCATCGTCGACGGCTGTCGGCTCTCCGGGGCCGACGTCGTCGTCTACGACCACTGCGACGCCGACTCGCTCCGCGAGGAGCTGACCCACCGCGCCGAGACCCACCCCGCCACCGAGTCGTGGCTCGTGGTCACCGACAGCGTCTCCAGCATGGACGGGACGGTCGCGCCCCTCGGGGCTATCTGCGACGCCGCCGAGGCCTTCGGCGCGTGGGTGATGGTCGACGAGGCGCACGCGACGGGCCTGTACGACCACGGCGGCGGCATCGTCCAGCGCGAGGGGCTGGCTGACCGCGTCCACGTCCAGATGGGGACGCTCTCGAAGGCGCTCGCCAGCCAGGGCGGCTACGTCGCAGGGAGCGAGGCACTCGTGGAATACCTCGTGAACACCGCGCGGTCGTTCGTCTTCTCGACCGGGCTGGCTCCGCCAGCGGCCGCGGCCGCCAGCGAGGCGCTTCACATCACTCGCCACGGCGAGTGCCGGGACCGTCTCTGGAGCAACGTCGCCCACCTCCGAGCCGGGCTCGTAGACCTCGGCTACCACGTCTGGGGTGACTCCCAGATACTCCCCGTCGTCGTCGGTGACCGGGTGGACGCACTGGCGCTGGCCGAAGCGGTCCGCGAGCGGGGCGTCGTCGCACCGGCCATCCGGCCGCCGACCGTCCCCGAGGGGACGAGCCGTCTCCGGGTCGTCCCGATGGCGACCCACTCGAAGGCGGACATCGAGACGTGCATCGAGGCGTTCCGGGCCGCCGGGGAGGAGGTGGGCCTGCTGTGAGCCGTCGGCTGGCCGTCGTCGGGACGGGCACCGGCGTCGGGAAAACGGTCGTCACCGCCGGGTTGACGGGCTGGCTCCGGGAAGACGGGGTCGACGCCCGCGCAGTCAAACCCTGCCAGACCGGCTACCCGCCGGACGACGACGCCGGATTCGTGCAGAATGCCTGTGGCGAGTCGGCTTAGGCGACGACCCTGGTCGGTGCCTGCTGTCCGACGACCACGCGCTCGTCACTGTCGTCGTCCGCCTGCACGCTACCGGTCTGCTGGGAGTCGGTCATCGTGATGGTGACGTGGGAGTTGTTCCCCGTCGCGGTGGCCTGGGTCACGAAGTCCTCGTGGCCGGCCAGGATGGCGACCGTCTCGCTGTCGATGTCGACCATGCGGTAGGTGTGCTCGGTGTCCATGACGTAGACACCGTTTTGCTCCTCACCGCGCGAGTCCAGCCACTGCTGGTAGATGTCGACGAACTCCTCCTTCTCGGCGGCGTCGTCGAAGCGGACCGTCCAGCCGTAGCCGTACTTGTAGCTCTCGGCGTAGCTGGTGTTCTGGAACTGCATCAGGCGGTCCGCGCCCCAGCCCTCGGCCCCGGCGGCGGCGAGTTCACCCGAGACTTCGGCGCGGAGCGACGAGCGCAGGAACAGTTCGCCCTTCGTCGACTTGGAGTACTGGTTCCACACCGAATCGGAGCCCTGTTCGACGGTGAGTTCCTTCGGGAGGTCCTCGTCGGGCATCTTGTTGTGCATGATCTGTTCCATCGTGACCGCGGGGTTGTCGTACAGTTTCTCGAACTCGGCGGTGGAGTTGACACGGAACTTGGTGTAGCGCTCGCCCATCACGTACGGGCCGAGCTGGTACATCGAGAACGCAGAGGAGTTCGCCCACTGCTCGACCGAGCGGGAGGCCGCTTCTTTGCCCATGTACTGCTCCTGGTACTCGCTCTCGAAGTAGACCGCACTGCCCTCGATGAGGGAGGTCTCGACGTTTGCGAGGTTCACGCCGTCACTGCGGAGGTTCGAGGCGAGGCGGTCCTGACTGCCCTGGTAGAACTGGATAGCATGCAGGAACTCGTGGGCGGCCGTGACCTCCGCTTCGGAGGCGTTCTGCGTGCGGCCGGGGGCGGGTGAGCCGTCCTGCTTCGCGATGTACCGCATCACGACGTTGACCTCGACGCCGCCGTCGGGGTTGTTCTGTGGCTGGGCGTAGCCGGCGACGTACACCTGGGGCGTGGTCTCGGGCGCGATTCCCATGACGGCCTGGAACGACTGGTTGCTGAACCCGAACTGCTCGAACGTGTACGGCGTGGTCTGGTCGGGACTCTTCGACTGGATGGACGGTCCCTGCGTGACGTTCGAGCCGGTCATCTCGAGGATGTTCCGGTACACCTGGTCGGCGTCGAAGCCGAGGCAGACGCCGCTCTCCTGGACGATGTCGTCGTCGCCCTTTCCGGAGTACTGGCAGGACTCCTTGGCGGGCTCGGACGTGGTCGTGTCGGTCGCGGTCTGCGTTTCTGTCTGTGTCTCTGTGGTCGTCTGTGCGGTCGTGGCGGCGGACGTCGGAACCTCGGTTCCTTCGACGGTCGTCGAGGTTCCCTGGTCGGTGGTGTTACAGCCAGCCACCAGGAGCATGAGGGCCAACGTCAGCGCAAGAAGCGGGCGTTTCATCGGAAAACTACACGAAAAACAGGATTTGGAAGACTTGAGTCTTGCGATATTTTCACCGCAGAACACCTTCGAAGTTTAACTATGTTCGAACGCTACATCCAGTCGTCAAGTCCAGACTGGCCGTCGTCCGTCTCTGCGTCGTCGTCCTCCGATTCTTCCGCCGGCTCGGACGTGTCAGCGGAATTCTCCTCACCGAGGGTCTGCTGGCCGTCGGTCGACGACTCCTGGTCCGCTGAGTGGCCACCGTCGGCCTCCTGTGCTGTGTCTGCTCCGTTTCGTGTCGAGTCGCTCGCGAAGCCCTCGAACGCGCCGCCGGAGTGTTCTACGGCTACGGTCTCGCGCAGTTCCTCGGCGTCCGCGACGATGTCCTGCACCTTGTTGGTGCTCTCTCCGCTGCCCGTGATGAACGACACTTCGGCGGCGTCGAACTCGTACACCGCCGCCATCTGGACGGTCAGGTCACGGGGCTTGCAGTGGTGGGTCATCGTCGCCAGGAACGGCATCACGTCGCGTCGCGCCGTCGAGATGCTGAACCCGCCCTTCTCGGCGATCTTCCGGGCGATGGCGTCGCGTTTCTTTCGCGTGCCTTTCGAGCGACCGAGCTTCGACCAGTAGCTCGGCGGCCCGTAGCGGGTCCACCCACCGTGGTCGTGCTGGCGCGAGGCCGCAACGCCCGCAGCGACGTTGTCGGTGACGTAGCGCCAGAACGAGTAGTCCTGTGTCGAGCGCACCCGCCCGAGCCAGGTGTCTCCCCTCGCGAGGTAGCCGTAGGCGTCGGCGAGTTCGTCGCCCCGATAATCCTTCGGGACGTTGTCCTCGACCCAGTTCAGCAGGTCGTCGGGCGTCTCGTCCACGTCGTAGGCCGCGTACAGCGCCTCCTGTGCGCCCTTGTGCTTGATGACGTCGTCGAGGAAGTCGAAGATGCCCTCGGTCTTGTCGCGCTCGCCCATCACCACGTCGTCGACGGTCAGGCGTTGGCCCTGTTCGGCGAGCGCCTGCAGGTCGTTGACGGCCGAGCGCAGGTCCCCACTCGTGTTCTCGGCGATTTTCTGCAACGCCTCCTGTTCGTACTCGATGCCCTCCTTCCGGCAGAGGTCACGGAGCACCGGAACGATAGAGCGCTTGGAGACGTCCCGGAACTGGATGTCCTCGCAGGCGTTCCGGAGGCTGTTGCTCATGTCGTAGAACTCGTTCGCGATGAGGACGATGGGCTGGTTCGCCTCCTTGACGATGCGGGTCACCTCGCGCGAGCCGCCGTAGTCGCTGTTTCCGTGAAAGTTGTCGGCCTCGTCCACGATGAGCAACTGACGGCCGCCACTGCCCCCGCCGAGCGTCTGGTTCTGCGACGCGCGCCCGGCGAAGCGCTTGATGTCGTCCGCCGTTCGAGAATCACTCGCGTTCAGTTCCATCACCGGCCACCCCATGTCGTTGGCCAGCGCGTGTGCCGCGGAGGTCTTGCCGACCCCCGGCGAGCCGTGGAGGATGGCGGCCTGCCGGTGGTCGTCCCACGAGTCGGCCCACTGCTTCAGGCTCTTGCGGGCCTTGTCGTTCCCCCGGACCTCCGACAGGGTCTGTGGGCGGTACTTTTCGGTCCAGTCAGCCATTGCACGGTGGTTGGTGTGAGCCGCGTTTAGTGGTTGCGGAGCGGCCATCGCGCCCACTGGGCTGCTGCCCACGGCTTGTTAATATCTAATTCTAGATTAACAAGAGCTATTAACGGTACAGATTCAGTTAGTAACATGGAACGAACGACGCGACGAAGCGTCCTTCTCGGGAGCGCAGCAGCGACAGCAGCCCTCGCAGGCTGTCTCGGGTCCGTGACGACCGGGTCCGGGGACGACGGCGGGACGACGGTCCAGTCCTCGTTCTTCGTGGTCTCGGACTTCGCGAGCAACGTGGCGGGGGACGACGTACAGGTGAACAACCTGGTCCCGTTCGGCCAGCACGGCCACGGTTGGGAGCCGGCTCCCGACGTCCAGCGGAAGGTACTCCGGGCCGACGCCTTCGTCTACGTCGGCGAGGGGTTCCAGCCCTGGGCCGACAAGCTGGTCCGGAACGTCCGCGACGACGGGGCGGCTGTGACGGTCGTCGAGGCCTGGGAAGGAATCGACCTGCTGTCGGCCGACGGCGGCCACGAGGAAGACGGTCACGACGACGAAGAGCACCACGACGAGGAGCACCACGACGAACACGACCACGGCGCGGCGGACCCGCACTTCTGGCTGGACGCCGACCGGGCGTCCCGGGCGGTCCAGACGATCGCCGACGGCCTCGCACAGGTCGACCCGGACAACGAGGCCACCTACGCGGAGAACGCGGAGGCGTTCGCTGACCGCCTCGCGGCCATGGACGCGACGTTCGAGGAGCGACTGGCCGACCGGACGACCGACACCGTCCTCGTCGCGGGCCACAACTCCTTCCGGTACCTCGGAAACCGCTACGACTTCCACGTCGAGGCGCTGACCGGGCTCGCGCCGGACGCGACGCCCACCCCGAAGGACATCAAGCGCGCCCAGGCCGTCATTGACGAGCACGACGTGGAGTACGTGCTCGCGCCGATGTTCGAATCCGACCGGGCGGCGAACCAGCTCGTCGCGGAGACCGACGCGGCCGAGGTCCTGCCCTTGACCCCCGTTCCGAGCCTCACCGACGAGTGGCACGAGCAGGGCTGGGGCTACGTCGACGTGATGGAGAACGTGAACCTGTCGTCACTGGCGAAGGCGCTGGGAGCCGAATGAGCGTCGTCGAACTCACCGACGTGACCTTCGGCTACGGGGGACAGCCAGCGGTCGAGGACGTCTCGCTGAGCGTCGAGGCGGGCGAGTTCCTCGGACTCGTTGGGCCGAACGGGTCGGGAAAGACGACCCTGCTCCGCCTCGTGCTCGGGCTGGCCCGACCCGACAGTGGCGAGGTCAGACTGTTCGGCGAACCGGTACACACCTTCTCCGACGGGACCAGAGTCGGCTACGTCGCCCAGGAGACGACCGGGACCGCAAGCGGGATGCCCATCACGGTCCGCGAGGTCGTCAGAATGGGTCGGTACCCCCACGTCGGACTGGGACGATTCGGGCCGACGGACCGCGAGGCAGTCGCGGCGGCCATGGACCGGGTCGGTGTCACTGACCTGCAGGACCGCCGCGTCTCGACGCTCTCGGGCGGCCAGCAACAGCGAGTGTTCATCGCCCGGGCGCTCGCCGCCGAAGCCGACCTGCTCGCGCTCGACGAGCCGACCGTCGGCGTCGACGCCGAGTCCCGCGAGGCGTTCTACGACCTGCTCCGGGACCTGAACGCGGAGGGGCTGACCATCGTCCTCGTCGAACACGACATCGGCGTCGTCACCGCCTACACCACCACAGTCGCCTGCATCAACCGGTCGCTGTTCTTCCACGGGGACTCGCTCGACTTCTCCGAGAGCGACGCCCTCGCGGACGCCTACGGCGCGAACCAGCGGCTGCTCGACCACAACCACCACCACTGACCATGGTTACCCTCACACTCTCCACCGCGTCCCTGTTCCAGCCCGCCCTGCTCGGCTTCTTCGCCGAGATGCTCGGCTACCCGTTCATGCAGCGCGCGTTCGTCGCTGGCGTCTGCATCGCGGTCGTCGCCCCGCTGGTCGGGTCGTTCCTGGTTCACCGGCAACTGTCGATGATCGGCGACACGCTCGCCCACACTGCCTTCGCCGGGGTCGCCGTCGGTCTGTTCCTCGGTGAGGCGTTCGGGACGGCCATCTCTCCCTACCTCTCCGCGCTCGTGGTCGCTGTGCTGGCCGCGTTGCTCATCCAGGTGCTCTCGGAGCACACCGAGGTGTACAACGACGTGTCGATGGCCATCGTCCTCACCGGCGGGTTCGCCCTCGGGACGGTCCTCATCAGCCTCACCAGCGGCGGCATCGCGGTCGGCATCAGCCAGTACCTCTTCGGGAGCCTCTCGACGCTGACCCGCTCCTCCGTCGAGCGGCTGGTCGTCCTGAGCATCGTGGTCGCCGTCGTGGTCCTCGTCTCCTACCGAAAGCTCCTGTACGTCACCTTCGACGAGGCGGCGGCCCACACCGCCGGTGTGAACGTGGACTGGCTGAACCGCCTGCTCGTGGTCCTCACCGCACTGGTGGTCGTTGGAGCAATGCAGATGATGGGTGTCATCCTCGTCGCCGCGTTGCTGGTCGTCCCTGTCGCCACGGCGATGCAGGTCGCCCGGAGCTTCCGCCAGTCGCTCGTGCTCGCCATCGTCGCGGCTCAGGTCGCGGTGCTCTCGGGTACGACGCTCTCGTACACCTACGGCATCGCCGCTGGCGGGACCATCGTGCTCGTGGCCATCGCGGGCTACCTGCTGGCGGCCGCCATCGGTAAGCTCGGGGTCGCGGCGGTGCGCTGAGCGACACCGGGCCAGGTGGCCGCGAGGACGAATGTACCGCCGTCGAAACGATGCTACTGCGCGGAACTCTCTCGCAGAGACGTGTGTGGCTCCTCCGAGAGATTACTGCCCGTCGACTCTGTCGGCCGTCGCCTCTCCTGGCGAGCGCGGGGCTGGCGAGTGGGGGGCTGGCTCTGGTCCGGTCGTCTCCGACTCGAAGGGTCGCATGGGACCGCGGGAGCACCAGGTCAGGCGGTCGACCCGGCGAGCCGGATCTCGAAGAACGCGTTGACCGGGACGATGAGCAGCCACGCAAGGATGCCGAGCCCCGGCTCCACCAGCGCGAGGAACGCGGCGAACGTGAAGACCACTGGCGTCCCCAGGAACCGGGCGGTCTGGAGCCGGACCAGCGACGAGGCGAGTCCTTCTGCGACGAGGTTCTTCCGCGCCGCGTACAGCCACAGCAGGGCGAGCGAGAACCCGGTGAGGGCCTGCACGCAGGAGTAGAAGACGACGCCGAACCGGGTGGTCGGATGCGTGGTGAACAGGCTGGTGGCGTAGGGCAGGAACGCGACCAGCAAGAGGAAGACGAGGTTGAGCCACAGCAGCTTGTGGTCGTGGGTGGTGACGTAGATGAACGCCCGCCGGTGGAGCACCCAGTAGAGGCCGATGACCAGGAAGCTGAGAACGTACCCGAACAGTTCGTGCCACTGCCCGATTACCAGCCCCGGAAGGGCGTCCTCTACCACCCCCGGTTCGAGCGTCGGGACGGTGATATCTAGGACCAGCAAGGTGATAGCGATGGCCATGACGCCGTCGCTCAGCGCGACCAGTCGTGCCGTCTCCTCGTTCTCGTACTCGTGCGCCCGGACCATGCAATACGTCTAGGGCAGAATCACGGATAGCGGTTGTTCGGGTGCATCACACGCGGAGTCGTTCTCACCACGAGAGAATCTGAGACGACTATTCGGTCCGACACGTCGAATCTATATCTGGTGACAGAGACATGGCCAAATTCCTCGTATGCTACGGGACCGGTGAAGGACAGACAGCGAAGGTCGCGGACGCGATAACCGACGACCTCACCGCTCGCGGACATTCGGTCACGGAACTCGATATCACGGCCGTCCCGCCCGAACTCGACGTGGCGGCCTTCGACGCGGTTCTGGTCGGTGCGTCCATCCACATGGGGGCCCACCAGAAGCAGATCGTGGCGTTCGTCCGTGACAACCGTCTCGCGCTCTCCGCCCGCCCGTCGGCGTTCTTCCAGGTGTGCCTCTCGAGTGCGGCCGAGGACGAGGAGCGCCAGCTCGAAGCGGCCAGATACGTCGAGGAGTTCGTCGAGAAGACGAACTGGCACCCGGACCGGGTCGCCAGCTTCGCCGGGGCCATCCGGTACTCGGAGTACGGGTTCCTGAAGCGCGTCATGATGAAGAAGATAGCCAGTGAGGCGACCGGCGACACGGACACCTCGCGTGACTACGAGTACACCGACTGGGACGCGGTCGACCGGTTCGCGGTCGGCTTCGCCGAGTTCGTCGAGGGCAGGGGGGACGAGACGGCGGCTGGCGAGACAGAAACGAGCGACACGGTCGCAGACGAGAGCGAAGCCGACGCGGCCGCCACGAGGTGATTCGATGCCCACCGCTCGCGTCTCGATGTCCCGCCCGCTCGCCGGTGCGTCGCTCGTGACGCTGGTGCTGGCGGCTGTCGTCGCCGGTGCCGGTCTGGTCGTCCCCGACCTCTACCGCGACGCAGAGACGCTCCTGCCGCAACTGTACGGGCAGGACCTCCTGACGCTCGCGCTGGCTGTCCCGACGCTCGCGGTGTCACTGTACTTCGCGGTGGTTCGCGGCTCGCGCCGGGGCTACGTCGTCTGGCTGGGCGTCACGGGCTACCTGCTGTACACGTACGCCTCCTACGCCGTGATGACCGCGTTCAACCCGCTCTACCTGGGCTACGTGGCGCTGTTCGGGCTGACGCTGTTCACGTTCGTGGCCGGGCTGGTGCGGCTGGACGCCGACGGCCTGCGCCGGGCGGTCGGTGACACCTCGGTCCGTGCCGCGGTCGCCTACCAGGTCATCGTGGCGCTACTGGTGGGGGCGCTCTGGCTGGCGGACGTGGTTCCTGCGAGTCTTTCGGGTACCACGCCAGCGGCTATCGAGGGGATCGGCCTCGTCACGCCGGTCATCCAGTCGCTCGACCTCGCGGTCTTCCTGCCCGCGTTCGTGCTCTCGGCGTACTGGCTGTGGCAGGGGCGGGCGTGGGGCTACGCCATCACCGCGGTCTTGCTCGTGAAGGGGACCACTCTCGGGCTGGCCGTCCTCGCGATGGTCGGCGTCATGCTCGCCGACGGACAGGCTGTCCCGCTCGGACAGATAGTCATCTTCACCCTCCTGAGTCTGGGTGGGCTGGTCGTGACGGCTCGATTCGTCGGCGCAATCGCGTCGGGCAATCGACCGACGCGGACGAGACCGGAAGCCGACCGGGCGACGAGTGACCGGTGACGCGACGACGGGAACCTGCGAGACGGCTTTTTCTCGATACGTACCGTATATCACCCATGAGAGACCTCTCGAACACCGTCGCGTTGGTCACCGGGGCGAGCCGCGGCGTGGGACGAGGTATCGCGGAAGAACTCGGCGCAGCAGGCGCGACCGTCTACGTGACGGGTCGAAGCGTCGCCGAGGACACGACGGAGGACATGCCTGGCACGGTGACGGAGACGGCCGAACTCGTCACAGAACGCGGGGGTGAGGGAATCGCGGTCGCGTGCGACCACACGGACGACGACGCTGTCGAGGCACTGTTCGAGCGAATCGAGTCCGAACAGGGCCGGCTGGACCTGCTGGTGAACAACGTCTGGGGTGGCTACGAAGGTCACGACGAGACCTTCGGGTTCCCGTTCTGGAAACAGCCCATCGACCGCTGGGACCGGATGTTCGACGCGGGCGTCCGGGCGCACTTCACCACGAGCAGACTCGCGGCCCCGATGATGCGCAGGGAAGGGGCGGGCCTCATCGTCGGCATCTCCGCGGGTGACGGCGAGAAGTTCCGCGGGAGTGTCCCGTACGACACTGCCAAGGCCGCGGTCGACCGCCTGCACCAGGGGATGGCGTACGAACTCGAACCGGACGGGGTGACCTCGCTTGTCGTCTACCCGGGATTCACCCGGACGGAACGGGTCGTCGACTCCTTCGAGTCGGTCGGCGAGGACCTGCCCCCGGACACGCACTCGCCCGAGTTCGTGGGCCGGGCCGTCGTGGCGCTCGCGGCCGACGAGGACGTGTTCTCGAAGACCGGCGGTATCTACAAGGTCGGCGACCTCGGCCGCGAGTACGAGTTCACCGACGTCGACGGGGCGCAGCCGGAACCGTACGAGCTGCCGACCGACCCGGTCTGAGTGACGTCACTTCCGGCCCCCGGTCCCGAGTCCCGGGAACCGGGAAGCCGACGAACATTTTTCCGCGCTGACGTGGTATCATACAGCATGGAAGACATCCGTTCCGTACAGATGGACGACGACACACGAAACGAGTTCCTCGGACGGGGCGGGACAGGCGTCATCTCCGTGTCGGCCGGTCCTGAGAAGCCCCCGTTCTCGATTCCGGTCTCGTACGGCTACGACGCCGAGGAGGAGACGTTCTACTTCAGGCTCGCGTTCGGGGTCGACAGCACGAAGGCGGACCTGCTCGACCGGGACGCGCACGTCTCGTTCGTCACCTACGACCACACGGACGACGGCTGGAAGAGTGTCGTCGCCGCCGGTCAGCTCTCCTCGATAACCGAGGGGGCGGTCGGCACAGAGATTCTCGACCGGATGCGCCACATCCACATCCCGCTGGTCGACACGTTCGACCGCGACCCACAGGAGCTCGACTTCGAGTTCTACCGGATGAAACCGTACGAGTTCGCCGGAAAGCGAGAGGCTCACACGGAGAGTTAACCGTCGAGTGCCACCGCCGGGCGCAGGGATTAAGCACGGGGACGCGGAATCGCCGGTATGCCTCTCGACACCGGCTGGGACCTCCCGGCGGCGACCGCCGTGTCGTTCGACCCGCCGGCGACAGCCATCGGCGTCAGCGACGCCGTCACCTTCCGTGACGCCTACGCGCCGTTCTTCCGACGCGAACTGGCGACCAACGTGGAGCGCGACCTCGACAACGACACGCTCCACCGCATCGCGAACCGCCTGAAGACGCTCTCGTGGCGGCCCGAGTTCGCGCAGTACGGCCACCCGGCCGACGCCGACGAACTGTCCGAACTCACCCGTCTCGTGCAGGCGTACGCACGAGCGGGTGCCGACCTCTGTTCTTCGACCCGGCCCGACTACTGGACCCACGACGACACCCGCCAGTGGGTGGAAGCGACCGTCCCGGACTGTGAGCACTGCGAGCGCCGCGAACTCTCGGTCGTGAGCGGTGGGGCCGTCGCGCTTCACGTCTGTGAAGGCCACCACCGTGAGGCGATGCAGCGATTCGTCGAGGCGACCCGTACCGCGCCCGAGCCACCTCACCCCGACGAGCCGTTCGACCTCGGTGACCGACTCGACGCGGAGGAACTGCCGACCGACGCGGCCCAGCGACTCGCCGCTATCGCCGCCTACGACCCACACGTCGTCCGGCCGGTCGCGGAGAGCCTGCTCCGGGCGTTCGAATCCCAGCGCGGGGCTGTCGTCGTCTCCCGGGAGTTCCTCCACCCGGTGACGACCGCGCTGACGCACCTGGGAACCATCGACGGACGGGTCCGAGAGCGATTCGTCGCCTCCCTCGCGGACGACGACGCGCCGATTCGTCAGGCGAGCGCCGCCGCCATCGCCTCTCTCGCCTGGGAGCGCCCCGACGCACTGCTGTCGGTCGACGACGGCGTGGTCGTCCCGCGACTGGTCGCCATGCTCGACGAGGAGAGTCCGGACTCACGGGCACTCGCACTCTCGGCGCTCCGCGAGTTCGCCCGGTCGCACGCCCACGTCGTCGAACCGTACACCAGCCGGGTGACCGACGTCCTCGACGGCGAGACCGAACACCCGGTTCGGTTCCTCGCCGGGATCACCCTCGCGAACCTCACGCTCGCCTCACCGGAACTGGGTGCACGCCGGACGGACCGGTTCGAGGCGCTGGCCTGCGGAACGGGACCGTCTGTTCTCCCCGGCCTCGTCGGACTGTACTACCTCTCCCGTGCGGGCTACGACGTCCAGGCGTCGCTCCAGGCGGCCGCGGAGGCGGCAAGCGAGACCCACGGCGAAGTCCCCGACCTGCTGGCGGACCCGGCTGTCGTCGTCAGGTGGTACGCCGACCCAACTCGCCACGACCGCCGGACCGTCCGCGAGGCAGTGTACGCCCTCGGGTACCTCGGCGGCCCCGGCGAACTGGACTTCCTCGACTGGGTCGACGCCTGCGCCCGCGACGACGCGCTCCGGACCGCCTGTGAGGCGGCCCGGGACCGGCTGTTCGTGACGTAGGGTGGCGAAAGCCACCAAGATAGTAGGGTGGCCGACGGCCACCTTTACCGAGCCAGGACGTGTCACACCCCGAGAACGCTTTTTGTACTCCCACGAGAACCGGCGAGACATGCACCTGTTCCCCACTGCGTTCGAGACCGAGCGCCTCCGCTACGAGCGCCTCGATCAGGCGGTCGACGTGTTCGAGCTGTACGAGGTGATGGGCCAGCCGGGCTTCGCCGACACCGCCGAACACATCTCGAAGTCCAAACACCACACGCCGAAGGACACCCTCGACTATCTCTCGGAGAGCGAGGAGAAGTGGACCGAGGCCGACCGGGCGAACTGGGCGATGTTCCCCAGGGAGGGCGAGGAGGGCGCGGGCGAGTTCGCCGGCGTCGCCTCGCTCATCCCGCTGTGGGACCGCCGCACCGCCCGTCTCGGCATCTGGCTCCGCGAGCCGTTCTGGGGGCGAGGCTACTCCGGCGAGCGCGCCGACGCCCTGGTCGACCTCGCGTTCGACCACCTCGACCTCGAACTCGTCGCGGCCGCCCACACCGACGAGAACGACGCCTCGAAGCGCGCCATCGAGAAGTACGTCGAGCGGTGGGGCGGCCAGTACGACGGCATCCTCCGGAACTGGGTCGTCCTCGACGACGAGCCGCGGGACTTGCACCGGTACACCATCACCCGCGACCAGTACGACGAGGCCGACATTGCTGTCGACCTGACGGTCCACGAGGACGGGTTCGAGGGATGAGCGACCTGTTCCCCGACAGCTTCGGGACGGACCGCCTGCGCTTCGAGCGCGTCGGGCTCGACACCGTCGACACCCTCGACGTCTACCCGTACTACTCGACCGAGGAGGGCATCGAGCAGGCGACCCAGTACATGACCTGGGAGCCCCACCAGACGCCGAAAGAGACGTGGGAGTTCGTCCGGGCGATGGGCGAGCAGGCCGACGCGGGCGACGGGAAACTGTACGCCCTGTACCCGAAGGCCGACCAGAACGGGGCGGGCGAGTTCGCCGGTACCGCGGGCCTCCACCCCGACTGGGACCGACGGAGCGTCACCTTCGGGATGTGGCTCCGCAAGCCGTTCTGGGGCCGGGGCTACTCCGGCGAGCGCGCCGACGCCTTCGTCACGCTGGCGTTCGACCGCCTCGACCTCGATCTCGTCGCCGTGACGGTGCTCGACGAGAACGAGCAGTCGAAACGCGCCATCGAGAAGTACGTGGGCCGGTGGGGTGGCCAGCACGATGGCCACTTCCGCAACCTGCAGACCCACGGCGACGACCCCGCGAGCGTCCACCGCTACAGCATCACCCGCGAACAGTACGAGGCCGCGAACGTGGCCGTCGCGTTGACCATCCACGACTGACCATGACCGACCTCTTCCCCGAAAGAATCGAGACCGAGCGCCTGAATCTCGTCCACGAGTCGCCCGACTCGACGGACGTGTTCGAGCGGTACGAACCGATGAACACCGAGAACGCGAATCCCGAGGCGTTCGAGCACATCCCCATCGAGCCCTTCGAACACCCGCAGGAGGCCCGCGAGTTCCTCGCCTCGCGGACCGACCGCTGGAATAGCGGGAACGCCGGGACCTACGTCGTCCGCCCGAAACCCGGTGAAGACGGTGCCGGGGAGCCAGCCGGCGAAGCCGAGCTGTTCGCCATCTGGGACCGCCGGACCGCGTACTTCACCTTCGGCCTGCGCAAGCCGTTCTGGGGCCGTGGCTACTCCGGCGAACGCGCCGACGCCTTCGTCGTCCTGACCTTCGACCGTCTCGACCTCGACGTGGTCTCGGTGAGTCACACGGTCGCGAACGAGCAGTCGAGGCGAGCCATCGGGAAGTATATCGACCGCTGGAACGGCCAGCGCGACGCCGTACTCCGTAACGGGCACGTCATCGACGGCGATCCACACGACGTGGTCCAGTACAGCATCACCCGCGAGGATTACGAGGCGAGCGACGTCGAGCCTGACGTGCGATTTCACGGGTGAGAACAGGGGATGACTGCCCGCCGGGACGACCGCGTGTGATGCCCACGGCGTCACGTCGACGGGTTGGCGGTTGAAAATCGAGCGCGGGGATAGCGGGCCGAAGGGTGCGGAGACCTTATTCGAAGGCGGCGACCGCGTCCGCGTAGCGACTGCTCGGCTCGCGCCAGTCGACGACCTCGAAGAACGAATCCACGAAGTCGCCGCGGGCCGGGCCGTAGTCGTGGTAGTACGAGTGCTCCCAGACGTCGAGCGCGAGGATGGGGTGAGAGCCCCAGAGCGCACCCTGGTCGTGCTTGTCGACGACGACGTTTCGGAGCCGGTTGCTGAAGGAGTCGTAGACGAGCAGTGCCCAGCCACCGGCGTTCCCGGCGGCGGCGCGGAACTCGCCCTCCCAGGCGTCGTAGGAGCCGAAGTCGGCCTCGATGCGCTCTCGCAGGTCGCCCTCGGGCTCGTCGCCGCCCTCGGGGCTCATACTCTGCCAGAACAGGTCGTGGAGGACGTGGCCGGAGCCGTTGTGGGTGACACTGCGGATGGCACCCGGCGAGTCACCGAACTCACCGGCGTCCCGGTTCGCGGCGAGCGTCTCCTCGGCGCCGTTCCACCCGTTGACGTAGCCCTGGTGGTGGGTGTCGTGGTGCCAGGTGAGGACCTGTTCGGAGATGTGCGGTTCGAGTGCGTCGTAGTCGTACGGTAGCGGCGGAAGTTGGTACTCCGTCATGCGTCACTCGAAGCGACGGACCGAACGGTGTTATACGTAATCTGAAGCACATTAAAGTAGTGGAGCTGACAGGTGTGCGTGAGTGAAGTGTGAGTGTACACGGTGACCGGACTTCAACACCGGCTCTGCCCATCCTGTTGTGTTGGTGACACATGTCTTTGGCAGATACAACGAACCGCTCGTTTACCGAAGGGATTTACCGGACGAGCGGGAAACAAGAACTATCATGTCGACCGACAATAGCATGGCCGCGACCTTCGGCGACGAGGACGCGGCCCTCGACGCGGCCGCAGTCGCGAGGAGTGCCGTCGCGGGTGTCGGTGCGTTCCTCGCGAGCTACCTGGTGACGTTCGTGCTGTGGACCCAGTCCGAACTCCCACGGCCGGACTCGCTGGGCCAGGTACTGGAACAGGCCATCGTCACCGCCGTCCGGGACAACGTGGCGGCGTGGAAGGCGACCGGGATGGTCCTGTTCAACGGCCACTTCGTCGAGTTACAGTACGAGGGCCCGCTGTCCAGTGGCTCGTTCAACCTCGTCGACCTCGCCGGCGGCGGGCTCGTCGAAGCGACGTACGTCGTGGTCCCGCTCGTTCTGGTCGTCGCCGGGTTCATCGCGGCGCGGACGAGCGGTGTCGAAAACGACCTCTCGGACGCGGCGCTGGCCGGCGCACTCGTCACCGCCGGGTACCTCGTCCCCATCGTGGTCGGAGCGCTCGCGTTCACCTACTCGGGCGACACCTCGCTGTCGGTGCCCCTGGTGAACGCCGCGGTCGTCGCCGGGGTCGTCTATCCGGTCATCTGCGGTGGCATCGGCGGCATCGTCGCGCACCGCCTCTCCTGAGGACGGGTTCTCAGAGTTTCCGGGCGACCATCTCGCCCCAGTGTTCGAACCCGTACCGGTCGTAGAAGGCCTTCGCGCGGTCGTTCTCGCGGTCGACGTCGAGAACGAGCCTCTCGAGGGGCAGGTCCTGGTCGCGTGCGAGGTCGACCGCGGCGGCCATCAGGTCGTCCGCGACCCCGGTTCCCCGGTACTCGGGCCGGACGTAAATCTCGTTCAGGACCGCGGCGTCCCAGATGAACGCGAACCGGGAGGGCAGGACGAACACGTAGCCGGCGAGTTCGTCTTCCTCGTCTACCGCCACCGTCACGCACCGCTCGTCGTCGGCCACACACCGCGCGACCCAGTCCAGCCACGCATCGCGGTAGTCGTCGTCCAGTTTCTCCTCGTACTTCGCTTGCTTCTCGTCGCCGCCAGTTCCGGAGCCGAGTCCGAGTTCGAAGCCACGCTTCAGTTCCCACAGCGCCTCGGCGTCGGTGTCGGAATCGTACGGTCTGGTCATAGGCCTCCTTCAGCAGGTGGCATCCTCACCGTTTCGTTCGTCGCGGGACGGCCGCCGACCTCAGCGCTCGTCCCACAGCCGCACCGCCGAGACGAACCCGGCCGTGAGGACGAGCAGGAGCTGGACGCCGGTGTCGACGAGCGGGAAGATGCGCTCGCGGGTGACCGGTTCGCCCGACCGGTCCGGGTTCGTGTCGACACCGGTGTAGTACTGGACCTCCTTCGTCGACCCCTTCGCGACCTTCTTCGTCGGCTCGCCGTTCTCGAACTCCACGAACGTCTGGACGATACCCTGTTGGTCCGAGAGGTGGAGTTTCCCGGTCAGCGCGTAGAACTGGTCGTGGAGCGGCCAGAACACGTTCACACCGTTGGTCATCAGGTCGGGGCCGATGGCCCCGAACACGACGCCGACGATGGCCACAGCAGCGATACGGGGTGCCTGTGGTCCGAATCGCCGGACCAGCCGCGAGGGGCGGTCGGCGAACAGGTCGTAGGCGAGGATACCGCCGAGGACGACCGGAAGCAGCAGCGTGTGGAAGGCGGCCCGGTGGGCGCCCACGAGGACGAACCCGAGGAACACGTCGAGGTCCACGAACGCCGTCAGTGCCATCACGGCCACGAGGGCCCGGGCGGAGAACGCGGGGCCGAGGAGCGCGCAGGCGACGAGGGCGGCGAGTGCGACGTGGACGACGGTCGAGGGCATAGGAGACGGTATCGATACCCACGGTAAAATCCCTCGTGGTTCGTCGTTCGTCGAAGGGAGGGTTCGATACGTTTTTGCCCGGTGTCACTCCATTCCGTGACGATGAGTGACAGTCCACGCCACAACCTGGCGACCAAGATCGCCGGCGAGGTGACCCTCTCGGACGACCCTGGCGCGACGCTGCGGAAGTGGCGCACCGACTTCGGGGTGTCCCAGACCGACCTCGCGGCACACCTCGACGTCTCCTCGTCGGTCATCTCCGACTACGAGAGCGGCCGACGCGAGAACCCCGGTATCGGTGTCGTGAGCCGGATGGTGAACGCCCTCCTCGACATCGACGAGGCCCGCGGCGGTAACCACATCCGGCAGTACGCCCGGGTGCTCTCGGCCGGGTTCGAGAGCGACATCGTCCGCGACCTGCGCGAGTACCCGACGACCATCCCCCTGTCGCGCTTCTACGACGCCATCGACGCGACAGAGGTCCACGCCGCCGAGGAACGGAACATCTCGGGGCACACCGTCATCAACTCCATCGCGGCCATCACCCGCCTCTCCTCGGAGGAGTTCTACCGACTCTACGGCCAGTCGACCTCGCGGGCGCTCGTCTTCACCGACATCACGCGAGGGGAGTCTCCACTGGTCGCGATGCGCGTCGTCACGCCCACGCCCAACGCCGTGGTTCTCCACGGCATCGAGGAGGACGACCTCTGGCGACACGCCTCGAAGCTCGCCCGTGCCGACGGCTTCTCGCTCGCAGTGACGCAGAAACCCGCAGAAGAGATGGTCGACGCGCTGCGCGAACTGCCCTGAGAGCCGACGAGACGACACTCAGGCCGCCGGCCGCGCTGCCTTCTCCTCCTCACGCTCGGCCAGCCAGTGGGCGACCGAGTACTTCCCCGGGTCGGTGAACACGAGCGATACCGACGCGAGCAGGAGCAACAGGGCGAACTCGTAGCCGCCGTTCGAGACGACGAAGCCGTTCGGGAGGTGGACGAGCAGGACGGCCCCGGTCATGACGACCGCGATTGCCGCCGCTCCGATGCGACTGAACAGGCCGACGAGCACCAGCAGGCCGCCGATGGTCTCCGCGAACCCGACCAGCCACGCGGTCAGGACGGGTGCTGGCACCCCGAGTTCGACCAGTGCGAGCGCGAACCGGTCGATACCGGAGCCGGCTGGTCCGGCCCCGGTGAGCTTCCCGAACCCGTGGACCAGCATGATGAGGCCGACACCGAGCCGGAGCAAGAGGACGCTCACGTCCGCGTTCGAAACCCTGTCCATGTCGAATCGGCCGGATACTGTAGACATACCCAGAGAGAGGGGCTTCGGCAGCATTTGTTCTATGCTCGCGGATTGGGGAAAGAAACCTTGAACACCCGAGACATCGGCCGGTAGAGGTATATGCGTGGTTCTCGGTCGGCCGTAGTGTTTACGTCAGATACTCACCGATTCGAAGGCGAGATGCGAGGTCGATTGGCCACCCTGCTGACCGTCGCCGTGCTGGTGATGCTCGCGGGGTGCAGCGCGACGAGTTACGGCGTGAGCACGGATTCCCTCTCGACGGTGGGCCCCGATGCGGACGACCCGGTTCCCATCACCCAGACCGCAGCGACTGGAACCGACGACGCTGCGGGCGCAGTCGGCCCGACTGCCACGCCGGACCCGACCCGGACCATCCACCACGAGGGTGACCTCGTCGTGACGACCCGGACCCGGTACGAGTCGGTCCACCTCGTCGTGACGGGGGACATCGTCGTCACCGACGAGGGCTCGCTCGTCCTCGAGGATTCGGTCGTCGAACTCCCCGGCGACGCCGACCGAAAAGCCGCGAACACGTCGAAGGCGGACAGTGACCCAGCTATCGCCGTCCGCGGCCAGGGTCGTCTCGCCGCCGAGACCGTCGCGTTCGCCACCGTCCCCGAAACGACGCTCGCCTACGCCGACCGCGCGACCGTCGACCTGCGGAACGTCTCCCACCGGTCCGGGAGCACGGTCCACCGCGCCACCGACGGCGCACACCTCACCGTCACCGACAGCCAACTCGACGTCGTCGGGTTCGACGAGGCCACCGTCGACGTGCAATCGTGTACCTGTCACGTCACGGTCCCGCTCCCTGGTGACGCCGACCCGTTCTCGTTCCCGAGCGGGTTCACCCGCGACTACCGGTTCGTCGTCTCCAGCGACGACACCGCCGTCACGGTCCACGTGACGGACTCGGTCCTCCGTGCCGAGCGCTCGGACGGGGACGAGTAGTCCTCACTCGTCGGTCGTCTGGTTCTGTCCAGTACAGAGTCGGTAGTAGTAGCCGTGATTCGTGTCTGGGAAGGTAAAGCCCGTCTCGTTCAGTTTCGCCTGGCTCGCCTCCGAGAGGAAGTCACGCGGCCCGTCCTGGTCGGCGGCCAGCCAGCCCTCGCTGGTGTGGCCGTCCTCGCCGATACGACCGACCACGTTGTGGAGCAGTTCGTGCGTCACCACCCCTGCGACGCCGGTCCCGTTGTGGGCGTACCAGGGGGCGTCACGGTGGACCACGCTCGCGTAGCCCGGCGCGTCCCCGAGGCCGAGGTACCGGCCCGCGTCGAGTTCGCCGACCGTGACGCCGTAGTAGGTGCACAACCCACCGCCCACCTGTTCGGGGGCGTAGTGTTCACGGACCGCCTCGGCGTCGACCGATTCGACCGTCACCGCGTGGTCCAGTCGCTCGGCCCCGACGATGTGCAGGTCGATACCCGTGGAACCGTCGGGGTTGGACACCGGCATCTCCGCCCAGATGCGCTGGAGCCGAATCTTCTCGGACTGGGTCAGGCGCTCGACGTTCGAGCCGTAGCTGACGTGGACGTAGATGTCCTTGCGGTCGGGGTCGGCACCCGGAAGCGGCGTGCCGTCGGGCATCTCGCCGGCCCGTTCCCACGAATCCGCGAGCAGGTCGCCGTCGCGGTCCGGGGCTGGCCGGGCCGTCGCACCTGCCGGGTCGTCACCGAGGAGTAGCCCGTCACGAATCTTCGTCACCGTCTCGCTCCCGACGAGGCCGAGGTCCCTCGCGAGGTCCTTGCCGCCTTCGAGCAGGCCCGTCTCGTCGTCGTCCGCGACGACCACGATGGTCACACTCGTCAGTACACCCACCACCAGCACGACGGCGACGAGGATACCCAGTCCTCGCCGCGTCGGTCGAACCACCATCTGCCGGAGTTTTCGCTGGGGTATCGGTATAGATTGCGTATGGTCTCGGACCGTGTGGAGACGGAAAAAACGGCTCGCGTTACTCGACGTACCGGTACTTGCGCTCGCCCATGCGGCCCCAGCCGTCGAAGGCGAACTCGTTCTGGGGCGCGGTGAACTCTTCCAGTTCCTTGTCCTTCTCGTGGTTGTGGCGGTCGTGGACCTCCTCGTACTCGTCCCACGAGAGGTCGTAGCGGGCGTCTATCTGCTCGTCGACGTCGAGCGCCTGGATCTCTTCGAGCCAGTTCTCGCGGACCGTCTCGGCGTGTATCTCGGCCTGTGCACCGGAGCCGTAGGAGCCGACGAGGAGGCGCTTGCCTTCGAGGTCTTCACCCTTCTCGGCGGCGTGTTTGAGCGCGGAGACGCGGGCGATGTGGACCGAGCCGGTGTACCAGTTGCCGACCTCGCGGGAGATGCCGAGTGTCGGCTCGATGGTGCGACCGTACCAGTCCTGGTACTGTTCGGTACCCTTCAGGGCGTCCATGTACTCACGCAGCGCCTCGGTGAACGCGTCGTCGTCGTCGAACGCTTCCTGGCGCGGCTGGCGGCCGATTTCGTCGGCGAGTTCGTCCTCGACCTCGGTGTCGCGGATGATGTGGCGGTACGCGAGCAGGGCGGCCTTGCGGACCATGCCCGGGAACGGGGTGTGGAACGGTCCGTAGGCGAAGTCGTCGGGGTGGATTTTGCCCGCGACGGACTCGTAGTCCTCCAGAGCTTCGCGCATCCGGGCGAGGTACACCTTCACCGAGCGCTTGCCGTCGACGCTGGGGAACTGCTGGTTGGGCTTGAGGAAGTCCGTCTCGTCGGCGGAACCGTAGCCCTGCTCGGTCGAGAGCTCGACGAGGTCCGGGTCCTCGTCGATGAGCATTGCGACCGCGCCCGCGCCCTGGGTCGCCTCGCCGGCGTCGCCCCGGGCGTACAGGGCGGTGTCGGTCGCGATGACGAGCGCCGCGCGGCCGCGGTTGCGACCCGCGCGAATCCAGTTGTAGGCGTCGTCGATGGACTGTGTGCCCGCGATGCAGGCGAACTTGCGCTCGCCCTTGTTCGCGTGGTGGAAGTCACCTTCGTACACCTGTTCGAGGCAGCCTGCGATGTACGTCGAAATCGGCTTCGAGTTGTCGAACGAGGACTCGGTGGCGACGTCGATGCGACCGATGTCGTCCGGTTCGAGCCCCTTTCGGTCCATCAGTTTCTTGGCGGCGTTTGCCCCCATCGTCACGATGTCCTCGTAGGAATCGGGGAACGACGAGGCGTTCAGTCCGAGCCCTTTCGTGTACTTCCCCGGGTCCTCGCCCTTCTCCGGCGCGAACGTGTTGGGGAGGTCCAGTTTGAGCTTCCCAGTCCAGATCTCGACGGCGTCGATTCCGACGGTGGTCATGATACCAGTGTTTGCGTGTCGGTTCTATATGATATTGTCGACTGCGAGTTCGACGTGTGTCGAAGAAATCCCCCGAACGACGACGAACGCGAACAGGACGACAGCGCCCTCCCGTATCCGTACGGCACGCTCTCCCGGCCTCCATCACTCGAGTTCGGTTTCCGGTTCGAGGAGCTGAGGAGTATCGTCGAACTTCCGGGGGAGAGAACGTCAATACCAGCTGACTGCCCGATTGGAATCGGCTGGCCACATTCGGGTTACTGCCGTTGGCGGACGTCCGGTCGTCGCGCCGGCCGACGACAGCGACCCTGCCACGGGTGTCGTCTGGCCGCCGACAGACCCGTGGGGGACAGTGACCCGACCGCTCTCAGTTCCCAGTATCCGGGCGGCGCCATCGAACACCAGCCGCGGGACCGTCGTCGCGTTCCCGCCCTTCGTCCGGATGCGGACCGAATCGATGTGCCAGTAGTCCCACGTGTCACCCGCCCCGTTCAGTTGCCGGAACCGCACCGCGAGCGAGTCGTGTGCCGCGGTCGCCGGGAGCGTAAAGACGCCGCGGAACTGCTCCCCGGCCGGCGGACCGCCCGGGTACGTGGCCGTCACCGACTGCCACGTCCCGTCGCTCGCCCGGTACTCGACCACGAGGTCGTCGCCGTCTGCCGCGTCGGGCATCTCGCTCCCCCCGAACGACCCGCCACGGCGGAGCCAGAACGACACCGTGACCGTGTTCGCACCGCTCGTGTTGACCGTCGGTGAGACGACGCTCCCGGCCGACGCGTTGTGGACCAGCGAGTACGAACCGTCACTCGCCGTCGCTGTCGTCACGTACGTGTTCGCGTCGCCGGTCCATCCGGCCGGCAGGGTCCCGCCCTCGAAGCTCTCGTCCAGCTTGGTCTGCCAGCCGACGCCGGTCCGGAAGTCACCGGTCTGTCCGGAATTGAGGGCTTCGACGGTCCGCGAACCGGTCGTCCAGTCGGTGGCCGTATCGGTATCGCTGTCGACGCTCCGGTAGTGGACCGTCCCGGGCGAGCCGTCGGTGACGCTGAACCCGCAGTCGCTCTGGTACGTCGGACCACCGGCCAGACAGTCAACGACCGTCCCTGTCTGGCGGTCGACGACCTCGACCTTCCAGTCCTCGTTCGACCCGTCGACCAGTCCGGGGGTGCCGAGGACTGTCCCCTCCGCGCTCGCGTCTCCGCCGACGAGCTGGGCGGATGCGGCCCCGCTACTGGACTTCGTGACCCGATACTCGAAGTCCGAGACGTCGGCCCCGTGCTCGGTCGTCACGAACTCGACGTAGTTCGGTTCGGTCACGCTCACGTCGTCGATGTGCCAGTAATCGAAGCCGCTCCCACTCCCGCTAACGTGGTAGAACAGCACGCGAAGGTTGGCGTGACGAGCGTCCGCGGGGAGTACCAGCGTCTCGTCGAACTCCTCTCCCGGCGTCCCACCACCGGAGTACGTCTCCAGTATCTGCCACTGGCCGGACGACCCGTAGTAGTAGACGTAGAGGTCTTCGCCAGACTCCGGGTAGTTGCTGAAGCTGTCGGTCCCCCGCTGGACCCAGTACGAGAACTTGAGCGAGGCCGTCCCGGAGGCGTCGATGGCATTCGAGAGGAGGTAGACACCGCCACCCTCGAGGTAGGCCGACTGGGTGGGCGAGTTCGCGGTCATCTCGTTCACGCCGGCCTGCGTCCCGTCGTTGGTCGAGAAGCCGGTCTGGCTCAGGCGGTTGCGCTCCATGTCGGTCTCGAACAGTGCCTGACTGCTGCCGCCGAGTTCTTCGTACTCGTTCACCACGACGGGCGAAAGCGCCTGTATCTGCACGGACTCGGTGTCGGTCGCGCCGTCGTCGTCGGTCGCGGTGAGCGTCACGGTGTAGGTGCCTGCACTGGCGTAGCTGTGCGACGGGTCGTCTGCGGTGCTCGTCGTCCCGTCACCGAAGTCCCAGGAGATACTGACGTCGCCATCTGGGTCGCTCGACAGGTTCTGGAACGAAATAGACTCGCCGGGGGCGGGCATCCCATCGGTGTAGTAGAAGTGTGCATCCGGCGGCCGGTTCTCGACCGTCACGGTCGCGTTCGTCGCGTTCGTCGCACCGTCGTCGTCGACCGCCGTGAGGTTCACCTGATAGGCCCCGTCGTCAGTGTAGGTGTGGGTGGTCGTCGCGCTGACGGTCGTCACTGTCGTCCCGTCGCCGAACTCCCAGCGGTACTCGGCGATAGAGCCGTCGGCGTCGGTACTGTTGCCCGCATCGAAGGTGACCTGCTGGCCCGTCTTCGGGTTCGTCGGTGAGTGAGTGAACGAGACGACCGGGTCGCGGTTCTGGACGACGACCGTCTTCGTGGTGGTCGCACTCGCGCCGAGGTCGTCGGTCACGCGCAGGGTGACGTCGATGGTGCGGTTGTCCGCGTAGGTCCGGGTCACGGTCGCGCCCGTCGCGTCGTAGGTCCCGTCGTCGTCGAAGTCCCACTCGTAGCTGGCGATGGCCCCCGTCGAGTCGGTACTCGTGGACGCGTCGAAGGTGATGGTCTCCTGGGTCTTCGGGGGAGTCGGTGTCACCTCGAACTGCGGGCTTGGCGCGCCGTTCAGTGACGGACAGTCGCCGGTTCCGACGACGGTGGCGCTGTCGTCGTCCGCGGAGAGCGCGGTACCGGCGAAACAGGGCGTCACGGTCGGGTCGGTCGACGTCAGCGTGACCCGAAGGCGGTACCGGTCGGTCGTCTGGGTGAGCGTCCCGTTCGGGACGGTGTAGTCCGAGACGCCGTCCGCGAGCGAGACGGTCCCGCTCTGCTCGTCGGGAATCCCGTCGCCGTTCGTGTCGGACTGGACCACGACGGCTGCGGTCGTGCTCCCGGGGACGAGTGCGCTCGCGTTCTCCAGTTCGACAGTGCCGGGGTCGACCGGGTCGTCGAAGGTCCGCCAGTCGGTCGTGATGCTTCCGCGCCACTCGCCGCTCCCTGCTGGGGCGGTCCCGTTGTAGAGCGCCCGTACCTCGCTCGCCGAGAGGGCACGGTCGTACACCCGTACCTCGTCGACGTCGCCGTCGAGGTAGCGCCCACCGGTGTCGACGTTCGAGCCGATGCCGAGGTCGAAACCGCTGCCGCTGTCGATGTAACTCGCGCTCGCGGTGTCGACCAGCCGACCGTCGACGTACAGGCGGACCGTCGACCCGTCGAAGGTCCCGACGAGGTGGTACCACTGGCCCGTCTGGACGGACTGGCTATCGCTCGCAGTGTGCCAGGTCGAGTCGTAGATGGTGAACGCTGGCGTGTCCCCGTTCTGGAACTGGAGATTGTAGGAGGTGTCCGAGTGTTGCACGATGGCGACCCAGCCAGATTGCGCCGTGTCTTTGGTCACCCATGCGGAGACGGTGACGGCGTCGGTGTCGCTCGTCTCCAGGCTCGGGCTGTCGGGGACGCGAACCCAGTCGTTCCCGCCGTCGAGCCCGAACGCGCTGCTGCCGAGGATGCCGTTCACCCCCTGTGCAGGGCCACCCTGCGCAGTCCCGTCGTTCCCGGTTCCGGAGGCGTCGGTGACCGTCGTTCCGCTGTCTTCGTCCAGTGGCCAGTACCCGACGAGGCCGGTGTCGCTCGCTCCGCTGCCGAGTTGGACCACCTCGCCACGGTGGTCGCCGTAGTCCTCGTGGACGACGCCGGACTCGGTGCTCGCTCCGTCCCAGTCGGCGGTGGTCTGCCAGACGAGGTTCGGGACGAGGTTCGAGACGACGTCGACCACAACGCGGTCGCCGCTCCCGCCGCTGGTCACGTAGGCGAGGAACGAACCGGGGCCAGAGAGGTCGTACGTGACGGTTGCCTCGCCCGAGCCGTTCGTCTGGCCGTCGCTCGACTGGACGGACACGAGTGCAGAGTCGTTGACGACGAACTCGACCGGCTGGTTCGCCAGTCCCTCGACGATGCGGCTGGTGAGCGTCACCGACTGTTGGCTGGCGTAGTCGATGGTCAGGCTCGATGGGCCATCCCACTCGATGGTGTAGGCACCGCCGCCACCGCCGCCACCACCACCACCGCCACCCGAGTCGCTGACGAACACCCGGACGGAGGCGTTCTTCGGACTGTCGCCGTCGAAGCCGGCGGTCGGGTCGCCAGTCAGGCTCGCGTCGACGTCGGCCGTCTGCGGCCCCGACACGTCGCTCGGTGCGACGTAGGTCAGCGTCACTTCCCCGTCGGCGTCCGGCTGGAGGTCGGTGAACGTCGTCCCGGTTGTCCCGTCGTGCTGGAGGCTGCCGACGCCGTCGAGCGTCACGTTCACCGTCCCGTTCGTCGGGTTGTCGAACCGGTCGCGGACCGCGAACGTGACCCTCGTGTCGTCGCCTTCCGCCACCACGGTCTCGTTCCCGCCGACCGTGGTGAGGTAGGCGGGGGCAGGCGACACGGTGTCGGTCTCGCCCGCCGAGCCCCGAGCCAGGGTCACTTTGGTCACCTGCAACTGGTACGTCTCGTTCGGGACGAGTTCGACCCGGATACGATGGAACCGTTCGCCGGCCTGGGTGAACGACCCCGCGTCGGCGACGCGTTCGACGTAGCCACCGGCGAGTGCCAGCTCTCCGCCGTCGGCGAGCGTCCGGTTCCAGACCGTCGCGTTCAGCCGTGAGGTAAGGGTGAGCGTGATGGGGCCGCTCCGGTTCGTCACGGTGACGGTCTCCGTCGAGGTGCTGGTCGGTTCGAGCCGGAGCGGGACCGACGAGTCGCCGCCAGTCTGGGCCACGCTGAGGGTCCCGTCGACCAGCGTGAGCGAGAGACGCTTGCCCTGTACCAGCGACTGCGAGGCGAGGGTGACGTTGGCCGAGTCGAACCGGTTGTACAGGAGCGTGTTGTCGAGGTACGTCGTCGGCGCGTTGCGGTACTCGTTGTAGCTCGGCCGGTAGGCGAGCAAGGTCGTGTCGTAGGTGTGCGTTCCCCCGTCCCAGTAGTCGCCGGTCTCTCCCGTCGCCGTCGCGTTCGAGACGTTCAGCGTCACGTTCCCGTCACCGACGCTCCAGAGCGCGCCACCGGGGGGCGATGGATTCAGGTATATCGAGCGGTCGGGGTAGGTCGTGCCCAGCGTGACCGCGACCTGCTGGTCGCTCCGGGCCGTCTCCATCGAGAGGAGGGCGCTGCGCAGGCGCTGGAGGTCGTCCTGGACCTGCTGGTTGTGGTTGTATTCGACCGCGGTGTTCTGGTCGGGGACGACCGAGACCTGCCAGGCGGTCGCCGCGAGGACGAGAAACGCGAACAGGACGATGAACCCGACCTGCGCAGTTACGGCTCGGTGGTCCCCCTTCCACTGCATCTGGCGTGTGGTTGCGTATTCAGGGTATTAACCCTTCTTGCCGACGAGAACGCCGAACCTGGGGCGACTCCTCGTCAGTCCCGGACGACGCGAGTCCGCTGGCCGGGCACGAACGAGTGGGGTCCGTCGGTTCCGGTGGTCGCCCGTGCGACACTTGGGAGCGCCTGGACGTTCGGGGAGGTCGAGCAGGTCATGTCGGAGGACTTCGTTATCGTCTGCCCGTCGCTGGTCAGCGTGCCGGTACACGTCTGGGAGTTCCCGCTCGTGTCGTTGACGACGATGGTGATGTCGATGTCGGTGTTCCTGGTGTCGATTCTACTGAAGGAGTAGCTTCTCCCGGTCGCGTCGGTGACGGTGGTCGTGTCGTCGAACAGGACGGTACTGTCACTGGTCTTGACACCGGTCAGCGTGACGTTCTGCACGCCGATGTTGTCGCTGGTCTGGTAGTCGAAGGTCACCGTGTCGGTCCGACTGTTTCCGTTCGCCTGGTTCGCACTGACGGATGCAGAGTCAAGCGTTGGCGGCGTCGTATCACCCGGCCCGCCGCCACCGCCGGGCAGGTCGCTCACGTCCAGCGTGATGCTGTCCCCGCCGGCTCCGCTGGTCGCGTAGACGACGACGGTTCTGTTCTCAGAGAGCGACAGTGTCGTCGTGTCCTCGCCCGTGTTGTCCGTGGTCCCCGACTGGGGCGAGATGGTGCCGACCGTGGTGTTGTTGACCGCGTAGGAGACGCTGGCACCGTCGGCGGTCGGGGACGTCCCCATCGTCAGAGAGACGCTGGTCGTCTGTGCCCCGTCGACCGAACACGTCCCGTTCGGGCCACTCGGACAGCTCACGCCGGTCTGGGCCGACGGGTCCTGCCACTCGACTTCGTACGCGCCGTTCCCTCCGCCTCCGCCACCACCACCGGTGGCCTGGACCTGCACGGTGAAGTTGACCAGCTCCCACGACCGCGGACTGGTCGAGACGTTCATCCGGACCGTCGCGGTGCCGGCAGAACTCGGCGCGTCGTAGGTGACCGTCGCGGTGCCGGCGTCGTCGCTCTCGGTCTGGGCGGGCGAGACGCTGCCGCCGCCGCTCACGACCGTCGCGTTCACCGTCACGCCACTCTCGGGGTTGTTGTACCGGTCGCGGACCTGCACGGTCAGCGTCTCGGACCCGCCGGTCGGCGTCTGTCTCGTCGTGCTCCCAACGGGAGCGAGGTACGCGCCGTTCTCGCGCGAGCTGACGCCCGTGCCGACGCCGACCTTCGCCAGCCGGAGGGTGTAGGTCACGTCGGGTTCGAGCACGAAGTCGACGAAGTAGACGGGCTGGCCGAACTCGGGGGAGGGGACGGTCCTGTTCAGCGAGACAGCGGTGACGTACGCGTCCGGGTCGCCGCCTGCGTCGTACTGGCCCGACTCCTGGAGGAGGGTGCGCCACTCGCTCGCCGTGAGCGTCGATGGGATGGTCACGGTGACGGGCCCGGACCTGTTGGTCACCGAGAGACTCTGTGTCGACGCGCTCACCGGTCGGAGCGTCACGGACGCTGTTCCTGAACTCTCACGGAGGCTCCCGTTCATCGCGACGAGCGTGATGCGCTTGCCGTCGAAGATGTTCTGTCCAGCGAGGGTGACGTTCGCCGTGTCGAAGCGGTTGTAGACGACCGAGTTCTCGTAGATGGTGAGGGGGGCGTTCTGGTAGGCGTTGTACCGGGGCTGGTAGACGAGCGCACCGGTCGTGAACGACTGTGTCGTCCCGTTCCAGTAGTCGGCGGCTTCGGTGTCGGTCGCACTCGCGTTCCCCACGGCGAAGGCGATGGTCTCGTTCGTGGTCCCGACCGTCGAGAGGGTCCCCCCGGGAGGTGCGGGATTCACGAAGATACTCCGGGCGGGGTAGGTCGTCCCGAGCGGAACCGCGACCGAGCCGCCACCGCCGGTCGCCGGGACGGTCTGTATCACGTCGCGGAGCTCTTGCATCCGCTGGTGGACCTGCTGGTTGTGGTTGTACTCTACCTGTGAGTTCTGCTGGGGGACGACCTGTGCCTGGTAGGTCGCGATAGCGATGACGACGAAGGCGAGCAGAATCACTGCGCCGACCTGTACGGTTACGGCGCGCTCGTCCCCACGGCTACCCATTTAGCTGTCTTACCCAGTGTGAGATTAAAACCCTTGTTGCCCAGGCGACTTCACTCGTCGTCTTCTTCGACGACCTCGGGGTCCTCCATGGCAGACTGGAGGCTCGCGAGTCCGTTGAGCCACTCGGCGACCGGCCCGTACTCGAGGTCCTTGCCGAGTTCCGGCGAGAGGTTCTCGCCGTCGATGATGAGCGTCCCGGCCTTGACGAGGTAGCCGCGGGCGCTCTCGATGTCCTCGCCCTGTTCGGCGTCGGCCGCGGCGGCGACGTAGTCCTCGATGGTGGCCTCTTCGGCCGCACCGGCGTGGATGTACTCCATGCAGGCGTGGAGGACGATGCTCAGGCTCTCCTGGACGCTCCCGACGAGGAACACCTTGTCCTCGTCGTCGAAGTCGGGCTCGGAGAAGACGATGTCGCCGATCTCGTTTATCTTCTCTGAGGCCGCCTCCTCGTCGAGGTCGTCGTCGTCGAAGCTCGCGACGATCTTGGCGGCGGCGATGGCTGCGTCGTCCTGCATGAGGTCGAAGACGCGCATGGAGTCCTCGTCTTCTGCGTCTATCTCTTCCTCACGGATGCGGTCCACCCAGTTCTGCCAGCGTTCGGCCGAGTAGTACTCGGTCGGGGGCGTGCTCATACGTCAACCTACCCCGGCGTAGTCAAATGCCTTTCTCTACTTGGGCCCCGTGGGGACGGTGCACATCCGGTTCGGCGTCCGGTTCACCACGAAAGACCAGTACCTGTGCGGTCACAGCGTCCCTTCGGTGTCGATGTCGTAGACCAGGGCGGGCGTCTCGACGTGGGCCCGGTGGACGGCCTCGTCGTACCCCTCCTCCAGCAGCCAGCGGACCCGGCGCGGGACGGTCTTCGGGCCGAGGACCGCACCAGGTCGGTCGGGGTCGTCGACGAAGTCGGTCTCCATCAGGAAGGGATGGTCGCCGTCGGCTGCGAGTTCGAGACGGTCTTTCTCGCTCATCACGCTCGGGACCGGCCCGGCGAGTTCGCCACCAGCATAATGCTTGACCACGTGCGTGCGGTCGAGTCCGGCCTCCTCGGCCCACTCCGCAATCTCGGTGAGGTCGTCGCTGGCTTCGGTGTGGAGCTGGACTGCACACTTCTCGCGGGCACCGAGGGCGAAGGCGTGGCGCATCACCGCGTTCGAGGCCTCCCAGACCGCATCGGAGACGTCGTAGTGCGGGCGGCCGGACTTGAGCGCGAGGGCGTTTCCGTCGTCGACGTACTCGGCCGCGAGGTCGAGACCCGACTGCATGAGCTGACGCGCGTCGTCGGGCGAGTGGCCCGCGTCGACGAGTTTGGAGACGAGGCCCGGGTGGACGCCGAGGACGGGCCACGCGCGACCGGGCAGTTCGTCGGTCGCGTCCGCGACGACGTCGATGGTGGTCTCGAAGACGTGCCGGAAGTCCGAGCGCTCGCTCGGGAGGTCGCCGAGGTGCCACGACGGTTTGTTCACCACGAGCAGGTGGGTGCCGCCGACGCGCGCGAAGTCCTTCACGGCCTCGATACCGCGTCCGTGGTCCGGGTCGAGGTGGAGATGGTTGTCCAGTACCGGCGTGTCGAGTTCGGGCATTGTCACTGGTCGTGCGTGCGCGAGCGCGAGTGAAAAACCTGTCTCCAGCCGGTGAGTTCTGGCGTCGGTGTCTCGTCCGGGACCCGGTATCGTCGCCCCCCGAATGGCTGGATTTTACTTAAAAATTTATTGCACTAGTGAATCAATTGCCGCTAATTTACTCGAGCGAATGGGAAAAATATAAATGGTAATCACCATTCGATGCGGATGGGCATGGCAGACGATAGCAACCAACCGTCCCCAAGCCGACGTACGTTCCTACAAGCAACCGGTCTCGCCGCAGGTGCGGCGGCAGTCCCCGGACTGACTGCTGCCACGCCGGGCCGGTCCCCCGGACCGAAGGAGAACGAACTCCTCGTGGGTGTCTCCGCGAGTGCGAGCGTCGCTGACGCGAAGGCGGCCGTCACAAGCGACCTCCCCGCGAACGCGGAAGTGGTCCACGAGAACCACGACCTCGGCTACATGGCCGTCCGACTGCCGGACCAGGCGTCGGTACAGGCCGACTCCGCCGTCGCAGAGGCGATGAAGCAGAAGCCCGGCGTGAAGTACGTCGAGGAGAACACGACGCACTACGCGCTGGCGACGCCGAACGACCCGAAGTTCGGTGACCAGTACGCACCCCAGCAGGTCCGCGCACCGAGCGCCTGGGACACGACGCAGGGCAGTTCCGACGTGACCATCGCGGTGGTCGACCAGGGCGTCATGTACGACCACCCCGACCTCTCGGCACGCTTCGGGTCCGACAAGGGGCAGGACTTCGTCGACTCGGACGCCGACCCGTACCCGGACTCGATGGCCGACGAGTACCACGGGACCCACGTCGCCGGCATCTGTGCGGGCACCACCGACAACGGCACCGGCATCGCCGGCATGTCGGACTCCACCCTCCTCTCCGGGCGTGCGCTCAGTGAGCAGGGTTCCGGTTCGACGGCCGACATCGCCGACGCGGTCCAGTGGGCCGCAGACCAGGGCGCGGACATCATCAACATGAGCCTCGGCGGCGGCGGTTACACGAACACGATGAAAAACGCCGTCAGTTACGCCGTCGACAACGGCGCGCTCCCAATCTGTGCGGCGGGGAACGACGGTGCCAGCTCGGTGTCGTACCCGGCCGCCTACAACGAGTGTGTCGCGGTCTCCGCGGTCGACGAGAACGAGAACCTCGCGAGCTTCTCGAACTACGGCAGCGAGATAGACGTCGCCGCACCCGGCGTCGACATCCTCTCGACGTGGACCGAGAACGTCTCGCAGTACGGCGGCAAGTACAACAAGATATCCGGCACGTCGATGGCGTGCCCGGCCGCCGCGGGTGTCGCGGCGCTCGGCCTCGCCGCCGACCCGACTCTCACCGTCTCCGAGCTTCGCTCGAAGCTGAAGAACACCGCGGTCGACATCGGCCTCCCCTCGAACCAGCAGGGTGCTGGGCGCGTCGACGCGGCGAACATCGTCGGCGGCAGCGGCGGTGGCGGTGGCGGCAACACCGGCCCGACCGCGGACATCGCGGGCGGCTCGCGCACGGTCTCGGTCGGTGACTCCGTCTCCTTCGACGGCTCCGGCTCCTCGGACTCGGACGGCTCCATCAGCTCCTACGAGTGGGACTTCGGCGACGGGACGACCGCGACGGGCGCGACGACGTCGCACTCCTACGGCAGCTCCGGTGACTACACCGTGACGCTCACCGTGACCGACGACGACGGTGCGAGCGACACGGCCTCGGTGACCGTCACGGTCGAGTCCGGCAGCGGCGGCTCCTGTGGCTCGACCTCGTCCGGTGGCTCCGCAGACGGCTCGCTCTCGGGCTACTGGGACAGTGACAGTTACTCGTACACGGCCGACCTCGCGGACCCGTGCCAGGTCACGGTGACTCTCGACGGCCCGGCAGGTGCTGACTTCGACCTGTACGTGACGACCGACGGGCGCACGCCGAGCACCTACGACTACGACGCGCGCTCTATCACGCAGGACAGCAACGAGCAGATCGTCATCGACACCGTGAGCGCTGGCCAGGAGTTCGGCATCCTCGTCGACTCCTACTCCGGCTCCGGCAGCTACACCGTCTCCGTTGAAGAGCTCGGGAAGTAAGGGCGCTCGACTGCGACGACTTCCCGTTCGTCGCTCCAGCAGCGAATCCCCTTGCCGTCTTTTTTCGGACCGTATCGCGAGGCGAACGTCGAACCCTATCGCGAGACGAACACGTGTCACCAGACCGTGGGTGGTGGTGTCAACCACGCCACGAGCGACTGAGCAGCCGGATACCGAAAAACAGGGAGTGCGTTCATCATGGTTTCTATCTGCTATACCACACAATTTTCCGCCAGCTATTCTGGAAATTGTCTCAAGATTCTATAAATTTAGCCAAGTTTTGTAAAAATTTAAGTACTGGTGGTCCATCTGGTTGCCTGTGTCATGACAGACGATAACAGTCAATCGTGGGCACGACGTACCTTCCTGAAAGCGACGGGTGCAGCGGGCGCGGCCGCTATGCTCGCAGGCGTCACATCGGCGACGCCCGGTCGCGACCCTGGACCGAAGGAGGACGAGCTCCTCGTCGGTATCTCGGCGTCGACCAGCATGTCGACGGCGCAGTCGCGCGTGCAGGACGCCCTCCCGAACAACGCCCGAGTCGTCCACCGGAACGACGACCTCGGGTACATGGCCGTCCAGCTCCCCGACCAGGCGTCGGCGCAGGCCAACTCTTCGGTCGCGGAAGCGATGAAGAAGAAGGCCGGCGTGAAGTACGTCGAGGAGAACAAGACGCACTACGCGTTCGCGACCCCGAACGACCCGAAGTTCGGTGACCAGTACGCACCCCAGCAGGTCCGCGCTCCCGAGGCGTGGGACACCACCACGGGCGAGGGTGTCACCATCGCGGTGGTCGACCAGGGTGTCATGTACGACCACCCCGACCTCGCCGACCGTTTCGGCTCCAACAAGGGCAAAGACTTCGTCGACTCGGACGCCGACCCGTATCCGGACTCGATGGCCGACGAGTACCACGGGACTCACGTCGCCGGCATCTGTGCGGGCACCACCGACAACAGCACCGGTATCTCCGGTATCTCGAACGCGTCACTGCTCTCCGGGCGTGCGCTCAGTGAGCAGGGCTCCGGGTCGACGGCCGACATCGCGGACGCCGTCAAGTGGGCGGCCGACCAGGGCGCGGACATCATCAACATGTCTCTCGGTGGCGGTGGCTACACGAACACGATGAAGAACGCGGTCAGCTACGCCGCGAACGCGGGCGTCACCATCATCTGTGCGTCCGGTAACGACGGTTCTAGCTCGGTCTCGTACCCGGCAGCCTACGACGAGTGTATGGCCATCGGTGCGGTCGACGAGAACGAGAACCTCGCGAGCTTCAGCCAGTACGGCTCCAAGCAGAGCGTCGTCGCGCCCGGTGTCGACGTCCTCTCGACGTGGACCGAGAACGTCTCGCAGTACGGCGGCAAGTACAACAAGATATCCGGCACGTCGATGGCGTGCCCGGCCGCCGCGGGTGTCGCGGCGCTCGGTCTCGCCGCCAACCCCGACTGGACGAACACCCAGCTCCGCTCGAAGCTGAAGGAGACGGCCGTCGACATCGGGCTCTCCGCTGACAAGCAGGGTGCCGGCCGCGTCGACGCTGCCAACCTCGTCAACGCGGGCGGTGGTGGCGGCGGCGGCGGTGGCAACACGGCCCCGACCGTCGACATCAGCGCCTCCTCGGCGACCGTCACGGTCGGGCAGGACGTCACCTTCGACGGCTCCGGCTCCGCGGACTCGGACGGCTCCATCAGCTCCTACGAGTGGGACTTCGGCGACGGCGCGACTGCGACCGGCGCGACCGCGACCCACGCCTACGGCAGCGCGGGCGACTACACGGCGACGCTCACCGTCACGGACGACGACGGCGCGTCCTCGTCGGACTCCGTCGCCATCACCGTCGAGTCCCAGAGCGGTGGCTCCTGTGGTGACGCTTCCTCGGGCGGCTCCGCGGACGGCTACCTCTACGGCTACTACGACTCCGACTCGTACACGTACGAACTCGACCTCGCGGACCCGTGCCAGGTCACTGTCTCGCTTTCGGGTGGTCGCTGGTCCGACTTCGACCTGTACGTGACGACCGACGGGCGCACGCCGAGCACCTACGACTACGACAAGCGGTCCATCACGCAGGACAGCAACGAGCAGATCGTCCTCGAGAACGTGAGTCCGGGGCAGGAGTTAGGCATCCTCGTCGACTCCTACTCCGGCTCCGGCAGCTACACCGTCTCCGTCGAAGAGCTCGGGAAGTAAGCGGCGACTGTCGGACTCGGCACCCTTCTATCACGTGACGCGGCCGACGGCCACCTGGTTTCGGCGACGGCTGGCACGACCGTCGCTCGCGTCTCTCGTTTCGGTATCGTTTCGGTATCGTTTCGGTATCGTTTCGGTATCGTTTCGCATCACACCCAGCGACGGCGTCAGCGTGCCCTCGCCGGCACGGGCCGAGGTGACAGTTCGACCGACCTACTGCAAGACGATGGCGTCGTTGGCGGCGTTCTGGAGCGCGTCCGAGCGCCCGTACTCGCCGGGTGCGATAGCGAGCGTCCGCAGTCCGTGTCTCCCCGCGGTCTCGAGGACCGGCTTGAAGTCCGTGTCTCGCGAGACGATGGCGAGCGTGTCGATGACCTCGGTCACGGCGGCTTCGGTCGCGTCGATGGCGAGTTTCACGTCGACGTCACCGCTCGTGACGATGACCTCGTAGCCCCGGGCTTCGGCGGCCTGGATGAGGCCGGGGGTGGCGTGTTCGTCGAGGTAGAGTCTCGTCACGACGAGGTCGCCCTCGGCGCGGGCCGCTTCGCGGACGTCGTCGAGGTCCACGTCGAACTCGTCGCGGAGCACGTTCGGCCCGTCTACGAACAGGCCGATGCGTGGTCGTGGGTGTGGCTCGGTGCCCGGCAGGAGCCGTCTGAACCGCTCGTTCATGCCCCAGAGTCTCGTCGTGGCGCTCAAAGCGGTGGCGGTTCGGGGCGCGGTCGAACGGCGGGTCCAGACCAATCATGCCCACGATATACAACAATTCGGAGAGGTTTGGTACGCATGCCAGACGATGTGCCCGCACGGCTCGGGCGACGACAGTTCGTGAAAGCGGCCGGTGCTGTCGCCAGTGCAGCCGGGTTCGGTAGCGTCGTCGGTGCCACACCGGGGCGCAGTCCGGGGCCGAAGGCCGAGGAACTCCTGGTCGGCATCTCGCCGGCCCTCTCGGACTGGCGGGAGACGGTAGAAGAAGCCATCCCGGGCGAGGCGACGGTTGTCCACGGGAACGAGACGCTGGGCTACGTCGCGGTTCGGATTCCAGACGTCGGCTCGGACGCCGCCCGCAACAGGATAGACGACGCGCTCACGCGACTGCAGGGCGTGAAGTACGTCGAGCGGAACCGAACGTACTCGACGTTCCAGGAACCGGACGACACACGCTTCGACAGCCAGTACGCGCCCCAGCAGGTCAACTCGAACGACGCGTGGGAGACCACGTTCGGCGACTCCGACGTGACCATCGCGGTGGTCGACACCGGCGTCCAGTACGACCATCCCGACCTCGCCACTAACTTCGCGTCCACCCCCGGCACGGACTTCGTCGACGGCGACGACGACCCCTACCCGGACGACCCTGAGACCGAGTTCCACGGGACCCACGTCGCCGGCTGTGCCGCTGGTGTCGTCGACAACGGCACTGGCATCGCCGGACAGGGGAATTCGACGCTCGTCAGCGCCCGGGCGCTCGACGAAAACGGGAGCGGGTCGACGAGCGACGTCGCCGACGCGGTCCAGTGGGCAGCAGACCAGGGCGCGGACGTCATCAACATGAGTCTCGGTGGGGGTGGCGGCCGGCAGACGCTGAAGAACGCAGTGAGCTACGCCCAGGTCGCGGGGTCGCTGGTGGTCTGTGCGGCCGGCAACGACGGCTCGGAGGGCGTCGCCTACCCGGCCGCGTATCCCGAGTGTGTGGCGGTCTCCGCGGTCGATTCGGACGAGAACTTCGCCCGCTTCAGCCAGTACGGAGACAGCGTCGAACTCTGTGCGCCCGGCGTGTCGGTGCTCTCGACGACGACCGAAGAACGCGGCTCGTACGAGCGACTCTCGGGGACGTCGATGGCGACGCCCATCGTCTCCGGCGTGGCCGGACTCACGCTCGCACAGTGGCCAGACCTCTCGAACGACGCGCTCCGTCGGCACCTGAAGGAGACAGCCAGGGACATCGGATTGGCTGCACCCCGGCAGGGGAGTGGACAGGTCGACGCCCACGGGGCGGTCACCACCGACCCGGCGGACGGCGGTGACAGCCGCGATTCCACCGCCACGACCGTTAGCGACTCCCTCAACGGGTTCTGGGACGCCGACGGCTGGGCGTACACGTGGGAGTTCGACGACCCGACCGACGTGACGGTCGAACTCGACGGGCCGAGCGGGGCGGACTTCGACCTCTACGTCAACACCGGCACGACGAAAGACGCGATGCCGTGGAACTACGACTACGCCGCGACGAGCCTCGACAGTCGAGAACACATCGCCATCCAGGGCGTCGACGACTCCACCGCAATGCAGCTAACCGTGAACTCGTTCCTCGGGTCCGGTGACTACGACCTGACGATCACCGAGTACACTGAGGGGTGACCCGCGAGCTACCGATGTCGGCCTCCGGCCCCACCCGGGCCACGTCGCGACGTTCTCGCATCGGCGACTCGGTAACTCGCATCTATCAGAACGCATTTGTCCGGCAGTCGAGAGTTACCCGTATGGAACACTCTCCGCTGACCGCCACCGACGAGGCCCTCATCGACGATGTACGCGAGACCAACGCCGACGCGTTCGACCCGGATTTCTTCGACGGGGCACACATCGTCGCCGCTGGCGTCCGGATGGCCGACGGTGCGGTGTACGAGGGCGTGAGTCTACCGGCGAGCATCGGGCGTGCATCGATGTGTGGCGAACCGGTGGCGGTCGGAGCGGCCATCGCCGACGGCTATCGGCACGACGAAATCCGAACCTGTGTCGCGGTGGCGTACCCGATGGAATCACACGACACGGACGAGGTTCGTGTCGTTCCACCGTGCGGCTCCTGTCGGGAACTGCTGGCGGATTACAACCCGGACATGCGCGTCATTGCACCCGTCGACGGGGAGGACCGCGTGGTCAGGGCTATCGACCTGCTTCCGACCCGGACGTGGTGAGGCTCCCACGTCGGCTCACGTCGTCACCACCTTCGACCGCCGTCGTCACCTGCGCCCCGGACCGGCATCGCTGGCTCCTTTCTTTAACTCTTTAAGCCGTCGGGGTGATGCCCCGCACATGAGCAAACCGCACATCCTGATCCTCGGTGCGCCCGGGGCAGGCAAGGGGACGCAATCCAAGCACATCGTCGAGACGTTCGGCGTCGAACACGTCACCACCGGCGACGCGCTCCGCGGTAACAAGGACATGGACATCAGCGACATGGACACCGAGTACGACACACCGCGGGAGTACATGGAGCAGGGCGACCTCGTCCCCGACGAAGTCGTCAACGCCATCGTCGAGGAGGCGCTCTCCAGCGCCGACGGCTACGTCCTCGACGGCTATCCACGAAACCTCGAACAGGCCGAGGAACTCTCGGAGATGACCGACCTCGACGTCATCCTCTACCTCGACGTGGACCGTGACGAACTCACCGACCGCCTCACCGGCCGCCGCGTCTGCGAGGAGTGCGGAACCAACTACCACGTCAAGTACAACCAGCCCGAGACCGAGGGCGTCTGTGACGAGTGCGGTGGTGACCTCCACCAGCGCGACGACGACACCGAGGAGGCCGTCGCGAACCGACTCGACGTGTTCGAGGAGAACACCGTCCCCGTCATCGAGTACTACGAGGGCCGCGACGAGTTCGCCGCCGTCGACGGCAACCAGGCCCCGGACGAGGTCTGGGCGGACGTGAAGGCCGCCATCGAAGCGCGCGCAGAGTAAAAGCTTCTTACCTACTCGTTTCTAACACGACTCTATATGGCGTGGACAGCGGAGAAAGTAGCCTCCTTCATCGAGGACAACCCCGAGATGGCCGAGGCGCTCACCGTCCTCATGGACGCGAGCGACGATGGCGACCGGGCGCTCGAATGGAAGGACGTCAAGGACATGAATGGGGTCGACAGCGGTCGATGGGGTCGACTCATCCAGACCGACCTGCTCGTCGACAGTGACGACGGGTTCAAGATTGCCGACCCGGAGGCAGTCGAGAAAGCGCTCGACGGCGACCTCACGGTCAGTTCCAGCAGCGTCGAACTCGACGACGCGAGCAGCGGGTCGAGCTGGCGGACCGAAGACAAGGTGGCCGGTGTCGTCGCCCTGGCGATGATGGCCGGATACTACTACACCCCGATCCGGAACGTCGTCGGCAGCACCATCGACGTGGTGTTCCAGCCACTGAACGACGTGCTCCCGTTCTACGCGGTCATCCTCGCGATTGCCCTGCTCACCGGGCTCTACTCGACGCTCCTGCAGGCGAACATGGTCGACCAGAGCAAAGTCAAGGGCATCCAGAAGAAGATGCAGGACATCAACGAGCGCGAGAAGGCCGCCAAGGAACGCGGCGACGACGACGCGCTCGACAAGATTCAGGAGGAGAAGATGGACGCACTGGGCGACCAGGGTGAGATGATGAAAGAGAACTTCCGCCCGATGGCGTGGATCATGCTCCTCACCATCCCTGCGTTCCTCTGGATGTACTGGATGATCCGTGACGGCCACCTCAACACGGCGATCGAGGGCGGCATGGTCATGCCAATCTTCGGCGAGCACGGCTGGCAGGACGGCGTCGGCCCGATGCCGGCGTGGATTATCTGGTACTTCCTCTGCTCGATGGGCTTTACCCAGCTCATCCGCAAGACGCTGGACCTCGACGCGACGCCGACGTAAGCTGGCGTCACCCGTCGTCTCGACTCATCACGCGCGGAAACCGCGACACCCGGGCGTGACACACCCCCGCGTACCGGTCTGAAGTCACAATCTCTTTTACTGGCACGCTCCGAGGGTGGATATGTTACTGACCGTCTCCGGACCGCCGGGAACAGGCAAGAGCACCACAGCGGCCGGGCTGGCCGAGGCCTTCGACCTGGAACACATCTCCGGCGGCGACATCTTCCGCGAACTCGCCGCCGAGCGGGACATGACGCCACTGGAGTTCAACAAGCTCGCCGAAGAGGACGAGCAGATAGACATCGACCTCGACCGGCGCCTGCGAGAGATCGCTCACGAGCGCGACGGCGTCGTCCTCGAGTCCCGTCTCGCTGGCTGGCTCGCCGGTGACGCCGCCGACTTCCGCTTCTGGCTCGATGCCCCGCTCTCGGTCCGCGGCGAGCGCATCGCCGACCGCGAGGAGAAATCGCCCGAGACCGCCGCCGAGGAGACTCAGGCCCGCGAGGCCAGCGAAGCCAAGCGCTACCAGGAGTACTACGGCATCGACATCGGCGACCGCTCTATCTACGACCTGTGTCTCAACACGGCCCGCTGGGACGCCGACACCGTCGTCGACATCCTCGTCGGCGCAGTCGAGACCTACGACGGCGACCACGACGAAGGCAAAAGTCCGGTCGAGTTCGACTACGAGTTCTGAGTATGAGTCTTCGCGCACCGCCAGACGACCGCTCGCCCGAGGAACTGCTCGAATTCGGTGTCGTCAACCTCGACAAACCGCCCGGCCCGTCGGCCCACCAGGTCGCTGCCTGGGTCCGCGACGAGGCTGGCGTCGACCAGGCCGCCCACTCGGGGACGCTCGACCCGAAGGTCACCGGTTGCCTCCCGATGCTGCTCGGTGACGCCACCCGCATGGCCCAGGTGTTCCTCGAGGGCTCGAAGGAGTACGTCAGCGTGCTCGAACTCCACGGGACCGCACCCGGCGACTTCGAGGCCACCGTCGCCGAGTTCGAGGCCCCCATCTACCAGAAACCGCCGCGAAAGAGCGCCGTCTCCCGACGCCTGCGCGTGCGCGAGGTGTACGACCTCGACGTCCTCGAAGTGAAAGACCGCAAGGCGCTCCTCCGTATCGAGTGCGAGTCCGGCACGTACATCCGCAAGCTGTGTCACGACATCGGGCTCGCCGCGGGCACTGGCGGCCACATGGGGCACCTCCGACGCACCGCGACCGACCCCTTCGACGATTCCACGCTCGTCACCCTCGAAGACCTCTGGGACGCCCTCGCGTTCTACCGCGAGGACGGCGACGAGTCCTGGCTCCGCGACGTGGTCCAGCCCGCAGAACGCGCGCTGGAGCACCTCCCGCACGTGACTATCGCTCCGAACGCTGCCGAACAGGTGGCGAACGGCGCACCGGTGTACGCGCCGGGCGTCATCGAGGTCGAGGGCACGGTCGAGGAGGGCGACCTCGTGGCCTGTCTCGCGCCCCAGGGAAGCGCCGTCTGCCTCGGCCGCTTCGTCGGTGAACCAGATGCGGAGAGCGGTGTCGTGGTCGAGCTGGAGCGGGTGCTCGTCTGAGTGGCTGTACCTCTCACAGTGCAGACGAAACGACACCCTTAAACGGCAGACGGGCATGGTTCTGAATACAGGGACCGTGGGGTAGTGGTATCCTCTGCGGATGGGGTCCGTAGGACCCGAGTTCAATTCTCGGCGGTCCCATTTTTACACAACGTAGCGGAGCGTTAGCGGAGCGGAGTGGCGTAAAAATGGGAGCAGGTTGCGAACGTAGTGAGCAACCGTGGTCCCATACAGCTAAAAAACGAACCGACTCTGATTGTTGGTTGTTCTCCACACTCCGAGCAGCTCCAGCGCCGCCTCGATGTCTACCGCGAGGTCCTCCACGTCTTGGTCTGCACCTAACTGTGGAGCTTCGTGGCCCCCACATGCGTTGTCGTCGACACTGTCACCACGTGGATGGGAACGCGCCACCCCATCGCCTTAGAGAGCGTCCCGATCAACTCGTGGGCGATGGAGGTCGCCGGCATCGCGGGGCTCGTCGCGATAAAGGTCGTCGTGTTCGCCTCGCTCCTGGTCATCTATCGCGTGAGCCCGCGACTCGTCGAGAGATACCTTGGCGTGGACGGTCGGCCGGTGTACCACGCTTTCCCCGCCGGCGTCCTTGTCTCCGGGACGCAACTGACGGTTGCGAACCTTGCCGTCCTCGAGGCCCTCTAACAGTCTGCAAGAAACTGAACCTCTTTCACATTTGCATAAACCCCTTTGGTGAATTCATCCCAATCAGTCACCACAAACCGAAGGGATTCGTACTCAACTTGTTCGTCCTCGTCATGCCAATTCATTAAGTGGCAGTATAGGTCGGAATACTTTGAAAGAGGGTCAACCCGCTCGATCTCGAGCTCTCTTTCGAGAAGTTCACGTCTATTATAAAACGGGTTCTGGCACAATGCGCCATTTACATATCCGTCTTGAACCGAAAGTTCAGTTGGCTTCACTGGAATACGAGAGGGCTGTCTGATCCCATCAGAAGAAATTGTCACGTCTATTCCTGTATCCAAGAGGAGTTCAGTGTTCTCTTGTATTTCAATTAGTGGACGCACATCCACAGGTTGTCCATCTATTATCAGATTCACCACAAAGTACCGGTACATATCGTGATTTACAAACGGAGCAGCATAGATGATTAAAACAGATTCAGGATATTCAATCCCGAAATCGCTAATAAACACCGCTTGCTCGTGTTTATACAGGTCTAAATCGTATTCCTCATCCTGAGTCGCATTCTCATATCGAACTTCTTGATTCCTAAGATTAGCCACAAAGTTCTGAAAACCTGAACCGATCCATGCTGCATTGGACTGATTAATAGTGAATGTGGAATCCATATTACTGATTCCAAGTAATGATTCAAGTACAGCAAAAATGTGTTCCACCTCTCTATTAAGGAGCTGAGACCCTTTTAGCGTGACTCGCACAGGATTCCCCGGATAATGAATCTTAGAGAAAATACAGATGTCAGAGATATGTCCCTCCGGGGCTTTAATAAAAAAATTGCCAAATGATTGATCCACCTCCTCCTCAGGCAATCGGAGGAGGTCTGAATCTGATTCTTTTTCTGGACTCGAAGAAGCAAACCGATTCGCTCGGTCTTCAAGATCATGGCCATGCATGTACCGGGTAGTCGCATTGTGACGTACCGGGAAAACCGGTTCATCAATTTTTGGGTGTTTATAACTGTGGATTCGCTCAGACGAGGTCACTGATAGCTCGATAACCGTGTTACCCTCGATATTGAGAATCTTCCTTTCAAATTCGAGAGTGGGCATAACACGGTCAGATACGGCATCAGAAACATTATCAGCTTCATGATGAGGATGTTCGATATTCTGAATTTTGGCTGGGCGCCCGTCGTCTTCTGGCACACCAAGTACCACAGACCCACCCTTCGCGTTTGCAAACGCAACCAATTCCTTCGCGATTTTGATCGGGCTTACTCCCTTCGCCTTATAATCTAATTTTTCATCCTCTGAATCCCCCTGATTAATGCGCTCTGCTGTATCCATTACTACACTGGAAGAAGAGGGTATTGTCAATTAATGTTATGCAACTTACTCTATCAGAAGTATATCAAGCCGACATCAAGCTCATTCTTCGCTGCGATTAGTTGCTTGGGAGAGTCGCGTTAAGCCCCGTAAGAGGGACCTATGATGCATCCCCTGTGATTCATTATCCATTGAATGTTACTCATCATCTGTGCATTGGTCCGCAGTGTCTGCAATCCGGTTCGCTAAAGGATACATTACGTTCGCCTTGCTCGCCGTGGTCCTGAATAGAATATTTGGGTTGGTATCGGTTCTCGGTCCTAAGGGACCATTCACGCCGGTTCTATCAACCATTGAAACTGTTGGCTCTATCTCACTCATCCTCCTTATCGCAGGTCCACCTGCTACTGCTCTACTTATCGCCAAGTTGTTAGAGCAGAGATATGGCTCCGGTTTTTAATCCACATCTTACATCTCAACATACCTCTTTTCTTTGGTACCAATTCAACGCTTACAACCCGTACAATTCTCCTCTTTCGTAGATAGCCCGGGAAACCGTCGCCCGCCCACAGTCGAGTTCACCAGCCGCCTATAGTTTGTTCAGGTCCTCCGACGCCACCATGTCGGGTACCGTCGTCACCTGGTCGTAGTTCTCAGCCTTGACCAGCTCTCCATCGTCCTTCTCGAATCCCAGCGGTGCCGGCCCATGATGGTAGTCTTCGGTCTCTATACGCGCGGCGATACCCTCGCGAGTCCGCTTCTGTGCTATCTCGGCCTCCAACTGCGCGAAGACACCGAGGAGACGGAACAGCGCGTTCTGGAACGGGTCGTCGCCGGGGCGAATCACGAGCGACTCGGAGATGATGTGGAGTTCGGCGCTAGCCTCAGCGAGCCGGTCGACAGTCCGAGGTCACGGATGTACCGAGAGATGCACGAGATACTGTGAGCCACGATGGCTTCGACCCCGCCCGCCATCATCTCGCGGTAGCCACGGCGGGAGGTGTCGGTCGCGGTGCGTCTCGATTTCGTTGAGTCCCGCGCCGAGTCGAGACTGGGCGTAGTCGTGAGTCGATTGTAGCTGGCGGTCGAGGTTCTGTTCCACGGTCGAAACGCGGCAGTAGCACGCGAATATTCGGCCAGGGTGTGTCAACTATTAACTGAAGTAGTTTATGGACAGACTGGCCAAGAGCGCTCGAATTCAACCATCAGAAAATATCATTGTATATTCCCAGTCTAGAATTCGATAGCAATCGCTACCCTGGGCTGAAAAATTAAGAAATTGGTCCGATGTTACGGTAGGGTGTACGTTGCGATAACGTTGCTCGACCCACCACTCGGTGAACTCCAAACAAGACGGACAGTCTCACCGGAGGTGCCAGTCATGCCGGACTGGAGGGTTTCACCGGCACTCCAAACGCTACCATCACTTCCAGTCAGGTTACCGCTGGCAATCGGATCTTCGGAGATCGCACCCGAAAGGGAGAGTTCGCTCGTGGTAAGATCGTCGCCACCGTTGTGCGTGATATTCAAGGTGGATGAAGCTCCATTCTCCCATTCGAACGTCGCTTGCGGTGCTTTTTCTTGACTACCACCGATGTTCAGTACGAATGCACCAATGACGGCCGCGAGGATGACTGTTATCGCGACCATGAGGATCACGCCGATGACCGGCGAGACCGCGTCGTCGTCTGTAAGGAGGTTTTTCAGTTCCATCTTAGAAGGTATTCTCCGCGATTACGTTGCTCGACCCACCATTCGGGGAACTCCAAACGATACGAACAGTGTCTCCAGAGGAAACAGTCCCGACGTTAGTCGCAACTTCCCCAGCGGACCAGACATTGTCAGAACCGACCTGAATCGAGCTGTTCGAAATTGCTCCGCTGAGCGACAGCGTATCGTTTTCAATGTCGTCACCGCCATCATGAACGATGTCCACTCCGCTGGAGTCGTTTTGCCAATCGAAGGAGGCCTGGGGTGCCTTCTCTTGACTACCGCCGATGTTCAGTACGAATGCGCCGATCACAGCCGCGAGAATCACCGTGATCGCGACCATGAGGATCACACCGATGACCGGCGAGACCGCGTCGTCGTCTGTAAAGAGGTTTTTCAGTTCCATGTTTGCGTGTATGTATCCCACACCGTCAGGCCGCTGGCGAGCCCTGCCAGGGGAATTCAGCAGGTCCCATGCTCGCCAGCGTCGTCCGGTGTTGCCAGATGCACCTACCTTGCATGGGATAAACCTATCTCAATATGATATTGTTCTGGTAGTAATGAGTTCTTATGAAGCATCTTCAGCACCCACCTGTAATCCATCAAGCCCCCATTGAAACCTACTTAGATAGTTCATACCTCCAAGAACCACCCGAATATCACACCCGATAATCCCAGCCCGGAAAAATTGTAAAAGACAGAGAACTAACCAGTCATGGCCGACAGCCTTATCTATACCAATGGTAACGGCGCCAGCAACACTCTCGCGCGCGCTTCCGGACCCATCGTTATCATGCGTTCCATTCGAAAGCGGACTCGGGGAAACCAACCCCCCCGATATCCGGTGTGGGATACGATAGGCAGGAATGACGACCCCGCCCATCGGAGGTCACTACTGGTGTCTGTATAAATATACTACAGTGTTTACCCATCCTGAGAACACCCCTAGAACGTTCATGACTGGTCACAACATTCAGAAAACCGTCATTACCCACACTGGACCAATGACGGCGACATGTGGGTATCGCCCGAAGACTCTATTCTGGTCCACGCTCACGACCCGACCCCCATAGCGACCGCCACACTACCATTTACCACCACACACCACAAACAACACCAACAGTGCCACGCGACGAACTCACCCATATCATCAAAGAACTCGTCGCCCTCTCCGTAATCCCACTCGCACTAACAGCAATCCACCTCTTCTTTCCAACGGCTCGCCACACGTTGGCCCTCGCCCACGACGACCTTCACCTCCTCCCACTCTGGTTGTCGGCGTTCGTACACGTCAACTCCGGGCATCTGCTCTCGAACCTCACCGGCTACATCCTTGCCATCGTCCCGACCTACCTGGTGTACCTGCACTGGAACCGCAGGGGGCTGTTCTGGCACAGTGTCGCGCTCGCACTCCTGTTGGTCCCACCAGTCGTCAATCTCGGGAGTTTCGTCTACTTCACGTCGCAGGGGCTCGCGGAGGGGACCGTCTCCAGAGGGTTCTCGGGCGTCGTCGGCGCGTTCGCCGGGATGGGACTCGCTTCGGTCGTGGCCTTTGTCGCGGAAGTGTACGGGCTCCGGCGGGCGTACTGGCTGGCGCAGGCGGTGGTCCTCGCGGCCGGCGGCGTGATACTGGTGGGGCTGGTCGGTGGGCTGGAGCCGCTCCACGTGGGCCTGGTCGGGGTCGGGCTGGTGCTGTCGGTGACGGGGCTCATCGGGCCGGAACGGGACGTGCTGGCGCGAGCACGCCAGCAGTCCACCACACTCCTCGTGCTCGGCTACGCGGTCGGGATGTCACTTGTCGTGGTGTACCTGCTGTTCCCGTCGGACGTGGTCGGGGACGGTGGGGTGACGAACGTCGTGGCGCACGCGACAGGTATCGTGGTCGGGAGTGTGCTTCCCGGCGTGGCCAGGGTCGTTGCGGGCGCGGCGGTGTTGGTGGAGTAGCTGACCGACCGGCTGGAAATCGCTGGTCGGCACGAGAGAACCGGGTGGTTTCTCACGCATCGCTATGGGAGCCGAACCAGACGAGGGTTGGCCGTCGCTCGGAACGCCGGTCCCGTCCCGGTGCGGCCGTGAACCGGTGGCGGGTAGGCGTGGTCGACGACGACCGGGACGTGGACGGTCGATGGCCGGGAGTCCGTCTATTCTTCCTTCTGGTCGTCACTACCGAACGGGCGCGGCCGACCACTGCCGAATGGGCGGTCGCGGCCGTCAGGACTCCCGTCGAACGGGCCGTCGCCACGACCGCCGTCGAACGGCCACCGGCCGCCGCCTGGTCTTCCACCGCGACGGCCTTCACGGCAGACGTAGGCGTCGAAGCGGCGACTGTAGCGGCACTGGAACCGCGGGTTCCGCGGCGGGCGACGGCAGATGTAGGCGTCGAACCGGTCGCTGTACCGGCAGCCGCGTGGGCCGACACCACCACCGCCGCCTTCGCGGCAGATGTAGGCCTCGAACCGGGGGCTGTAGCGGCACTGGAACCGCGGGTTCCGCGGCGGCCGGTCGCAGATGTACGCGTTTATCCGGCGGTTGTACCGGCACCGGCGCGGGCCGGGTCCGGGTCGGTCGGTGTCGTCGTCGACCCGGCGACAGATGTACACGTTGAACCGTTCGTTGTATCGACACCGGATAAGCCCGGTCGTTATCGGGCGTTCCTGGCAGATGTAGGCGTCCAGACGGTCGCTGTACACGCACCCGCGCAGGCCGAACCGCGGGTCGCGGTCGGAGTCGTCCCGACCACCGCCGCCGAACCCGTCGCCATCCCGGCCACGTCCCCCCGGTCTCCCGTACTGTTCCAGAGTTGCCCTGGTACCGGGTTCGGTGGTCGCCGAGGCGATGCCGCTCCCGATACCGAGGCAGATGCTCCCGATGCCTATCTTTCGGACGAGGTCTCGTCTCGTCACACTTCGGTCTGGGCCTCTCATAGTCCATGAGGGAGAGATACTCTCCTCTCACAGAGACGGAGACGATGGACGGGAATAGCCTCGCGGCGAAGTGAACGTAACCCGGCAACCACCGAGTTTCTTCGAGTCACGTGATTTCCTCCCGGTTAGTCTCCCCGAGGAACAGGTCTCGAACGCACTACACTGCGCCTGCCGGGACCGTCCCAGTCGCGTAGAGGGTGAGGTTGCCGCCGACCCAGAGTACGACGATGAGAGCGACCAGCTTCCCACGCGAGAGGTCGACGCCGAGACGGCGGAACAGGCGACGGCGTGTCGGCGGGAGCGAGACGGCTCCTGCCGCGGTCGCGAGGATGCCAGACGCCAGGACGCCGACGTTGGCCTCCGAGAACGCGATGAGGAGGACGCCAAAGCCCGTGAACAGCGCGAGGAGCCCGAACGCCCACGCGACGAGAGTCGATACCGTCTCGAACAGGCCACCCGACGACCGCGACGCCGTCACGTCCCAGTCGTCGTCCGAGTTGTCGCTCGAGACGGATGGCTCGCGGATGGCTGCGAGGTCGGTGCCATCGCAGTTCGGGCACACGGTCTTCTGTTCGGGGTAGCGGGAACCACACGACTTGCAGAGGTACTCGACGGACGGGGGCGATTCCCGCCATCGCTCTGTCACCGGCTGTGGCCCGCCACCGCTCGTCGGTCGTTCGGAGCCGCCCCTTGCAGGGCCGGGGCTTCTCACGGACCCCGGTCCCGTGGGCTGGTCGTCGGTTTCGACCGACTCTCTCGTCTCTCCGTCGTCCGCGTCTCCGACCCGGACGAGGTTCTCGCCGGCACAGCGCAGACAGGGTGGATTGTACGACTCGTGGACGTGCCCACAGTTGGCACAGCGCCATCGGTCGTCGCCAGCAGTGTCCATGTCGCTAGCGTGTCACTGTGTGACGACAAAGGTTCCGCCACGAGTCGCCGGCCAGCCGAACTTGTCCCACACCTGTCCAGCAGCAGGTACTTGCGCGGTGCCCGTCTGGATTCCACCATGCGAGCAGCAAGCGCGACAGTACACATCGACGCCGGGGTCGGCGTGAACGAGGACACGGCGACCGTGACCGAGGGTGCGGCGTGGGTCCTCGATGGGGCGACAGGCCTCGGCGACGAACGACACACGCCGGGGGCGACCGACGCGACCTGGTACGTCGACCGCGTGGACCGCTACCTCCGCGAACACGTCCACGACGACGCGCCGCTAGAGCGAGTGCTCCGGGAGTGCGTGAAGACGGTCGCCGCCGAGTTTCGCGAGCTCGCCGGCGACGTGGACCCGGCGAGTGAACCATCTGCTGCCGTCGCGGTGGCGCGCTGGAACGACGACAGCGAGGTGGTCGAGTACGCGGTGCTCGGTGACGCGAGCGTCGTGTTCCGGTTCCCGAGCGGCGACGTCGAGGCGATTCACGGCCACGGCCCCCGCGACCACGACGCCGAGACGGTCGCCGAACTCGCCCGGCTGAAGCGCGAGGACGGACTCACGCACGCGGCGGCGTTCGAGGCCATGGTACCCCGGTTGCGAGAGATTCGCGCCGCGAAGAACACGCCCGAAGGGTACTGGATCCTGAGTATAGAGCCCGACGCGACCGACCACGCGACGACCGGTATCGTCGAAGACGTCGCCGGAGTGAGCCTGTTCACCGACGGGTTCGAGCCGCTGGTCGACCCGTACGAAGTGTTCGGCGACTGGGCAGAGGCGACCGCGTTCGTCCACGAGCACGGACCGGTCGATGCCGTCTCGCACCTTCGCGAGTTCGAGCGCGCGGACGCCGACTGTGAGACCGCTCCACGGTTCAAGCGACACGACGACGTGGCCATCGCCGTGGTCTCGTTCGCCGAGCGGTGACCCCCACCAGCACCGACAGTGCTAAGTAACTGAATCGTCGTCTATTGCATGAATCCTAACGGGCAGAACCGTGTCTGGCACATTCACTGACGTTCTCCCGGACGCTGCGTTGTCGCGTCATCGGGACCTGCTCGTCGCCGGCCCGAGTCGTGAGACCGTCTGGCCGGTACCGAGTCGCATCCTCGCCAGTGCAGTGACCCCAGACGACGGACTGTCGGTCGTGACGACGCGCACGGCCGCCCGGACGATGGTCGACCGACTCGTGCGTGACGTGCCCGCGCTCCAGCGCGACCAGACGGGTGTTATCGACTGCACGCCGACGCACGACGAGGTGCGTTCGAACCCTCGAGAGCGGTACTGGAGCGTCCCGTCGCCGGTTGACCTGACCGGGACGAGCATGGCCGTCCACGACTGTATGGAGACGCTGTGGGAGCAGGGTGTCGAGGACCAGCACATGGTGTTCGACTCGCTGTCGAGCGTCCTCATGTCCACCGACTCGGAGACCATCATGCGCTATGCCCACCAGTTGCTCTTGCTCGCGAACGCGACCAACGCCGTGTCCGTATTCCCCATCTACACGAACGTGACCGACGGGACGGACTTCGAGCGTCTCAAACACCTGTTCGACGGGATGATTCGGGTTCGTCGACGGAACGGCACGAGAGAGGTTCGCTGTGTCGGTATCGCGGACGCAGCCGAGGGCTGGGTCACCATCGACGACGCGGATATCACCTCGGAGGCAGAGGCCGACTGAGGGACCGACACCGCCAGAGACACCATCGAATCGGCGTGCTGAGGGACGATTCCTCTTATCAGGGAGTCTCGCCTAGGTAATTACATGGTCGAAATCGAGACCGAAGAACAAAAGACACGGGCGGAGATCGCTGCCTGTCTCCGCATCCTCGCCGACCAGTTCGAGCGAGATGGAGAGGTACGGGTCCGCCTCGGAGGTGAGGACCTGACCTTCGACCCGGCCGACACGGTGAACGTCAGGCTGGAGTCGGAGTCGGAACTGTCGCCGGAGTCCGTCCGGATGTATCGCCGCGTCGGGTTCGACATCGAGTGGCTCCAGCCGATTCCGGTCCACACGGACCGGGCCGACACCCACACGCTGTGAAGTGCGGCGAGACCATGTCTTCTCCTGCAGGGTCGGTATTCTCACCGAGTCACGACTGCCGGGTCGAACCGGCGACCGGGTGACAGTCAGGCGAAACAGCGTGTGGAGTTCGAACTGGGCGTGTGGAGTTCGAACTGGTGTGGTGGCACGACGCGACCACCGGGGAGGAGACGTGACTGGCGCGTCAGTCGCAGGTGCCGAACGGCCAGGACTGCCGTCTGCGCTTACTCCTGCTTCGCGCCGGGGTTGCTCACCGCGCCGTTGGCGGCGGAGCCGAAGTCACGGCAGTACTTCGCGAGCACGCCGGTCGTGTACGACGGTTCCGGTTCGTCGCGCGCGTCGAGGCGTGCCTGAATCTCCTCGTCGGAGACGTCCACGGAGAGTTCGCGGTTCGGGATGTCGACGGTCACCACGTCACCGTCTTCGAGTGCCCCGATGGGACCGCCGGCGTAGGACTCGGGGGCGACGTGGCCGATCATCGGGCCGCGGGTCGCGCCGGAGAACCGGCCGTCGGTGAGCAGCGCCACGTCGTCCTCGTGGCCGGCACCGACCACCGCGGCAGTGACGCCGAGCATCTCGCGCATTCCGGGACCGCCCTGGGGTCCCTCGTTCCGAATCGCGATGACGTCCCCGGATTCGATGTGGCCCTCCTGGACGTACTGCATCGCGTCCTCCTCGTTCTCGAAGACGCGGACCGGGCCCTCGTGGTAGAAGTTGTCCTCGCCGGTGACCTTGAGGACCGCGCCGTCGGGCGCGAGGTTGCCGGTCAGAATCTTGATGGCGCCCTCCTCGTGGAGTGGGTCGTCGACCGGGTAGAGGAAGTCCACGTCGATGTCCTCGTCGGCGGGGAGGTCACCCTCGGCTTCCAGATGCTCGATTTCCTCGGCCATCGTTCTCCCCGTCACGGTCATGGCGTCGCCGTGGAGGTAGCCGCCCTCCAGTAGGCGACGGAGCACGACCGGGACGCCGCCGACTTCGTGGAGGTCGTTCATCACCTTCGTGCCGCCGGGCTGGAGGTCGGCGATCTTGGGTGTGCGCTTCGAGATTTCGTCGAACTCCTCGATGGAGAGGTCGATGCCGGCTTCGGCGGCCAGCGCGAGCAGGTGGAGCACGGCGTTCGTGGAACCGCCGATGGCGACCTGGAGTGCGATGGCGTTCTCGAAGGACGCCTTCGAGAGGATGTCGCTGGGGCGGCGGTCCTCGTTTACGACTTCGAGCGCGAGTTCGCCTGCACGCCGGGCGACTTCGTAGCGTTCCTCGTCCTCGGCGGGCGGGCTGGCGGACCCCAGTGGAGCCATCCCCAGCGCCTCGGAGATGGAGGCCATCGTGTTCGCGGTGAACATCCCGCCACAGGAGCCCGCGCCGGGGCAGGCGTGCCGTTCGAGGTCGTCGAGTTCGTCCTCGGTCATGTCGCCGGAAGCGACCGCGCCGACGCCCTCGAAGACGTTCTGGACGGTGACCTCGCGCCCCTCGTGCTCGCCGGGCATGATGGAGCCGCCGTAGAGGAACACCGAGGGCAGGTCGGTGCGGATGGACGCCATCAGCATCCCGGGGAGGTTCTTGTCACAGCCGGCGACGGTGACGAGGGCGTCCATGCGCTCGCCGAAGCTGACGAGCTCGACGGAGTCGGCGATGACCTCGCGGGAGATGAGCGAGGCCTTCATGCCCTCGGTCCCCATCGAGATGGCGTCCGAGATGGTGATGGTGCCGAACTCGATGGGCATGCCATCGGCGTTCTCGACGCCCTCGATGGCGGCGTCGGCCACGTCGTCGAGGTGGACGTTACACGGTGTGATGTCGGCGGCGGGGTTCGCGACACCGACCATCGGGGAGGAGAGGTCGGCGTCGTCGTATCCCATCGCACGGAACATCGCCCGGTGCGGGGCGCGTTCCGGTCCCTCCGTGACCTCGCGGCTTCGGAGGTGTTCGGGTTTGTCCGGTCGGTCGTTCATGCTCGGGTGGTAGCTACGAGACGCCTTAAGTCCCGCCGACGGGACAGATGTTGCTGTCGACCGGCGGGGCGGTCACCGGGTCGAGACGAGGATGCCCCAGTGCCGGTTATCGCTACTGGCCACATCCAACTACAACACCGATTGTTTGTAATATAGTCGGTATAACCTTAATCTATATTCGGGTGAAAAACTAGTGGTTTTATCTATTATGTACTATTACTTCGTTCTTGTATGTCAGAGGAAGACAGCCACACCCCGGCATCACACGCTTCCGACCAACCTACGACGACACGGCGCGGCGCGCTTCGCGGCATCGGCGCGGGCATCCTCGGTACCGTCGGCGGCGGTGCCGCCCTCGCGGCGAACAGCGAACCCGTCAGCGCGGCCGCTGGCGAGGACGCGGTGCTCCAGTACTACCACACTCCCTGGACCGAGATCACCGGGAACATGAGCAAGGTCGCGGACGCGGGCTACGCGGCCATCCAGGTGCCACCGCCACAGAAGAGCAAACTGAGCTGGGAAGACCAGGACGAGAACCAGCACCCGCCGCTGGGCTACCAGCCCATCGACAACGACTCCTTCGACAGCGCGTTCGGGACCGAAGCCGAGTACCGCGAGCTGATCTCGACCGCCCACCAGCACGGCATCGAGGTGTACGCCGACATCGTGCTCAACCACATGGCGTACATCGGGGACGGCGAGTTCGACTTCCCCGAGTTCTCCCGGCCGGACTTCCACGACTGCCGCTCCATCGACGACTGGAACGACCAGTGGCAGGTCGAGAACTGCGACCTCCTCGGGCTCAAAGACCTCGAGCAGGAGTCCTCGTACGTCCGCGGCGAACTCAAAGAGTACATGGGCAAGATCGCCGACTGTGGCGCGGACGGCCTGCGCTACGACGCGGCCAAGCACGTCCCCAAGTGGTTCTGGCGCGACTACGCGAACCAGTGGGCCGACGAGTTCGGGCTCGACTACCGCGTCGCCGAGGTGTTCCACAGCGACCGAGACTACGTCGCACCCTACGCGGACACCGGCATGAGCGTCACCGACTACCCACTGTACAACGCCATCCAGGGCGCGTTCAGCGACGGCGGGAGCTTCCACGACCTCGACGGTGCCGGGGTCGTCAACCAGAACCCGTTCGCTGCCCAGACGTTCGTCGCGAACCACGACAGCGACTTCCCGCAGTACACCGACCTCGCGCGTGCCTTCGTCCTCACCTACGAGGGGTACCCACGCCTGTACAAGGCCGGGCTGGAAGACGCCTACGTCAATCAGTTGCTCTGGATTCGCAACAACCTCTGTGGCGGGAACGCGTACACCCGGTACGTCGACGACGACCTCTACATCTACGAACGCTACCAGAACGTGCTCGTCGGACTCAACAAGACCGACCAGTGGCGCGGCGAGTGGGTGTACACGGGCTGGACGAACACCACCCTGAAAGACTACTCTGGCAGCGCTGCCGACGAGACCGTCAACGGTGACGGCTGGGTTCAGGTCTGGTTCCCGCCCATGGGCTACGCCGCGTTCGCGCCGTACTGACCCGACATCCGCCACGAGTACCGTCACCCGACACCCGCCACGAGTACTGCCACCCGGCAGAGCCGATCCCACGGTACAATCCGTCTCACGGCACAATTCGTCTCACGGCATACCCTGTCCCACGACACACGCTCACTGTCATCCCCTTCGCGAGACACTCCGCGATTTCAGACGGCGATTTCAGGTTCGAGACCCTGACCTGGAGGCAGGACCGTCGTCTCGGATTTCAAAACCTTCTTGCGCGGCGCAAGTAGACGGACCAACATGGACCCCGTCGTCGCCGTCGCACACTACCCCGAAGGAGCGGGTCACGCCACCCGCATGCTCGCGGTGGCACAGGCCCTCGAATCCCGTGGGGCGTCAGTCCACCTCGCAGGAGGTGGCCCCGGACAGAAGTTCGTCGAGTCACAGGGCTACGACGAGTTCGTCCCCGCGACCGTCGACTACATCGGCGACTACCAGGACGGTGGGAACCTCCTCCGGGTCCTCACCCACAGCGTCCCGATGAGTGGCAAGCGCGTCCTCGACTACGTCGGCTGGCTCCGTCGACTCGACCCGGACGCGCTCGTGACAGACGACATGTTCGCCGCGATGGCCGCAACCCTGACCGACACGCCCCTCCACGTCCTCACGCACAACTCGCCGTACTTCTACGATGCGGTCGTCGAGGAAGTGTTCACCTGGCTCCTGACGAAGTACCAGCTCGGATCCGGCGAGCAGTTCCTCTATCCCGCAGTGTGGCCGGCCTGCGCTTCTGACCCGAAAGGAGTCACACACATCCCCCCTGTCGCACTGGAGGGGAACGGCGAAGCCGACCCCGACCCGATGGACGCGATCCTCGTCCCAAGCCACTACTCGCACGGGTTCGACGCGCTGGAGCGGACGCTCACCGACGAAGGCCACGACGTGACCCGGGTCGGGAGCGACGAGTGGGAGTCAGTTCCGGCCATGCTCCCCTACCTCGAAGCTGCCGACGTGGTCGTCTGTTCGGGGTACTCGACGGTGATGGAAGCGGCCGTCGCTGGAACGCCGTGTGTCATCTGGCCGTTCACCGACGAACAACACGGCGTGTCCCGGGTCATCGAGAAGACCGGCGTCGCCGGGTTCCAGGTGGAACACTCCATCCCGCACGTGGCACGTGCGGTGCGCCAGCCACCCGAGGAACCCAAGTTCGAGAACGGCGACGATACAGCCGCCGAGTACATCCTCCGCGCGCTCTGAAGCCGACCTGCGTTCACACCGCTGGTAGCGTCTCTCCTGTCACGCCGACACCGGATACCGTTGCCACCGCCGCAACCGTTTCTCATTCTCCCCCGTACATGTGCGTATGGCAGTCGTTTCGACCGGTGCACGCCTTCACTTTGGCTTCCAGAACCTCTCGTTGGCGCACGAGCGTCTCTACGGGGGGCTGGGCGTCGGCCTCGCGGAGCCGCGCGCACGAATCGAGGCGACACGTGCGGACTCGCTTCGCTGTGACGACCCGGACGTCGAGCGGTACGCCGAGCGGGTGCTCGACGTCCTGGACCTCCCCGGGGCGGTGGTCCGCGTGGAGGACCGACTTCCGCGTCACGTCGGACTCGGCAGCGGGACCCAACTCGCGCTGGCGACGCTCGTCGCTGTCGCGGCGGCGTACGGCCGCGAGGTCGACGTTCGGGCGCTTGCCCCCCACCTCGGGCGTGGCGGCCGCTCCGGCGTCGGCGTGGCGACGTTCGAATCGGGCGGCTTCGTCGCCGACGCTGGCCACCCGACCACGCGGTTCACGACTGCACCGCCAGCCGACGGCGAGTGGACCGTCCCGGCGGTGGCGGCGCGACACGAACTCCCGGCCGATTGGCGGTTCGTCCTCGCCATCCCCGACGTGCCGGCAGGACGGAGCGGTTCACGCGAGAACGAGAGCATGCGGGCCGTGGTCGAACGCGCCGAGGCGTCGGTGGCTGACGACATCGCGGGAATCGTCACGCGACGGCTGCTCCCGGCCGTCGCGGAGGGGAGACTCGACGCCTTCGGGACGGCCGTGAGCGAAATCGGCCGACTCAACGGGGCGTGGTACGCCGACGAACAGGGTGGCGTGTTCCGTCCACCTGTCGGAACCATCGTCGGCGAGCTCGCCGAGTCGGAGGCACTGACGGGCGTCGGGCAGTCATCGTGGGGGCCGACGGTGTACGGGTTGACCGACCGCTCCCGGGTCGAGGACGCTCGCGCCGCGGCAGAGCGGGCGCTCGACGCGGCCGACGTGGAGGGGCAGGTGCTCGTCTGCCGGCCGGGCAATTCGGGGGCGTGGGTCGACGCTGGGACGCGCGTCGACCCCGACATGCGGTGAGCGTGGCCGGGTGGGGTTCGGGCTGCTAGCGAACAGACGGCTACTGTGACTCACGCGACGGCTAGCCGTGCAACCGCAGCCCGCCGCGTGGTGACTCGTCAGGACATGGCGGGGCTGGTCCCGTGTTCGTATTTGAACTGTGGGGTGGTCAGCCGTGTCTTCGATGTCGTGATGGCTGGTGTCGAAAAGCAGTTCACTCGCGCTGGCGTCCGTGACCGCCCTGCACCCTCCCCAGCCGATTCCGATGCTCGTGGTTCGAGAGCGCAAAGCGCTCTCGTCATCACCGGAATCAACGATTCCGGTTAGCAGCCAGAATCTCTGATTCTGGCCACATCACGAGACGGCAACGTCGTCTTGAACGACTTCACTCCGATTTGCGCCGTTTCGCTGCGCTTCTCATCCCTCGCGCTTCCGCCACCGACTCGCTGTCGTTCGGACCGGCGGCCGCGCGCGCCGCGTGGAAATTTCGAACACAGGCCCCCAGCCCACCCGCCGTAACGGTTACTTGTACCCGTCACGACTGCCGGGGTATGGAGCGGCTGCCGATGGGCATCTCGCGGCTGGATTCGATGATTGGCGGGGGTGCGCCCCCGGGGAGCGTCGTCCTTCTCGCGGGGGAGGTGGGCGCGGGTGCTCGCGAGTTCGTCTACACGAGCGTCGCGATGAACGGACTCGCCCGGGAGAACGCGGAGTTGTTCGACCTGTACTACGGGAGCTTACACAGCAACGCGTCGGTCCCGGAGGAGATCCACTACGTCTCGTTCACGGCCGAGCGCGAGGCACTCGTCGAGGAGATGGGGTTCACGATGGACGACGAACTCGTTGATACGGGGACCGTCCCCGTCGATTTCGTCGACCTCTCCCAGCACTACTTCCAGCTCTCACAGGTTCCCCGGGAGTGGTACGCCGACGCGACCAGCGACATCACGTCGCTGGGCGACAGGGACCGACGGAGTACGCTCGACGCGGTCGGCGAGTATCTCAACCACAACGCTGCGGGAAGTCTGGTCGTCATCGATTCCGTGACCGACCTGCTGAGCGCGGCCGAAGAGCAGATGGACTGGAACCAGATTACGCTGCTGATGAAGGGACTGAAGAAGGCGTCGTACCGGTGGGGTGGCCTCATCCTGTTGCTCGTCAACATCGAGGCCCTCTCCGAGCACCAGCTCGGCCGACTGATGGACGCCGTCGACGGGTCGCTGGTGTTCCGGTGGGAGTCGGGGGGATCCGAGCGGGCGCGGACCCTCGTCGTCAAGCAGTTCCGGGGCGTGCTCTCCCGGCTGGAGGACGAGAACATCATCCAGTTCGAGACCGAGATTCACGACGGCGGGTTCGACATCAGCGACGTGCGAAAAATCCGGTGAAGACGCGTTTTCGTCGGCGACAATCCTTAAGAGTATCCCCTGCTAAATCCGGCTGAATGGCGAGCGAGGAGCAGGTCGACCTCTCCGTGCAGCTTCCGCCGGACCTGGGGGAGTGGCTTCACGAACAGGCTGCCGCACAGGACACCGACCCAGACGAACTGCTCCAGCAGCTGCTATCGGCGTACAGGACAGTCTCGGCGGTGGACGACGACCGTCCCGCGTACGACTTGCCGGAGCTCCTCGACGCACACAGTGACGAAATAGACGCGCGATTCGACGCCCAGCACGAGGAGTTCATGGAACTCATCCAGGACGTCCGTGAGCGCGTCATCCAGGTCAAACACGAGACGGACCAGAAGGCACCGGCCGGCCACACCCACGAGGAACTCGAGGCGAGCCTGTCCCAGGTCGACGAACTGGCCGAGACAGTCAGTGCACTCGACGAGCGACTGGAGACCGTCCGCGCGGACCTCGACGCTGGCTTCCAGAACTACGAGGACATCCTCGAGTATCTGGTCGCGACGACCGACGACATCGACGGGAAGCTCCTGAAACTCGCCCGGGTGACCGTCGACCTCCGCGGGGAGGTGTCCCGACTCGCGGCCGCCGAATCCCGCCGCGCCGGTGCCGAAGCGTTACAGCTCGCGGCAAACCGCGAAGGCATCGACCGGGCGAAGTGCGAAGAGTGCGATTCGACGGTGAGGCTGGCGCTGTTGAACGAAGCGGCCTGCCCACACTGTGCGAGTCCGTTCAGCGATGTCGAGCGCAGTACCTCGTTCGGGCCGTTCGGTTCACACCGGTTGCTGACCGGTGACCCGCCGGCGTTGCCCGAGAGCGACCACTCGCCAGTGGACGACGGGCTCGCCGAGGAGTTCTTCGAGGATACCGAAGACGCCCCCGAGTTCCAGACCGGTGGTGACGTCGATGAGTGACGGTGACGACGACGCCCCGCTCGCCGACCTGCACGAGACGGTGGTCGACGGCGCTGGCGAGGTAGACGACGCGGACGACGCGGACGGGATGGACGACGACACAGACGACGAGCAGTCCACGGTGCGGGCCGAAATCGTGGCCGACGAGACGGACTCGTCGGCGGCGGCCCCCGATACCGACCTCGAGACGGACGACGAACCTACCGTGCGGTCCGGCCCACTCAGCGACATGGCCGACGACCTGGCGGACCGGCGTCGTGGGGGGGAGGCCACGGACGACGACGACCTGTTCGAGTCGGTCGACGTCGGCGAGGTGGACCCGGACGAACTCTGGGAGCAGGTCGACGCCGACCAGTCCACCGTCGAGCCCGAACCCCACAGTGAGGAGGTCCGCACCATCTCGAAGAGCAAGTACTGCCAGCGCTGTGAGTACTTCGCCGACCCACCCGAGGTCGCCTGCCATCACGCGGGCACGACCATCCGCGAGGAGGTGGACATGGAACACTTTGAAGTAGCGGACTGCCCGAAGGTTCTCGAAGACGAACGACTCGAAAACGTCTGAGACACAATGCAATTCTGTGACGACTGCGGTTCGATGATGAAGGCACAGGGCGACGAATGGGTCTGTTCGAGTTGCGGGGCCACCGAGGGTCGGAACCGGGACGACGAGGCCGACTTCGTGACCACCGAGGCACAGACCGACAGCGAGGTCATCGAGACCGAGGAGAACGCCGAGTTCGAGGGGAAGCCGACCGCGACCGACGTGACCTGTGACAACTGTGGCACGCAGAAGGCGTGGTACTACATCCAGCAGACGGCCTCGGCGGACGAACCGCCGACGCGCTTTTTCAAGTGCACGGAGTGCGGGAAGAAGTGGCGCGGCTACAACTGAGCCAGTTGAACAGTCACGCTCTGTAACGAATTTTTACTCTACATCGAGTGGCAATTTTCTCTCCAGACTGGACCATTATAGGGGGCGCCGCCGTATCCCATGGTATGACCTTGCACGACAGGGACGTGCGACAGGACGTCAGGGAGCTTGGTGCCCTCCTTGGTGACGTACTCGAATCGCAGGCCTCCCGTGGCGCGTTCGAAGCCGTCGAATCGATCCGCGAACAGGCCATCGACTACCGCCGAGACGAACTCGACAGTCGTGACGAACTGGAGCGCGAACTCGACACGCTCACACCCGAACTGGAGAGCATCGTCGCGCGGGCGTTCACGACGTACTTCGAACTCATCAACCTCGCCGAGGAGCGCGAACGCGTCAGGGCGGTTCGGCGGGCCAGCCAGGATGGGATTCCGGCGGACGGTATCGAACACGCCGTCGAAGAGCTGGCCGAGACCGACCCCGAGACCGTCCAGCAGGTGCTCGACGACGTGCTCATCGAGCCGACGTTCACCGCGCACCCGACCGAGGCACGCCGGAAGACGGTGAAAGCGAAGCTCCGGTCGGTCGCGGACCACCTGGAGACGCTGGACGAACATCGGCTCACCGACGACGGCAAAGAGCGCGTCGAGCGCGACCTCGACGCCGAAGTGACGAGCCTGTGGCAGACGCCGCAGGTCCGCAAGCGTCGGCCCCACCCGACCGACGAAGCCCGGAACGTCCAGTGGTACCTCGAGAACACGCTGTTCGACGTCGTCGGCGAGGTGTACGACGACCTCGAAGAGGCGCTTGGCGACGAGTTCGACGACCTCGACGTGGACAAACTGTTCGAGTTCCGGTCGTGGGCCGGGAGCGACCGTGACGGCAACCCCTTCGTCACGCCCGAGGTGACGACGGACACGCTGGAACGCCAGCGCCGCGTCGTGCTGGACCGGTACCGCCGCGAACTGAAGTCGTTGTCAGGAATCCTGAGCCAGGACGGGGCCCGCGTCGACGTGGGCGAGGCGTTCACCGAGTCCCTGGAGGCAGACCGCGAGCGCCTCCCCGGCGTCGCCGAGACGGCCGAGGAGCGCTACCCGAACGAGCCGTACCGCCAGAAACTGAAGCTCATGCGGGAGAAACTCGACCGGGTGACCGACGTCCGGCCCGGCGGCTACGAGTCCGCGGACGAACTCGCGGCCGACCTCGACGTGCTCGTCGAGAGCCTCGAAGCGAACGGTGCGGACTCGGTGGTCGCCTCGCACCTCGAACCGGTCCGTCGACAGGTGGCGACGTTCGGTTTCTCGCTGGCGAGTCTGGACCTGCGTGACCATCAGGAGAACCACACCGAGGCCGTCGCCGAGGCCCTTGCCCGGAGCGGCGTCGACTACCACGACAAGAGCGAGGACGAGCGCGTCGAGTTGCTCACGAAGGCCGTCTTGCAGGACGAACCCATCGTCGACGTGACCGACCGGGAAGGCCTCTCGGAGACCGCCGCACGCGTCCTGCGCCGGTTCGACTGTCTGGCCGACTGGCAAGACGAGTACGGCACCCACGCCATCGACACCTACGCCATCTCGATGACGGACGAGCCCTCGCACGTCCTCGAAGTGCTGTTCCTCGCGGACCAGGCGGGCGTCGTCCAGTTGCCGGAGTACTGCGGACTCGACATCGTCCCCCTGCTGGAGACCGAACGCGCCCTCTCCGGTGCCCGGCGCATCATGGGTACGCTCTTCGAGAACGAGGCGTACCAGCAGGCGCTCGAAGCCCGCGGTGGCACCCAGGAGATAATGCTCGGGTACTCCGACTCGAACAAGGAGAACGGCTTCCTCGCGGCGAACTGGTCGCTGTACAAGAACCAGCGCCGCCTCGCCGACATCTGTGACGAGTTCGACGTGACCCTGCGCCTGTTCCACGGCCGTGGCGGCTCTATCTCGCGTGGCGGCGGCCCGATGAACGAGGCGTTGCTCGCGCTGCCGAACCGGACCATCACCGGGCAGGTGAAGTTCACCGAGCAGGGCGAGGCAATCGCCGAAAAGTACGCGAACCGCCGGGTCGCAAAGCGCAACATCGAACAGATGCTGAACGCCCAGCTCCGGGCGCGCAAGAACGCCATCGAGAAGCCCGACGAGTCCATCCCCGAGGAGTGGCTCGACGCGATGGAGACGATGGCCGACGCGGCCCGCGACGAGTACCGCGGCCTGCTGGAGACCGAGGGCTTCGTCCAGTACTTCGAGCAGGCGACGCCCATCACGGTCATCGAGGACCTCAACCTCGGCTCCCGCCCGGCCTCGCGCTCGGGCGAGCGCACGGTCGAGGACCTCCGGGCCATCCCGTGGGTGTTCTCGTGGACCCAGTCGCGGTGTATCCTGCCGGGCTGGTACTCGCTGGCGACCGGGATGGACGCCTACCTGGACGAGGGCGGCGACGTGGAGACGCTCCAGGAGATGTACGACTCCTGGGCGTTCTTCCGCTCGATGCTCGACAACGCGGCGCTCGCGCTCGCGCGGACCGACCTCGACATCACCCAGCACTACGCCGACCTCGCAGACGCCGACCTGCGCGAACGGTTCTTCCCCCGCGTCAGCGGCGAATACGAGCGTGCGACCGACCTCGTGAAGACGGTCGCCGACCGCGACGAACTGTACGCACGAGAGTGGTTCGGCGAGAGTCTGGAGCGGCGAAACCCCTACGTGGACCCGCTGAATCTGCTCCAGACCCGGCTGCTCCAGCAGACCCACCGGACCGAAGAGGAAGAACAGACCCTGCGGCTCACCGTGAAAGGAATCGCGGCCGGGATGAAAAACACCGGCTGATTTCGGCCCCGGTCACTTCGTAGGTAGGTGTAACCCTTTTAGAAGACCCATCGTAACACCCGGACGAGGACACGATGGACCCGACAGACACGATTTCGGCAGAGTCACAGCAACGCGGTGCAGACACGTGCGAAGTCTGTGGGGACCCGGTGAACACGAGCGAGTGGCACCCAGCGACGACCGAGACGACGGCCGATGGCGACGTCGTCATCGTCTCGTTCTGTGGTGAGGCCTGTCGTGAGCACTGGCAGCTCGAGGAGTGACGGACACGAGGGGGGAATCGAGGCGGCCACAGCAGGCTGGCCGCCTGACATGGGGGAGTTCGGGTGCTTTTGCCCAGGACTGCAGTCGTCCCGGTATCGGTAGCGACGACGGAGTACAGCATGGCTTCGACCCCTTTCCTGTTAGGTGGGCTATCACTCCACGTCGCGAACGTACTCGGCGTTCCCGTCGAAGAGGTCCGAGAGGAGTTTCTGTTCGGCCGTGCGCAGGTGCTCGTGGAAGGTCGGTGAGGAGATATCGAGTGCGGCTGCGATGTCCTCGGCGTCGCTTCGTCGCGGCCACTCGAAGTAGCCCGCGTAGAGTGCTGTCTCGATGGCCTCGCGCTGTCGGTCGGTGAGTTCGTCCTCCAGTGCCGACCGCAGTTCGGCGATTCGGCGCTCGGGGCGTTGCTGTTCACGTTTCGCCCGCATGTCGACGCGCTCAAACAGGTCCTCGAACGACCCGACGATCGACCGAATCGAGGCAGATTTCGGGAGTTCAGCCAGCAGACGGGCTCTGCTGCCTTCGAGAACCAGGGTCCGCAACGTCCCGCCGTGGTCGGCGAGTAGTGTCGAAATGGGTGGGTCCACGATGGTCAGGGTAAGGAGCGTCTCGTCGCCGTCCTCGTCGACGATGGTCACGTCCTGGATGGCCTCGCTCTCGGTCGCTCGTTCGGCGATGACGTCGACGTCGCCGCGTGTCACGGTGAAGTACTCGACGAAGGTGTGGTCGTCAAGTGCGGTGGCACCGTCGAGTTCGAGTCGCGCGTCCGCGTCCGCGACCGCCTGGAAGAACGTCCAGTCGGCCGCGACGAGTTCGAGTTCGAGTTCGATGGTCTGGTCGGCGATGAGGGCCGCGCGGCGTTCGGTCGCGCTGAACGCCAGGCCGACGACGCTCCGGAGCTGTGAGAGCGCGTCGACGACACCCTCGGTGAACGCGCGCGGGGGCCCGGCGTAGATTTCGAGGACGCCGTAGAGCGTGTCCTTGTAGACGAGTGGGACCGCGGCAGCCGACCGGAAGCCCGAGTCGACCACCGCATCGCAACAGGGACCGAACGTGTCGTCTGTCTGGAAATCGTCGACGACCTGTACCTCGCGGGTCCGCGCTGCCGCGACGGCGGGCGATTCCACCCCCTCGGGCTGGTCGCTGTCGAATCCGACTGCTGTCGCGGACGGGCCGTCACCCGCGGCGGCGACCGGTTCGAGGTCACTCGGCGTCCGTGTGGTGCGGCCCAGCCAGACGTAATCGAACTGTGGTGACTCGACCAGTTCCTCACAGACGAGCCGTTCGACCGCCTCGCGGTTGGCCGCCTCGACCAGCGCCTCGTTGATACCGTGGACGACCCGGTTCAACTGGGCGACACTCTCCAGTTCGGCCCGCCGACGCTCCAGTTCCTGCTCGCGCTCTTTGCGCGCCGTCACGTCCCGGAAGTACACCGAGAGCCCCGTCTCGGAGGGGTACGCCCGAACCGAGAACCACGTCTCCAGTGGCGGGAAGTACTCCTCGAACGCGACGGACTCCTGGGTCTCGAGCGCCCGTTCGTACTGCGCCTGGAACGTGGAGTTGACGGCCTCGGGGAAACGCTCCCAGACGTTGTCACCGACGACGGTGTCGGGGTCGACGTCGAGGAGTTCGGCGGCGTGTTCGTTGACGTACTGGAAGTCGAAGGCGGTATCGAGTGCGAAGAACGCGTCCGTGACCCGCTCGAAGTGGGATTCGAGTTCCGTCTCGAGGCGCTTTCGCTGGGAGATGTCGCGGACGATGCCGGTGTGGTACCGGCCGTCTTCGCCAGTGAAGGTCCCGAACGTCGTGAGGACTGGAATCTCGTAGCCGTCGGCGTGGCGAACGTCGAGCTGGGCGGTCTGCCACTGGAGCGACGGTCTGGCCTCGCCCGTAATCGGGTCGAGGACGGCGTCGGTTGCCTCCGTCTCGGAGAACACGAGCGAGAGCGAGGAGCCGACCAGGTCCGACCGGTCGTACCCGAACAGCGTGCTGGCGGCCGGATTCACGTTGGTGATGACACCGTCGTCGTCGACGGTCACGACGGCGTCCTGGGAGTGCTGTGCGAAGACCCCGAACCGGTCGACGGCCTCGTCACCGTCCGACGGGGCGGCGAGTCCGCTCGTCGCCGAGACGTAGGTGGCGAGTTCGCGGAAGGGGACCTGCTGACCCGGTTCGAGCGTGTGGACGATGCTCTCCGGGAGCAGGTCGGGTGGGACCGCTTCGGCGTCGTCTGCCAGCAGGACGAACGGGACGTCGGCGAACTCCTCTCGTAGCGAGTGACAGAGGGCCGGGTCGTCGATGCCGTCGACACCGACGTCGGCGATGACGCAATCGAACTCGTCGGTGTCGAGTCGCTCTCCGACGCCCCTCAACGACTGCTCCGTGACCACGGACAGCGGGAGCCCGCCACCAGGGTCCGGTGGCGAAGGAACACGCTCATTTGACAGAAATAAAACATTGAACTCGCTGACCATCTCGTTGCCAAAGATGGGGTCCAGACGATGTTAAATGCATCGCGGGGGGAACGTTCGGAATCGGAGAACGTCGCCGCGTTCGACGCCGGTTTCTGGAGGTCCCGGAGGCGAGAGAGGGTGCGCTCTCGGGTCGACCGAGCGGTGGGAACGACTAGCCGTCAGACCGCATCTCGAACGGCGATGACAGGTCGTCGGGGAGTGCCGCCATCGTCTCTTCGTCGAGTGCAGTCCGTGCCGCTTCGCGCATCCGTCCCAGTCGTCGTCGAAGCCGCCGAAGCTGGTCGTTGGACGCGGCGTCACGGTACTCGAGGCGTTCCAGCACCGAGAGCGTCGACTGCAGTGCGTAGTACTCGCGGACGTGTTCGTCATCGATGGCCGCGAGTGCCGCCAGTCGGTCGACCGTCCCGACCACCGTCTCCCGGTCGACCGGCTTCAGGAGGTACTCGTCGAAGGGAACGTCGAGCAGGTCGAACGCCGGGCTGACCGCCGTGACGATTGCCACGAGACAGGGGGACTCGCGTGCCCGGAGTTCGCGGGCGACTTCGTCGCCGGAGACCGACGGCATCCGACGGTCGAGCAGCACGACGTCGACCCGGGGGCCGTACCGGTCGATGGCAGTCTCCCCGTCGCCGACCAGTTCGACGTCGTACTCGTCGCCGAGCCAGAGCGCGTACGTCTCGGCGAGGTCGGCGTCGTCGTCCACTACGAGGACGGTGGTCTCCTGCTCGGGTGCACCGTCGGCGGTCGAACCGATACCTGACATGAACTACGTGACCTCCCAGTATCACGTCTTTCGACACTCCCCCACCAGATAACCCGGCCTACACACCTTGGGACGGCGAGACCGCCGCCTCTTTGAGCACCGAGGACCGAGTACCGACGATGACAGACCCCCGGCGCGTCGAGGTGCACCCCGGCTGTGAGGTCGTCGTCGAGTTCGACCCCGACCTCACGTTCGAGTGCGTCGAGGATTGCACCTGGTGTTGTACCCACGGCGTCTTGCTGTACGAACCCGACTTCTTCGAGCTCGCAGAACGGGCCAATCTCAGCGAGGCGACCACCGAGTTCCGGGGCCACGACTTCGTCCGGACCGAGGAGAAAGACCGCGACGAACACGTCGACGAGGACGGTCGTGCCTGCTACTTCCTCCGCGAGGACGGTCTCTGCTCGCTCCACCTCGAACACGACTGGAAGCCGGCACGCTGCTCGGTGTTCCCGCTCGCGGTGACCGTCGAAGACGACGGGTTACACGTCGACATTCGAGAGTCTGCCCACGAGCACTGCGAGGGGCTCGACGTCTCCGACCGGAAGGTCATCGACAACCTCGATGCGTTCCTGCCGGAGGTGCTCTGGGAGATCGAGGACCCGACCAGTGACGTGGCGCTGTAGGCCACACCTGCGGGCCAAACCTGTCTAGGTCCGACTCCCTTCCGACTCCCGGGACAGCGGTGGCAGTTGCTGCGGGACTCCGGGGGAGACGCGTGCCGGAGTCACGTTCACGACCGCTTACGACTGGCCGCTTTCGGACCGCCCGTGAGAGAACACACCGTCGTCGAGGGCTTTGAACGCGAACTGAACCCGGAGGAGACGCTGGCCGACGCCATCGAGTCCATCGGTGAGACGACCGGCTGGGACTCGCTGCGCGAGTGGGCGGAAGAGCATCTGGAATCGGACGATATCCGGAGAGAATAGCAGTCGGAGGAGGCCCGGGTCAGCCGACCAGCAGCCACGCGACGAAGACGATTCCGCCGCCGAGCAGCGTGCTGCCGACGGCGTGGTAGCGCAGTTCGTCGAGCAGGTGGTGTGCGTTATCCGAGACCTGTGCGACCTCGTACACCTCGCCGCCGAGTTCGCACTTCGGCAGGAAGTCCATCGCGACGTGGAGGAACACGCCCGCGGCGAAGCCGAAGACGGCCGCCGTGAACAGCGGGTCGCCGGAGAGGTCGAGGAAGCTCGCCGGGATGGCGGTCAGGCCGACGCCCGTCGCCGGCAGCAAGAGCACCATCGGGGACTTCCCGTTCGCAGCAAGGCGGCGTGCCGCAGCGTAGCCCGCGGGGCCCTTGTGGGAGACGATTGCGAGACCGAGACCGATGCCGATGGCCGGCATGGTCCCGTAGACGATACCGATGATGACACCCGCAGCGAGGGCGTGCGTGGAGAGTTCGACCGCGGTGTGGTCGAAGCCGAGGTCGAGGTGCCCGAAGCGATGCGCGATGGTGTGTGAGCCGAAGCCGGTGAGCAGGCCGGCGGCGACGCCGACACCGGCGTACTTCATCCCGACGCCGGGGTTCGCCGCGCCCTGTGCGAGGCCGAACGCCTGCGGGAGGAGGAACATCGCGGCGCTGACGACCATCGCACCGGAGGCGAGTCCGTAGCCCCAGACGAGGGTCTTCGCGTGCTGGTCCTTGGCGCGGGCGCCGAGCGGGATGGCGAGTGCCATCGCGAAGAACGCGACCCAGCCGATACCGACCGGTTTGAGCGTGGCGGTGGATTCCGAGAGCAGGACTGCCCCGACGGAGAACGCGATGAGCAGGCCAGTCGCGGCGAGACCGACCGACGTGCCGGTTCTGCCGGATTTGTTAACGTGATTGTGCGTGCTACCCATGTTATTACTAACTATGCATAACGGGTTAATAACACGTTCGATTGGCCGTCAGGGGGCCACCACACCGGGTCAGCGCGTCGCGGATTTCCACTCGCGGAGGCCGACGACCGCGCCAGAGAGGTCCTCGGCCGGGCAGTCGGTCACCGCCCAGGCGAACAGCGGTGCCACGTCACTCGGGTCACGACCAGCGGGCCCCGAGAGGTCGGTCGCGACCTGTCCGGGGTCGACACAGCCGACGACGAACTCGGTGTCGGCGGCGAACTGCCGGACGACGGCCTCCGCGGCCGCCTTCGAGACGGCGTAGGAGCCGATTCCCGGTTTCGCGTCACGGGCTATCTTCCCCGTCGGGACGAGCATCCGAGCCCCCTCGTTCAGGTGCGGCAGTGCCTCTCGAAGCGTCGTGAACACCCCGCGGGCGTTCGTCCGGAGGTGGTCGTCGAACCCGGCGTAGGACTCGTCCTGGATCGGTGTCTCGCCTGGCGTGCCGTGGTAGACACCCGCGCTGGCGACCACGACGTCGATGCCGCCGCCGACGCGCGATGCCGTCTCCATCAGTCGTTCCACGTCGTACTCGTCCCGAACGTCGGCGCGGACCGCGGTCGCGGTCCCCCCGGCCGCCTGAATGTCGTCAGCCACGGCGTCCACGTCGGCCGAATCGCGGGCGCAGACGACGACGTGGCTCCCCTGGTCTGCGAACTCGCGTGCGACCGCTTCGCCGATACCGCGGCTCGCGCCGGTGACGACTGCTGTGAGGTCGTTCATACACCCTCGTTGGCGTGCCAGCCGCAGGAAAGCATCGGTCGGGGTACCGCGTGGCGAGGCGGGCCCGTCGAGTTCCGAACGAGTCCGGCACCGGGTTTATGCCCGTCTCATCACTACAGTTGCACATGACTTCCCTCTCTGGAACGTCGGTTGTCGTCGTCGGCTCGGGCTTCGGCGGCCTCTCGACGGCCTGCTATCTCGCTGACGCCGGTGCGGACGTGACAGTCCTCGAGAAGAACGAACAGCTCGGGGGGCGGGCCTCGGTCCTCGAGAAAGACGGCTTCCGCTTCGACATGGGCCCGTCGTGGTACCTGATGCCCGACGTGTTCGAGCGCTTCTTCGGGCACTTCGACCGCACGCCCACGGACTACTACCAGCTCGAACGCCTCGACCCCCACTACCGTATCTTCTTCAAAGACGGCGACGAGGTCGACATCACCGCCGACAAAGAGCGCACAAAGCAGGTGTTCGAGTCCTACGAGGCCGGCGCGGGTGAGGCACTGGAACGCTACCTGGACAAATCGGAGGAGAACTACGAGGTCGGGATGGAGCACTTCGTCTACGAGGACCGGTCCTCTCTCAGGGACTTCATCGACCTCGACGTGGCCAGACAGGCCCGCGGGCTCTCCTTACTCGGGTCGATGCAGGACCACGTCGAGAAGTACTTCGACCACCCGAAGCTCCAGCAGATAATGCAGTACACGCTGGTGTTCCTCGGCGGGTCGCCGAACAACACGCCGGCGCTGTACAACCTCATGAGCCACGTCGACTTCAACCTCGGCGTCTGGTACCCCGAGAACGGGATGGGCGGCGTGGTCGACGGCATCGTCCAGATGGCCGAAGAACTGGGCGTGGAGTTCCACGTCGACGAGCCGGTGACGGCCATCAAGGGCCGCGGCGGCGGCTTCCTCGTGGAGACCGCCCACGGCCACAAGTACCCGGCAGACCTCGTCGTCTCGGACGCCGACTACGCCCACACCGAGCAGGAACTGTTACCCGAAGAGAAGCGCCAGTACGACGCCGAGTACTGGGACTCGCGCACCTACGCCCCCTCGGCCTTCCTCATGTACATGGGCGTCGAGGGTGACGTGGAGGAGCTCGCACACCACACCCTCGTGCTCCCGACCGACTGGGAGGAACACTTCGGGCAGATATTCGACGACCCCGAGTGGCCCGGGGACCCCGCGTACTACCTCTGTGTCCCCTCGAAGACCGACGACTCGGTCGCGCCCGAGGGCCACAGCAACCTGTTCGTCCTCGTCCCCATCGCGCCCGGCCTGGAGGACGGCGAGGAGACCCGCGAGTGGTACCGCGACCTCGTCCTCGACGACATCGCCGAAAACACCGGCGTCGACCTGCGCGACCGGCTCGTCGTCGAGGAGACCTTCTCCGTCTCGGAGTTCGGCGAGCGCTACAACTCGATGCAGGGCACCGCCCTCGGCATGGCCCACACCCTGCGCCAGACCGCCCTGTTCCGGCCGCCACACCGTTCGAAGAAGGTCGACGGCCTGTACTTCACCGGGTCGTACACGACGCCGGGAATCGGCGTCCCGATGTGTCTCATCTCGGGCGACCTGACCGCCGACTGCGTGCTGGAGGACCACGCGAACTGATGACCGACGTGGCGACCCGACTCGCGGCCGCAGTGCCCTCCGAGGAGACGCTCCCGGGCTACCTGCTCCGGCTCTCCAGGCCCAGATTCTGGTTCTACCTCGCTGGCCCGGTCGTCGTCGGGGTGACCTACGCCGCCGGGTCGACCGCGGAGCTGTTCGCGCCGGTCGCCGTCTTGCTGTTCCTCTACTTCACCTTCCCGGCGAACGTCTTCCTCTACGGCGTCAACGACGTGTTCGACCGCGACGTGGACGAGCACAACCCGAAGAAAGAGGACAGGGAGGTTCGCTATCGAGATAGCCCCGCCGTGAACGTGCTGATACTGGCCTCGGGCGTCGTCGGCCTCCCGTTCGTGTTCGTCCTCCCGCAGGAGGCGGGCATCGCCATGGCCGCGTACTACGTCCTCGCGGTGCAGTACAGCGCGCCACCCTTCCGGTTCAAGACGAAGCCGCTGTTCGACTCTCTGTCCAATGGGCTGTACGTCCTTCCCGGCGTGGTCGCCTACGCCGCCATCGCGGGCGAGTTCCCGCCCCTGCTCGCGATTGCGGGTGGCTGGCTCTGGACGATGGGCATGCACACGTTCTCGGCCATCCCGGACATCGAACCCGACCGCGAGGCCGGGATTCGGACCACCGCGACGTTCCTCGGCGAGTCCCGGACCTACGCGTACTGTGCCCTGACGTGGCTCGCCGCCGCGGGCGCGTTCGCCCTCGTGGACTGGCGACTCGGTGCCCTGCTGGGCATCTACCCGGTGTTCGTCGCCGGCATCGCGCTCTCGGACGTGCCTGTCGACCGCGCCTACTGGTGGTTCCCGTTCGTGAACACCTTCGTCGGGATGTTGCTGACGATGGGCGGCCTGTGGGTGATGCTGTATGGATAAGCTGGGTTCGCGGTCGACCCGTCTCGACCGCCGACCCCTCGAAGCCCGCCTCGACGCACTGGTCCGCGAGCATCGCTTCACTATCGCGGTCGTGTTCCCGGCCGTGGGCGCGGTCTCGCTGGTCGCCAGTGCCGAAGGGTTGCTCCCGCCGTTTCTGACCTACAACGCCCTGTTCATCATGTTCGGGGTCATCGTCATGCGCCTGCCCCTCGTGGCCGGTGTCCTGCCGGTACTCGGCAAGAAAGGCCTCGCGAGCCTCGGGCTGCTCACCATCTACGCTTACGGTATCGAGTTCGTCGGCGTCAGGACAGGCTGGCCCTACGGGCACTTCGAGTACGAGATATCGCTCGGCCCGATGCTGTTCGGCGAGATACCCCTCGGGCTCCCGGTGTTCTTCTTCCCGCTGGTCCTCAACGCGTATCTGCTCACCCTCTTGTTGCTAGAAGACCGCGCGGAGAACCGCGCGATTCGCCTGCTCGCGACCATCGCGGCCGTCCTCGCCATCGACCTCGTGCTCGACCCCGGTGCGGTCGCCGTGAACTTCTGGGAGTACGCCCAGTATCCCGACGGCGTCGGCGGCTACTACGGCGTCCCGACCTCGAACTACCTCGGCTGGATGCTCTCGGCGACCGTCGCAGTCGTGCTGTTCGACGTGGCGTTTGCGGGGACCGGCCTCCGCGAACGCCTCGACTCCTGTGAGTTCATGCTCGACGACCTCGTGAGCTTCGTCGTCCTGTGGGGCAGCATCAACGCCTTCTACGCCAACTGGATTCCGGCGTTCCTCGCGGTCGGTTTCGGATTCGGACTCCTCCAGACCGACCGGTTCGACTTCGAGGTCGGAGACAGCGCGCTGGTTCGGGTGATGCGGCGGGCGTTCTGAGTTTCACTCACGTAACTCGTCGTAGTCGGTGTGTTGCCAGCAGGTTCCGTCCGGCCTGGTGACCCGCCGTCTGCACGGTGTTCCATCTTCGCACTCCGTCCCACACCGATAGTCGGTGGTATCGTCTGTAATCGGCATCCACCGAATCGCAACACCATCGACGGAAAAAACCCCAGATTCACTCAGATTATCAACACACCGGAGCCGCATCACGAGCCGACAGCGTGCTGGTCCGGGTCGGTACCGCGACGTCCTGAAGGACACCTCCCCCGACCTCGCCGGTCTAATCGCACCGGGCCCGCTCGATATCGACCGTCTCCGTCGCCGTCCGGCGAGCGCCGTACGCGAGCGTGCCGACCAGCACCAGAATCGCCGTGAATGCGATGAGCGAGAGGTTCGGGATGGTGAGCACGCCGAACAGCTGGTACTGGATCGACGCACAGAACGAAGAGCACATCAGCGAGTCTCCCGCGACCTGGGAGTAGGAGTGGTACGCCGCGATGAGCCACCCGATGGCCGCGACCGGCAGAACGGTCCGGTAGACCGCGACGCGGTTCTCGACGGCGGCGACTCCGAGGACGATGACCAGCGGGTACATGAAGACCCGCTGGAACCAGCAGAGTTCACAGGGGAACAACCCCATGCCGTATCTGAAGTAGAGGCTCCCGACGGTCGCGACGGTCGCGACCAGGGTCGCTGCAACGAGGATGTAGCGCTGCATACGAGACGTGTTCATCACGTCTAGTTTGCGAGCATCCCGGATAGCCTCTCTATCAGGACCGTGAGGGTTCGGTTCCGGGTCTCGACCGGTCAACGGGTGTCCATCCTCGAGGCCGCATCGTGGTCCTCGACGAAGCGTCTGGTCCCCCGCTTTACGATGAACGGGAACCGCTGTGCCACGGCCAACCCGACCTTCGTGACCCAGTCGGTGTAGACGACCGGCTTCGTCGATTCGATCTGCCGGGCGAGTTTCCGGCCCACGTCTGCGGGGTCCCTCAGCTGCGACTCCGGGTAGCCGAGTACGACTGCCTGCCGGGTGGCCGCCAGCCGGGGGTGCATCACCGTCACGGCGACGTTCGTGTTCTGGAGTTCGAGTCGCAACGACTTCGTGAACGCCTCGATAGCGCCCTTCGAAGCGCCGTAGCCCGTGAGGCCCGGGTTGCCGACCAGCCCGACGCCGGAACTCACGTTGTGGATGATGCCCTCGCCTCGGGCCCGCATGTGGGGTAAGACGGCGTGGATGGTGCGGAGGTACCCGAAGAAGTTCACCTCGAAGGTCCGCTGCACGTCCGCGAGACTCTGGTCCTCGAAGAAACCGAAGTCGAGGACCGCGGCGTTGTTGACGAGCACGTCTATCTGCCCCCACTCGGCGATGACGGCGTCGATGGCCGTCTGCACGTCCTCGTCGCTGGTCACGTCGCACTCGTGGTAGCGCAGACTGTCGGGGTGTGTCTCTTGCAGGGGCCTGAGGTTCGTCACGTCGACGTCGAGCCCGGCGACCCGGTAGCCGTCGTCCAGCAGTGTCCGAACCATGTGGTGGCCGATGCCCTCGTTCGCGCCGGTGACGACGACGACCGTCCGGTCCGCTGAGCTGCTCACGATGGGTTTGATACGCCACGCGAGATAATCACTATCGTGATGCTTCTCGGGAATGGAGAATCGACCACAGTGTCGGTGAACACCGACGGGGCACAGGAAGTGACGAGTTATCGCGTCGGCAGCCAGCGCGTCCAGCCCCGGCCGTGTTCGTGGGTCCCCGCTTCCTCGGTCGCGGGCACCGCGCTCACGCGGTGGAAGATGGCCTCAGGGTCCTTGTTCCAGAGCCAGTGCCAGCGGGTTTTGGCCACGAGCGAGAGTTTACGGGCCAGCGAGAGGTCGGGTTCGTGGTCGATGGTGTTGTAATCCACGTCCCGGATGGCCCGGTGGTGTTCGGCGTACAGCACCGCCGCCAGCAGGACCGCGAACTGGCAGTCCTCGGGGAGGTACCGGATGCCGGCGACGCCCTCGCGGTAGAGGTCCTCGGCCCGGGAGACCTCCTCGCGGACGGCATCGCGGAACTCGGGCGAGGAGTCCAGTGCGAGCACTTCGTCCACCTCGACGCCGTGTCGCGTTAGCGTCTCGATGGGGAGGTAGACCCGGTCGCGGTCGACCACGTCCTCGCGGACGTCACGGAGGAAGTTCGAGAGCTGGAACGCCTCGCCGAGCTTGATGGCGTGGGGCAGGGCGCGCTCGTACTCTTCCTCGGAGAGGTCCATGATGTCGGTCATCATGACGCCGACGGCGGCCGCGGAGCCGCGCATGTAGTCCTCCAGGTCCGAATACGTCTCGTATCGGTCCGTCTCGATGTCTGCGGCCATCGCGTCGACGAACTCGTTCACCCACTCGTCAGCGATGTCGTGCTCGTCACACAGTTCGCAGAACGCCTGCATGACCGGGTCGTCGCTCGGTTCCTCGCCCAGTGCCTGTGCGCGGAGGGTTTCGAGGCGGGCGGCCTGTTCTTCTGGAGAGTCACCATCGGGGTCGTCGACGACCTCGTCGGCGATCCGGAAGAAGCCATAGAGGACGTACGTCGGATGGCGGATTCGCTGTGGGAGGAGGCGCGTCGCGATGTGGAACGTCTTCCCCGTCTGGCGCTGGATGGCCTTCCCCGCGTTTACCTGTGTTTTCTTCATATGTAGCGTGGGTGTCCGAAAGACCGGTGAGGGCGTGCTTCCGTGGTAATCGATACGTCAGCGACGGGAATAGCCTGCGTCGGTAACCAGTTAGGTTCTCGCCGTGTTCGGGCGAGACGGGTCATCGAAGGTACCCCCACGAGAGGAGACGGTCGCCGTCGTTGACCCAGCGGTCACCGATGTCGTCCCGGTAGTACATGTTCGGGAGGATGATGTTCTGGATTCGGTCGTACGCCTGCTTCTGGGCGGCCCGCATCGAGGTCCCCGTCCCGGTGACGACCAGTGGGATACCCGAGGACCCGGAGACGCGCCACTGGCCGTTGGCCGGGGTGACGCCCTCGGCAGTCCCCTCGGGCCCGACCCGCTTTGCGTCCTCGATGTGGACGCCGGGCGGGCGCTCGCCCTCGAAGGCCTCACGGAAGACGATGGCGGCGTTCTTCGAGTTCTCCTCGAACGTCGCGTCGTCGTCGAAGGGAAACGGCGGCAGACACACCCGGACGCCGACCTGGAAGCCACGATGGACCTCCAGGTCGGGGTCGTTCCCGTGAGCGAGGTCGTAGAAGAACTCGGAGATGGGTGTCTTCATCCCCTCTTCCTGGATGAAGATACCCGGGTACCCGAAGCGGGGCGTGAACTCTAACGGGTAGATACCCCGCCCGTTGACGATGCAGTTCAGGTCGATGTAACCGACGTAGTTCTCCTCGGCCAGCGTCTCCTCCAGCGGTCGGAGCGTCCGCTCGAACAACGCGGTGGGCTCGGTCCAGAACATCGAGGTACCCATCTCGCCCGTCGGCGGCCCGACGTTGCCCGGGAACAGTTTCTTGTGCTCGAAGTTGACGTTCACCGGCTCGACGAAGCCGTTCCCGTCGAAGAACGCGCCGATGGCCACCTCGACGCCGTCGGCCCGCCGCTGGAGTTCGAACGACTTCATGCGGTGCCCCCACGCCCGCTTGTAGGCTCGCAACACGTCGACGACGTCGCCACCGTCGTCGTCTTCGCCGACGTACACCAGCCGCTTGACGTTTTGCACCTCGCCCGACGGTTTGATGACGTAGCGTGCCGGGTTGTCTTCGACGAACGAGACCGCCTCGTCGAAGTCGGTGAATCGCCGGCGCGGGAGGATGTTCACGCCGTGGTCGGCGAGTTCCTCCTGTCCGAAGCCTTTGTCCTCCTCCAGCCGGTCGGTGTACTCCGTCCCGCCGACGACGGCGTGGCCGTCTTCGCGGAGTCGCTCTGCGTGTGTCCCGTGGCCGAACACGTCGTCGAAGACGACGACGTCGGCCCAGTCGACCTCGGCCTCCCAGTCCGCCGTCTTCTCGACGAACCCGTCGGCTATCTCCTGCTCGGACTCGCTCTCGATGTAGTAGCGGACGTCGTGGCCCTGCTGGCGGACGCGCCATGCCACGTCCCCGACGAGTCCGTCGATAGAGACGAAGAGGAAGTTGCGTCGGTCCATATCCAAAACGGGCACGGAGAGGGGGTAAATGTTTGGGATGTGAAACACCTCTGGTGCCGAGGAGTCCCTCTCGCCCGTCCACGGTGGCCACGGGTAGTCCACGAACCAGATGGCGAAGAAGTGTCGACGTGTCGGTCACAGAGAGGAGGCCGTCGCTCTCGTGTGGGCCGTCGACGGTTCCACCGGTCAGCCGGTTCGGCACGACCCGAGAGACACCCGTCGTCGCATGCGCGGAGGGGCGGTCGTCTCCCGAACACCCGTCCCGGCGGTGCAGGTCGACCGCGTGCCCCGTGAAACCGTCCAGAACTGCTTCATTTCGTATCGGTGGACAGTAACTGGACGTGAAACGAACCAGAGAAATTTAAGTAAACACGCTCAGGATAGCACAACTAATGCGCCTTATTGCCATCGGCCTCGGTCTCATCCTGCTTCTCGCACCAGTCACGGGTATCGCTGCTGCGGATGGGAGCACACCAGACGTCGCACTGCGAATCACCGTCGTCACCCAGAACGGCGACGGCGTGGGCAACGCCGAAGTAACCGTCACCTACGATGGCGAGAGCGAGACACGCCAGACCGTCTCGAACGGTGAGGTCCTGTTCGACGTCCCGAAAGGCGCCGACGTCAGCGTCACGGTGGACCACCCCTTCCTCGTCCGGAACAACCCTGCAGCCATCAGCAGTGTCGCGGATGGGGACGAACTGACCGTGACGATGTACGAGACCGCCGGCGCGACCCTGACCGTCGAGGACGGTAACGGGCCGGTCACCGGCGCCAACGTCAAGGTCAGGAAGGCCAACCAGCTCCCCGCCGCCACCGGAACCACCGGGAGCGACGGGACCTTCGAGACGGGCGAGATAGAGAAAGGTGAGTACACGGTGACGGTCACCAAGCCCGGGTACCTCGACGAAAAGATAACGCTCACCGCGAGCGACTCGACGACCGAGACCATCACCATCGAACAGGGCACGGCGAACGTCCAGTTCAGCGTCGTCGACCCGCACTTCGAGGAAGCGAGACCGCTGGAGGCGTCCATCGCCATCGACGGTGTCGGCACCTTCCAGACAGACAAGAACGGGAACCGCGGTGTGAGTCTCGACGTGAACACCGAGTACGAGGTCACCGTGACCAAGGACGGCTTCGAGAGCCGGAGCGGGACGCTGGCCATCGAGGAGAGCGACCGGCGAATCACCTACGAGATCTCCCGGACGCCGAAGCTCACCCTCGACCCGGCCAACACGCAGGTCGTCGTCGGCCAGACCGTGCGCGTGACGGTCACCGACGAGTACGGTGACCCTGCCGAGGGTGTAACGATTCGTGCCGGTGGGTCCACTGCCGCGACGACCGGCGCAGACGGCGGTGCGACCGTCGAGATAGCGACCGCTGGTGACGTCGAACTCGAGGCGGTGAACGGTTCCGTCACCTCCGACCCGGTCACCATCGAGGGCGTCCAGCCAGCGACGAATGCACCGGAGAAGACGACGACCGCGACGACGGCCCCGACGACCGCGGCGAGTGAGACGACCGCGTCCAGTGAGAGTGACGCGACCGGTGGCAGTGGCGGCTCCACTCCTGGCTTCGGCGTCGGTGCTGCGATTCTCGGTCTCCTCGGTAGTCTCGCGTTCCTCCGGCGGCGAGCCTGAGCGGGGGCCGACAGGCGGTCGGACTCGGCGGCGACTATTCGAACAGGTCCTCGTGGCGGGACGCGAGGTCGGTGTAGGCGCCCGACGAATACGCCTCTGCGATCTCTTCTGGGTCGACGCTCGTCTCCGAGAGCGGGACGACCTGTGCCGGGACGCCTCTGACGAACGACTCCGACGGGATAGTGAACCCGTCCGGGACGACGGTCCCCGCCGCGACGATGCTCCGTTCGCCGACCGTCACGTTCGAGTTGAGCGTGGCGTTGATACCCACCAGTGAACCGGCCGCGACGTCCGCGTCGTTCAGCACCGCACCGTGTCCGACCATCACACGCTCTTCGACGCGAGAATCGTGTAACACGGCCGTATCACCGACGTGTGAACTCTCCCCGATGCGGACGGGGCCGACGTCACCGCGGAGGACGACGCCGGGCCAGACGCTCGCGTCCGACTCGACCGTGACGTCACCGACCAGGGTCGCGTCGCTGGCGACGTAGGCCGAGTCGTGGATGGACGGTGCGGTTCCCTCGAACTCGTAGTGGCGGCGGTCTACCATGCTGCGTGCCGACACGCGCCACGCGGAAAACCGTTTCCCTGGGGCGACTCTCGACTGGGTACGACGGTCCGAGACGTGCCGAGAAAGCGGTGGACCGGGAAAACAGGTCGACTGACCGGGGGCGTCGATAGGAGTGGGTGTGGGACCGGCGGCCCCGGAGGAGCCAGCACAGAACGTCAGTAATGGGCCGTTTCCACGCTCGTGGGCCCGACCGAACCACCCGTTCGGGTCTGCACACGCCAGCTTACTCCCTTGCTACTGAGTAACAAGTTAAATTATATTTTCACACGACACGATGGCGCCTGCATATCACGTTTTCCCTGATTTCCGCCCGTAGAAATTCCTAACGTGGCAATCGAGCAAAGCTTTACGTCACCTAAAAGCGTATCGTATCATTAGATATTAATGAATAGTGACGAACGAACCACCGAGTTAGAGGACCGTACGGACACCACCGACGGGGGTTGGGCGGTGGCCGAAACCGGACTGGTCGCAGGGGGGGACTCGGCCCACTCGCCGACCGATGGAGACGAGCACGAATCGGAAGGCTCGACTGAATCGTCCTCTTCGACTGCGGAGACCGAAGAACTCGTCCCGACCGACGAGACAGATGAGACCGAGGAGTTAGCGCGAAAACGGGACGTCTCGACCATCTTCGAGGGTGGAGAGACCGAAGCCCCTTCCACGTCGGAGGAACTCGTCCCCCGCGAAGACGACCCCGAGTCGACCGACGACATCGACGAGGACCCGACGGACCTCGAATCGGACGAGCTAGTGCTCTGGGTCGAGCAGCGAGACACCCCGTCCAAGCGGGACATCATCAAGGAGATTCTGGACGACGTGAAGGCGTACTACGACGCCGTGACGCTCGATACGACCTTCGCCGAGCGCCCGACGGACGAGTTCATCGACGAGCGCTGGTTCGACTTCTCGTACCTGGACGACCTCGTGGAGGTCGAACGCTTCTGGGTCAACCGGCCCTACGCCTACGTCTCCATCATGTTCAGTCCGGAACGCAAGGAGTTCCGCTACGAGGTCACCGAGGTCACCCTCGACGGCTTCGAGCGCTACGTGCGCGAAGACCTCACGCGCATCCTGCGAAACAGCCTGATGTACCACGACATCGAGTCAGAACGCGGTCGCGAAGTCGTCTTCGAGGAGAAGTCGAAGGAGATAATCGCAGAGCACGCAGCGACGGTCGAAGACGGGAGCATCTACAAGTTGCTGTACTACCTGCTGCGTGACTTCCTCGACTTCGGGAAGATAGACGCGATGATGCGCGACGAGAACCTCGAGGACATCTCGTGTGACGGTGTCGACGTCCCGGTGTTCGTCTACCACAGCGACTACCGCGACCTGCGCTCGAACGTCGTCTTCGACAAGGACCGCCTGAACTCGTTTACGGTCCGACTCGCCCAGCGCGCCGGCAAGCACATCTCCGTGTCCGACCCGCTCATCGACGCGAGCCTGCCGGACGGCTCGCGTATCCAGCTCACGCTGGGGTCGGACATCGCGACCCGCGGGTCGAACTTCACCATCCGCAAGTTCGCGGAGGTGCCCTACACCCCGGTCGACCTCATCAAGTGGAACACGTTCGACGTGGGCCAGATGGCGTACTTCTGGCTCGCCATCGAGAACAACAAGTCACTCGTGTTCGCGGGCGGCACCGGCTCCGGGAAGACGACGTCGATGAACGCCATCGGCTTCTTCATCCCGCCGAACTCGAAGGTCGTCTCCATCGAGGACACCCGCGAGATAACGCTGCCCCACGACAACTGGATTCAGTCCGTCTCGCGGCCCGCCGTCACCGAAGGCGGCCGCGGTGAAGTGTCGATGTACCAGTTGCTCCAGGCGTCGCTCCGGCAGCGCCCCGAGTACCTGCTCGTCGGCGAGGTCCGCACCGAACAGCGCGTCGCACTGACGTTCTTCAACGCCATCGCGACCGGCCACACCTCGTACACCACCATCCACGCGGACTCGGTCGAGGGGGCACTCGCCCGGCTGGAGAACGCGCCGCTGTCGGTTCCGGTCCAGATGATTCAGGACCTCGACGTGCTCGCCATCCAGAAGCAGATATTCACCGACGACACCCGGGTGCGACGCAACCAGGTCGTCGCGGAGATATACCCCGGTTCGGACCTCTCGACGGTCGAGACCAACGAGGTGTTCCGCTGGAACCCGCGGACCGACGAGTACGAACTGGTCGGCGAGTCGCGTCTCCTCGCAGAGATCGCCGACGAGCGCGGCTGGACGACCGAGGAACTCCAGGCCGAGTTGCAGGTGCGGGCGGAGGTCCTCGACCACCTCGTCGACAACGACGTCACCGACTACCACGACGTCACCCGGACCATCCACACCTTCCAGCGCGACCGTGACGAGGTCCTCGCCGCCATCCGTGGTGGCACCCTGACCGACGTCATCCGCGCGGAGGCGCGATGAGCGCTCGGGGGGGCGAAGGGAGTGGCATGGGCATCCAGACGCCGTTGAGCGAAGGACAGACGCCGTTGCCTGACTACGAGGTCAGTCAGTACTTCCCGCGTTCGCGGGACATGACGCCGGAGGAACGTCGCGAGCTGCGCGACCAGTACGGCGTCGTCCGGACGTACTTCAAATCGCGGCCGGGGAAGTACCGCGACGTCCAGCGCTGGCTCAACCAGGCGCGCATCGGGACGACCTACGACATCTACCTCACCCACAGCGCCATCCTCGCGATGGTCGGTGGGGCGGTCGGTGCGACCGTCGGCCTCCTGCTGACGTTCTGGCTCGCCAATCTGGGTATCCTCGGCGGCCTCACGTCGCCGGTCACCGCACCCAGCGGCATCACCGCGCTGGTGTCGTCGAACCGCGTCCTGTTCGCCGGTGGGGCCTCGGCCCTGCTGCTCGGGGGAACGGTCGGTGGGTCCATCTGGGCCCTTCGATACTACTACCCGCGAAACGTCGTCGCGAACCGAGAACGCGCCATCAACGTCGTCCTGCCCCACGCCATCACGTACATGTACGCGATGAGCTACGGCGGGATGAACCTCGTCGAGGTGTTCCGGGCGCTCGCCGACTCCCGTGACACCTACGGCGACGTGGCCGACGAGTTCGACATGATCGTCCGCGACATGGAGCTGTTCGGGAACGACCTGTTCACGGCGCTCCGGAACGCCCGCAACCTCACGCCGAGTGACAACCTCGAACAGTTCCTCGACGACCTCGTGAGCGTGCTCGACTCCGGTGGCGAGGTGACCTCGTTCTTCGAGGACCAGTCCGCCCACTACGCCGAGACCGCCAAGGACGAACAGGAGGAGTTCTTAGAGACCCTCTCGGTGCTCTCGGAGATATTCATCGTCGCGTTCGTCGCCGCGCCGCTGTTCATCATCGTGACGCTGATGGTCATCAGCTTCCTCGGCGGCTCGACGCTCACCCAGATGGCCGTGCTCATCTACGTCGGCCTCCCGCTCGGGATGGTGGGCTTCCTGCTCCTCATCGACGTACTCTCGGCCCCGTTCGTCCAGACCGGCGGCGTGACGCTCGAAGAGAAGCGCGCCGAACCCGTCGACACGACGCCGGTCGAAGACGACGAACGGTTCGCGGCCTACCGGAAGGAACAGCGCCACGAGCGCCTGGTCGAACTGGCGAGTGACCCGCTCGCCGTCGTGAAGGCGACCCCGTGGCTGTCGCTCGTGTTCACCGTCCCGTCGGCGCTCGGGTTCGCCGGTGCGGTCGTCTTCCGTGGGTACGCGACCCCGTCGGTGGCTGGCTTCGAGGCGGCACCGGTCGTGGCGACCACCCTGCTGGTCGTCCTGCCGTTGCTCATCGTGACCATGCCGCTGTCGTACTTCCACGAGCGCAAACGCCGCCGCGAGAAGGTACTCGCAGAGCGCTTCCCCGACACGCTGAACGTGCTGTCGAGTGCGAACTACATGGGTATCCCGCTCATCGACGCGCTCGACATGATCGCTCGCTGGTCGAAGGGCGTCCTCGCCGACGAACTCCGCATCGTCCGCAACGACATCCACTGGAACCACGACCTCACGGAGGCGCTGGTGGGGCTCGGGAACCGCCTCAAGGTTCCCCACCTGACCCGCACTATCAAGCTCATCGCGGAAGGGGGCCGGTCGTCCGGTGATATGTCGAAGATCCTCGCAATCGCGGCCGAGGACACCCGCAACCGGCACCGCATCGACCGGGCTCGCCAGCGTGCGATGTCGTCGTACATCGCCATCGTCGTCATCGGGTTCCTCGTGTACCTGATGGTCATCGTGCTCATCGACGCGAGCTACTTCGGAGCGATCGCCCAGACGGCCGCCGACGCGGAGGCAGTCGCCCAGACGCAGGCACCCGGCTTCGCCTCGCTGAGCAACGTCCCGCTCGACACCTACCGGGCGTTGTTCTTCCACTCCGTCATCATCATGGCGGTGGGGAGCGGCATGCTCGCCGGGAAGCTCTCGGACAACGACGCCATCTCGGGGCTGAAGTACAGTATCGGCCTGGTGCTCGTCGCAGTCGCGACGTTCGTCCTGGTCTGAACGGGGGGACTCAATGCAACACAACAACACTACCAACAGAATCGGACGGTGGGGGGACGAGCGGGGCGTGTCGCCCGTGCTCGGCGGCATCCTGGTCTTCGGACTGGTGCTCTCGCTACTCGCGCTGACCCAGGTCAGTCTGGTACCCGCGATGAACGGACAGGTCGAGTTCGACCACAATCAGGGCGTCCAGGAGGACTTCGAAGCCCTCCACAGCAGTACGTACCGCGTCGCCAGTACGGGCGCACCCGAGTCGACCAGCATCGAACTCGGGACGCGCTACCCGTCCCGGATGTTCCTCGTGAACCCGGCACCGGCGTCCGGGTCGCTCAGCAGTGACCCGCTCGGTGTGACCATCGGCAACGTGACCGCCCTCGACGCGGACACCAGGGAGTACCTCCAGTCGCTCGGCTACACGCTCGACGTCGACACCAGTTCGCTCGTCTACCAGCCCCGGTACAACCAGTACCGGAACGCACCTGTGACGGTGTACGAGTACGGCGTCGTCTACAACCGCTTCGACGGCTCGGCGACGACCCTCGTCGCCGACGAGGGATTCATCGACGGAAACCGAATCACGCTGGTCGCCGTCGCAACCGACCTGAACGAACAGCGCGTCGGTTCGAAGCAGCTGACCGTCCACCCGGTCAGCGCCCCGGCACAGAGCGTCGCCGTCACCAACACGACGGGTACCACGCTCACCCTCACCGTGAAGACGACCATGCCCGAGGCACGCTGGGACGAGATACTCGCGGACCAGCTGGTCGCGAACGGTGGAACGGTCGCCTCGTACACCTACACCACCGGAGCCACCTACAACACGCTCGTGGTCCGGCTCGCAGCCGGGGAGGTCTACACCCTCCGACTCGCCGGTATCGGTATCGAGGAGACCACGTCGACGCCCGCGCTCGACCCGACCTACCTCGTCAAGCAAAACGGTGGGGACCGCTACCTCACGGTCGGTGCACGGGAACAGCTCACCGTGCAGGTTCGTGACGCCTACAACAACCCCGTCAGTGGGGTCACCCTGAATGCCGTCGTCGGCAGTGGACCCGGGTCGGTCACCGCTCTCTCGCCACAGACTGACGAGAACGGCAAGGCGACCTTCCAGTACGACACTGGTGCCGGTAACGGGACCGCGTCCGTGACCGTCTGGTTCGGGAGCGATTCGAGCGACGACGTGAAATCGACCACGTACTCGATAACGGTCGGTGAGAAGGTCGAAGTCGACGTCGGCGCGAACATCAACCCGAACAGCGCCGGTGCGGTCGTCCTCGACACCGCGAACGCAGTCCCACCCAACGGAAACAGCGGCATCGCCGAACTCGTGTTCAACAACACGGCGTCGGGTGTCCGAACCATCGCCGAACTCCGCATCAACTTCTACGATTCGGACGACCAGGGTGGCACGGCCAACGCCGCACCGAAGAGTTTCACGCTCTCCAGTCCGGGCGCTCACGAGACCGACTTCACGTACGCTGGTGCGTACACTGCGGTCGCCAACGGTGGCCTCGAACTTGCTCCCGGAACGAGCACCGTCGCGTTCACGTTCTACAAGGACACGACCTGGACGAATCAGTTCGACGTCGAACAGGGTGACATCTTCATCCTCTCTGTCGTCTTCGACGACGGCTCTACGGCGACGTACTTCGTCGGGCTGAACTGACGACGTGACGCCCGCCGAGTCGGTCCCCGTTTCGAGCACCGATTCGCTCGTGAGTATTAACCACCCTGCACACCAGCCACTAGACGTGCTCACAGGGCGATAACGACACCCCACTCGGCCGCTCCAGGTGGGGCTGGTGCGGTCGACTCACAGAGGCACAGCTACTTGTCATAGGTCGAGCGGTGCGGCTCGCCGCACGCTCGGATTCCACACCGTCAGTGTCGGCTCACGCGAACGTGATGAGCGTCGCACCGACGACGACCAGCAGTGCCCCGGCAGCCAGGCCACGGGTCACCCGCTCCAGGTCGCCCAGCAGCCAGGCGGTGAACACCGCGACGAACAGCGGTGCAGTCCCGACGAGCGAGGAGACCACGGCGACGTTCCCGCGGTCCAGCGCGGCGAAGAACAGGAACAGTGAACTCGCGTTGAGGATTCCCGCGACGAGGAAGAAACCGAGGGCACGCCGGGGGATGTCGGTAGCGTCGCGACCGACCCGGCCGCCGATGATGGCGAGCAGCCAGAGGACACCCCACGTCTCGTGGAGTGCGACCGCCTCCAGCGCAGACACCGGTGTCTCGGTCAGGCCGAACCGCCTGACGACGTCGCTCCCACCGTAGGCGATCGCGGCGAAGATGGGGAACACGAGTTCCCACGGCTGCCAGCCCGAGAGGTCCCCGCCCTTCGAGAGGGTGAGGACGACCAGCCCGACGACCAGCACCACGATACCGGCGACGGTCACCTCGTTCACCACCTCCCCGATGAAGACGAAGGCGAGCCCGGCAGCGAACAGGGGGCGCGTCGAGATACCAGCGGAGTTCACGCTCGCCCCGACGCGGTCGATGCCGACGAACGAGAAGAGGCGAGCGACCGCGGTCCCGACGGTCCCGGAGACGAAGAAGATCCCGAGCACGAACGGTGTAATGGGCGGTACGTGGCCGCTGTTGACGGTGATACCGCCGATTACCAGCCAGTAACACACCGCGTCCATCGTGGCGACCACCAGCGAGCCCTGCAGGACGGTACCACCATCTGCCAGTCCGCGCTTCTGGAGGGTCATCGAGAGCGCCCAGATGGCGGCGGCCGAGATAGCCAGGGCGGGGACGAGGAGTTCACCGGTCACGACAGGCCGAACGTGCCCGGTCGAGGTTAGCCTACCGGAACCGGCGAAGCAGTATTACGCGACCCGGTCGGCGATTCGGGTTCCGACCGACCGCCCGTTCTCGAAGGCGAGGTGGACCCGTCCCTCGCCGACGACCCAGTCCCCAGCGACGAACAGTCCGGCGTCCTCGGCACAGCGTGCCGCGTCAGCAGCCACTGCATCGTCCGGGAGCGCGTACCGCCAGCCCTGCGAGTCGACCCAGTCCGGCTCTGCGAGTCGGTCGTCGTCGAGCAACCCCGCGACGAGTGTAGCGACCGCTCCGGCGGCCTCGTCGGTCGGGTCGTCGTAGTGGTCGACAGACCAGTCGGGACTCATCTGGGCGACGAGCAAGCTCTCGCCGTCGGGGACGTGCCCCGGTTTGCACTCCTCACGTGAGAGCCAGCCGACCGGGTGCTCGCGGTCGGGGTTGACGAGCGCGTACCACGGCCGGTCGAGTTCGAACGGGTAGTGGAGAATCAGCGTCCGGATGGTCCGGAAGGAGACGGCGTCGACCGCGTCGTAGAGTCTCGACAGTCGCGCGTCCTCCCAGTCCGTCGCCGAGAGGAGGTCGGCGGTCTGCGGTGCTGGCGGCGTCAAAACCAGCACGTCGAAGGGGCCATAGGACTCCTCCCCGGTGTCGGTGAGCGACCAGCCGTCGTCATCGCGGGCGATACGCTCGATTCTGGTCGCCTCGTGGACGGTCGCACCGGCCCGTTCGCTGACGCGCTTGGCGAACTGGGTGATGCCCTCGGTGTAGGTCCACTTGTGCGACTCGTCGTCCCGGCCCTCCGCGATAGTGCCGTCGGCGTCGTGGGTCCACACCGGTTGCTCGATGTCTGCCAGTCCATCGGCACCGAGTGCCTCGAGCAGGTCGTCGACCCACGCGTCCTCGCCCGGTTTGATGTAGTTCGCGCCGTGGTCGTAGCGACAGCCGTGCTTGCGACGGGTCGCGGCACGCCCGGAGATTCCGCTCCCCTTGTCGAACAGCGTGACCGCGGTGTCGGTCTCCCGGAGTGCGTCCGCGACGCCGACGCCCGCGACGCCTGCGCCGACGACGGCGACCGTTCGTGTCATACCCGGAAGTCGGGCTTCCACGGGAAAAACCGCCGCGCTCCCCGAGTAGCTTACCGGGAGGTGACCACATCGTCCGACCTGGAACGAACGTTATCCGGCTCGGCGGCCTTTCCTGAGACAGATGAGCGAAATCGAGCCGGTCCTGGCGAGCGTCGTGGCCATCTTCGCCATCGCGTTGCTGGTCAAGCTGCTCGCCGACTGGCGCGCTGAACTCTCCTACGCCAGCGTCCTCGTCGCCGTCGGGGTACTCATCTCCGTGCTCGGTCTGAAATTCGACCTCACGCTCTCTGCAGACCTCATCCTCGCGGTGTTGCTCCCGACTATCGTCTTCGAGGGGACGACGAGTATCGACGTGCGCGAACTCCGCCACAACGCGTTTCTCATCCTCGTTCTGACCCTCGTCGGGCTCCCGGTGGCTGTCCTCACACTCGGGGTGCTCGGGACGGTCGCGTTCGGCTTTCCGCTCATCGTCGCGCTGGTTTTCGCGTCGGTCGTCCTTCCGACGGACCCGGCCGCGGTGCTCTCGGTGTTCGAGCAGTTCGACGTGGGGAAGCGACTCTCGGTCACAATCGAGGGTGAGAGCCTGCTGAACGACGGGGTCGCCATCGTCATCTTCTCCACGCTGGTCGCCGCGTTCGAGCAGGCCGATAGTGCCAGCGACGCAGTCGCGTCGCTCACGACGTCTGGGCAGGCGGTGTCGTTCGTCCTCAGCATCGCGATCGTCGGTGGCGGCGGCCTGCTCGTCGGCGTGGTCGTCGGCTACCTCGCACACCTGTGGGCTCGTCGGCTTCGGGACCGGCTGGCGGTGATGCTCCTCACGGTCGTCGTGGCATACGGGAGCTTCCTGCTCGCAGAGTGGGGTCTGGGCCTGTCCGGCGTGCTGGCGACCGTCGGGGCGGGTCTGGCGATGGGAGCCCACGAACTGACCCACGAGCACATGTCCGCTCCAGAGTCGTTCGTCCAGCGGGTGTGGAACGTCGCCGCCTTCCTGGTGAGTGCGGTGCTGTACGTGCTCATCGGGGCCACCGTCGACGTGGCCCACTTCGTCGAGTACGGTGGATTCGTCCTGCTGGCCGCAGTGCTCGTCGTACTGGTCCGAGCCCTGACCATCTACCCGCTCGTGACACTGACGAACCAGGTACTGCCCGACCCGCTTCCGGTCGCCTGCCAGCACATCGTGGTGTGGGGCGGCCTGCACACCGTGGTTCCGGTCGGGCTGGCCCTGGCGCTTCCCACGGGGCTTCCGTACCGCGAGGTCGTCCAGACGATGGTGTTCGGCGTGGCCATCGTCAGCGTGGTCGCCCAGGGGTTGTTGATGCCGACGGTGCTTCGGCTCACCGGGCACGGCGATGGCCAGTTCGGGAATACGGCGGAGTGAGCAGTTGCTCGATGGGGGCAAACAGGCGACACGGACGGAGAGAAAGACAGAGACGGGCGTGTCGCACAACCGCGGCACCGTCCCCGGCGATGGTCAGACCATGTCGGGGGTGGCCGCGGCTTCGTATTTGAACCCTCAGCTGGTCGTGACGAGTTCGACGACCTCGCGGTGGTCGAGTTCGGTGTCGCCCCCCATCTGCCGCTTGGTCCGGCAGTTGAGGCCGTGGAGGAGGCCGTCGCCGATGTCGGAGTGGAGGTGGTACGCGAAGTCGGAGGTGGTCGAACCCTCGGGGAGGAGGAAGCAGTCACGCATGACGCGTCCCTGGTCGTCGCCCATGGCCTCGGCACCGCCGGGGAAGACGGCGATGACGCCGAGTTCGTCGAACAGTGCCGTTTCGATGGCCTGCTGGACGCCGGTGCCGCCGAATTCGGTGACGAACTCCCGAATCTGTTCGAGGCCCTGTTCCTGTTCTTCGGAGACGTCGGCGACGATGTCGAAGTCGTCGTCACCGGCGTGGTAGTCGACGACGTCCTGTTCGGCTGCGTTCTTCAGCGCCTTCTCGGCGTGGGCGCTGGCCGGGACGAACGTGAGGTGGTCGTAGTCGGGGTCGGTGGTTATCTCCTCCCAGTTCGCCTGGGCGGCGGGGGTGTCCATCTTGTTCGCCGCGATGACCATCGGTTTGGTGTACTGGCGAATCTCCCGGGCGAGGGCCTCTCGGTCGTCCTCGTCCCACGCTTCGGGTTCGAAGCCGAGGTCGAGGCGGAGGACGAGCTTTTTCACCTCGTCCTTGTTGATACCGAACGCGGACATCTGCTCGGCGAGTTCGACCTCGATGGCGAGTTCGTCCTGCCCCTGGTAGCGGTTCTGGAACTTCTCGATACCTTTCTCCAGGATGCCGACGTACCACTGGTCGAGTTCGTTCTCCAGGAAGTCGATGTCCTCGCGGGGGTCGTGCCCCTCCGTGTTCTCCCCCTCGATGTCGGTCGTGCCCGAGAAGTCGACGACGTGGACGAGGACGTCCGCCTCGTTCAGGTCGGTGAGGAACTGGTTCCCGAGCCCGCGCCCCTCGTGTGCGCCGGGGACGAGGCCGGCCACGTCGACGAGTTTCGTCGGGACGTAGCGTGTGCCCTCCTTGCAGTAGCCGGTGTCGGGTGTGCACGTCTCGTCGAACTCCGGTGCCGCACACTCGACGCGGACGTACGCCTCGCCGACGGACGGGTCGATGGTCGTGAACGGGTACGCGCCTTCAGGTACGTCGTTCATCGTCGCCGCGTTGAAGAAGGTGGACTTGCCCACCGAGGGCTTGCCCACGAGACCGATCTTGTAGCTCATTGGAATCGTCAAGCCGGTCGGAGGGCATAAGGCTTGAAATCCGCGTCTACAGTGGTATACGGTGCCATACCGAACAGTTCGCGGGGCCGTGTGAGACCCGGCTCTCTCAGGCCGCCCGCCTCCGGCGAAGGTCCGTCTCGGGGCCGACGAATCGGACGGGGAACGACTCGACGCCGTAGATGAACGCGCTCCGGACCGGCGTGAGCTGGTCTGCGGTCGTCGTGGCCTCGATGTCGTCGACCCGGTCGAGGAGTGCCGAGAGCGCGAGACGGGTCTCCAGCCGGGCAAGGGGCGCACCCAGGCAGTAGTGGATGCCACGGCCGAACGCGAGGTGCTGGTTCGGCATCCGGTCCACGACGAACTCGTCGGGGCGGTCGAACGCGTCCGGGTCGCGGTTCGCCGACCCCAGCCAGGTGACGACCACGTCGCCCTGTCGAATCGTCTGGTCGCCGAGTGTCACGTCTCTCGTCGCGATGCGTCCGAGTGCCTGGACGGGCGAGCGGTACCGAAGGACCTCCTCGACGGCCTTCGTCGACAGGGTCCGGTCGGACCGGAGCTGGGCGAGCGCGTCCGGGTGCTCCGTGAGCGTCCAGACCGCATTGGTGAGGAGGTTCGTGGTCGTGATGTTCCCGGCGACGAGCAAGAGCACGCAAAAGCCACGCATCTCCTCGGTCGTCAGCGGTCGGTGCTCGATTTCGGCGGTGACGATATTCGAGATGAGGTCGTCCCCGGGGGTTGCCTTGCGCTGCTCGATGAGGTCGTCGAAGTACTCGTGGAGTTCCTCGAGGGTCTGTTCGCGGCGTTCCTGGACCTCACTCGCGGCGGCCTCGGTCCGCTCGGTCGGTGTCTCGACTAGCGAGTACGACCAGCGCTTGAACGTCTCGCGGTCCTCGCTCGGGATACCGAGCAGTTCTGCGATGACGATGACGGGCAACGGGTAGGCGAGGTCTGCGACCACGTCCATCTCACCGGATTCGACCACGTCGTCGAGACAGTCGGTGGCTATCTCTTCGATTCGCGGCGCGAGGTCAGCGATAGCTCGCGGTCTGAAGTACTCCTCGACGACCCCCCGGAGGTGTTCGTGTCTGGGCGGGTCACGTCCCAGCATGGTCTCCATCTCGACGCCCTCGCTCGCGCGGCGGAAGGTCTCGTTGCTGGCGTTCCGCGGGTCCGAGGAGAAGGTCTGGGGGTCCGAGAGCACGGCGGAGACGTCGGCGTGCCGGAACACGTCCCAGCACTCGCGGTCGTCGTCCCAGTGGACGGGGTCCGTCGCACGCATCTCCGCGTACCAGTCGAACGGGTTGAGCCACGCCTCAGGCGTAGACAGTCCTTCGGGGACGTTTAAGATGCCCGATGGTCGGGGCTCGCTCGGTCGCTCCGGCGGTGTGTGTGGGTCTCGTTCGGCCATGTGCACTCTACGATTCGGGGCCGCAAGTTGCCGCGCTAACCCGGGAGTTACCCCGCCGTCCGAGGTGTCCGCTCGGCCCCCGTAAGGCCGGGTTCTCTGCAGCGACTATCTCTGCGTCGTGCTCGTGCGGGTCGCCCCCGGAGTGGTCTTCGACGACGAAGTAGACGGCATCACGACCCTCGCCCGCCCCGAGGTCGAGGACGGTCAGTTCGTCGCGGTCTTCTGGGGTGCCGCGACCACGGCCTCTTTGCCGTTCGCGCCCCTATCGGGAGATATGAGCGACAGTTCCTCCGAGACGAAGCGTGACCTCCCCGAGACGGAAGCCGAGTGGCGCGACCGACTCGACGACGAGTCCTACCACGTCCTCCGTGAGCAGGGCACGGAGGCCCGGTTCTCCGGCGAGTACGTCGACCACTTCGAGGACGGCAAGTACCGCTGCAAGGGCTGTGGCGAGGTCCTGTTCGACTCGGAGACCAAGTTCGACCACGGCTGTGGCTGGCCGTCGTTCTACGCGGCCGACGAGGGCAAAATCGAGAAGCGCGAGGACCGCAGCCACGGGATGCACCGCATCGAGGTCGTCTGTGCGAACTGCGAGAGCCACCTCGGCCACGTTTTCGATGATGGCCCGGCACCGACGGGGAAACGGTTCTGCATCAACTCCGTCGCCATCGAGTTCGACGACGAGAATTAGCCTCGCTTACGTCTCGGCCGAGATGATGACCTCGTGAGACTCCATCTCGCTCTTGCCGGAGAACATCTCCTTCGGCGGGCGGTCGCGGTGGGCCTCGCGGAAGTCTTCGCTCTCGGTCCACGCGTCGAACGCGTCTTCGGACTCCCAGTAGGTCAGGACCACGTACCGGTCGGCCTCGACCGGTCGCAGGACTTCCATGCGCACGAATCCTTCGCGCTGGTCGACTTTCTTCGCGCGAGCCTCGAACCGAGCTTCGAAGTCCTCCTCGTGCCCTTCGGCGACCGGGATGCGGTTGGCAACGACGAACATACGAGAGCAATCACGAGGCGAGAATAATAAGATATCGGAGAGCCGAGAGACATCGGGCGGCCCTCGATAGCTGCCGACGCCGTGTGTGGTCAGTCCGCGCCGTGGGGCGGGACGTAGCCACAGGACTGGCATCGGTCCAGGTACGGTTGGTGGACGATTCCGCGGCAGTGGGAACACGAGTTTCGCGTCATTACTCCTCTAGCCGAGACCGATGGGCATAAGCTTGTCCTGTGACTGATATTTTGTCGCACCCATCATCGAACAGAACGCTCTCTCCGACCTGCGCGACACGGTCGTCGAAACAGTGGACGTTCGGGGCAGACGGCGGAACTCAGGTCCAGGTCGACGAGTCCGGTGGGTGCGCCACCGATGGGTCCTCGACGGACTGCTCCGTCATCTGTTGCTCGGCGGACTGTTTCTCCCGTTCTGACTGGTTCTCCTGTTCTTCCTGTTCCGTCTGTACCATCTCCTGTGCCCGGTCCACCCAGATGGACGCCCGACTCTTCGAGATGTCGACGACGGACGCGATGCGCTCTGGCGTCGACATCGCGAGTCCTCGCAACGACTCGATGCCGGCAGACCGCAACCGGTCTGCGTACGTCGGCCCCAGTCCGTGAATCGCGGTCAACTCCGAGATGGCTCGTACCCGGTCTATCTCGGACTCGGCTCCTTCCGCTGTGGCCGTCTCACCCGCCGACTCTGGCGTCGCGACTGCCCCGTGTTCGATGTCGACGCCGATGGCTTCCCCCGTCGCTTCGCTCCACGCGATCTCCGCGTCAGTGAGTGGTTCGGCCACCGGTTCCGGCTCGCTCGCTCCGGCATCGAGGTCGTCGGCGACGTCGTCGGGAAGGACGAATTGCAGGTCCTCGTACGGGACGAAGCCGACGAGTTGCTTTTTCTTCTCGTCGGCGAAGAGGAGCACACCCTCGTCGATTGCCTTGAAGTTCTCACACGGTACGGAAACCCCGCTCTTGGTTATCGCCTTCATATCTCTCCCCGGGAACCGAATCTCCCGATACGTCGTACAGAGGGGACGAGCGAGTATCAACTCACCACCGGACGTGACGGGGAACGTACCCTTCGCCGCACCGGAGCGCACCGGGAGACAGTCCGGCACGGCTGGCGCGGTCGAGCCGACCGTCTCACTCGATGTCCTCGTCGGGGCCCAGCGGGAGCGACGACGCGTCAGTCACGTCGAGGTCACCGTGGACCAGTTTCGGGAAGACGAGCGTCACGAACCGGAGTACGACCACGAGGACCAGCGGTGCCAGGAACACGCCGTACCAGCCGAATACCGCGGCACCCAGCAGGTACGCGACCAGCATCACGGGCGGGCTGACGGTCTGGCCGGCCAGGTACGGCCTCACGCCGTACCGGATGACCACGTCGAGGCCGAACAGGCCACCCAGAAGGACGAGGGCCGGGAACCAGAGATAGCTGATCTCGGTCAGGAGTGTTTGCACCCCGACGTACAGCGTGAGCGGGACGTAGACGATGGAGCGACCGATGAGCGGGATGAACGACCCGACACCGGTGAGCAACCCCATGAGGAGCGGGAACGGGATGGCGACACCCGGCGGTGCGATTGCGTTCAGCAGCGAGTAGAAGAGCCACCCGAGCACCATGACCGCGAAGATGGTGAGCATCTGGCCGAAGTATATCTTTTCGAGTTCCCGGTCGACGCTCTCGAAGTAATCGGACGCGACCGTCTCCGACCCCGCGAGGTTAGTGTGGAACCATCGCGCGATGACTCTGTCCTTGCGCAACAGCAGCGAGATGATGACGAACAACAGCGTGACGTAGAAGAAGAACTGCGTGAACGCTCCCGCCGCGCCCGACGCGACGTCGATGGTCGAAGCGAGCAGTTGGTTTCGCGGCTGGCTCTCGACGAAGGTGACCAGTTTGTCGACGAGCTCGTTGACCGACGTTATCTCGGTGACGGGTCCGAACTCCGAGAGGAGTTCGTCGACCCAGTCGAACCCACCCCGACTCAGTTCGAGCACCTGGCCAGCGAGGACGACCACGAACACGGCCAGGATGACCACGAAGGGTGCCATGATGGCGAAGACGGTGAGCGTCGTCGCCAGGTCGATGCTGACGTGTGTCTCGAACCGTCGTCGAATCGGCCTGCCGAAGTAGTACAGAAAGAGGGCGAACGAGAGGAGGCCGAGGAACCGGTACGAGACGTAGACGAGCACCCCGGCGACGACCAGCCCGAACACCCACCAGCCGAGGTGGATACGGCGCAGGAACGACTCGTTCTCACTCGGTTGGCCCGGTACGGTACTCATGTAGGAACTACTCCAGCGAGCGGAATAAGTGGTGTCGGCGGTCGACTGGTGAATCGCTTCGGATGGTCGTCACTGCCGCGAGTCGAACTCCTGGTAGATGATGTGCCCGCACGCCTTGCAGTGCGAGGCGTCCGGGTCGTGATACGAGAGGCCACAGGAGGGACAGGTGACCGCGACCTTGTCGGTCGTCCACTCGCGGACGATGCGACTCGCCTGCCACGGGATGAGGACGATACCGGAGATGATGGCCGCCGTCGTCACGAGCCGCCCGCCACTCGTGACCGGGACGATGTCGCCGAACCCGACGGTGGTGAGCGTCACCACGGTAAAGTAGAACGCGTCACCGAAGTTCGCGACCCGGGGGTTCGCGGCGCTCTCGACCGCGTAGAACAGGCCCGCTGACACGAAGAAGATGGTCAGGACGGTCAGCAACAGCTTCAGGACGCGCAACTCGTGGGCCGAGATAGACCCGAAGAAGAACTCCTCGTCCTGCGTGAACCGGTAAAAGCGCATGAACCGGACCACCCGGAGCACCCGCAGGAAGCTGATGTCGAGCGCGAACAGCGACAACCCCGGCGACAACAACAGCGATATCGTCGGTAGAATCGCGAGCAGGTCGACCACGGTGTAGAAGTCCGTCGCCTCCTCCAGACGGTGGGGAGCACCGTACAGTCTGAGCACGTACTCGACGAAGAACACGGCCGCGATGCCGACCTCCGCCCGCCACAGGAGGCCCTGGAACTCGGCCGAGACGGGGTAGGTCTCCAGAACGTAGATTCCGACGAACACGAGGTTCAACCCGAGGAGGGCGACGTCGATGACCTTCCCGAGGACGGTGCGGTGGTCGAGCAGGTAGAACTCGACCAGCTCTCTCGGCCCGGCATCCGTCGGGGGGACGTCGTGACTGCCCATACTGACACACGGAACCGACGGCCACATGTAGTCGTGGGGTTCGCCCCGGAGGGCTCACTCGATGGCGGTCTCTTCCCGGTCGCCTCGCCTCGCCGCCGCCACCAACGCCGCGGCCTCCCCGAGCAGCGACACGGAGGACTCCAGCGTCTGGTCGAGGGCATCGAAGTCGCCGTTCACTTCTTTCGTCCGGGCACGTTCGAGTTGTCCCTGTGCCTCACGCAGCGTTCGTTCGAGGTCGTTCGAGAGGAGTTCTGCCAGGTTCCGCGCGAGACGGTCGCGTCGTTCGAGCTCCGCTTCGTACCGCGATTCAGTGAGTTCGTGGCCGAGCCAGTCGGCCAGGAGTTCGACCATCGCCGAGCGTTCCTCGGTGAGTTCGGTCGGCGTCTCCGACTCGTCCAGGAAACAGACGACTCCCCACAGCGACTCGTCCACGTACACGGGCGCACCGACGTACGAGCCGGTCGCCGGTGTGGTTATCATCGCCCCGCCATTCGACTCCGCCAGTTCGGAGGCGTACGTCGCGACGACCGTCTCCTCGGCGACTACCCGTTGACAGATGGTCTGTCCGAGCGGTCTGACGGTCCCTTCGGATGCGACGTCCGTCTCACCGACGGAAACCACCACCTCGTGCGTCCCGGCGTCGACGTCGATACTGCAGAGCTGTGCACTGGTGGCCTCGAGCGACTCGCTGAGGGTGCCGATGAGGAGTTCGACGCGCTCGGCCGACCCGAGGCTCGAATCCGTCATCGTCTCGTGGAAGACGTCGAGCAGGTCGTCGACGGCGGCGCGGTCGGTCACATCCCGACTGATACCGACGAGCCCGACGAGGCGGCCTGTGTCGTCGTAGTAGGGGTACTTCTCGCTCATGAAGACGTGTTCGGCGCCGTCGATGACGTGGCGTTCCTCGACAATCTTCGGTTCTTCGTGTTCGAGTATCCAGCGGTCGACCGGGAGCATGTCTTCCTCCGTGGCGAACAGTTCCCTGTCGGTCCGCCCAACGACCTCTCTGGGTGTCAGTTCGAGGTACCGGGCACCGGCCTCGTTCATGAACTCGTAGCGGCCCTCGAGGTCCTTGATGTAGATGGCGTCCTGGGTTCGCTCGGCGATGGCCTGCAACTGCCACGTCTGACGGCGCTGTTCCGTGATGTCCTGGACGAACGAGAGGACGCTCACTGTCTCCCCGCTATCGTCGAGGATGGCCCGGTTGTGCCACTCGCAGTCTATCTCTGCCCCGCTTTTCGTCACGTTCCGGTTGACGATGTGTTCGGCACGGTTCGCGTTCATGAGTCGTTCCCAGACCTCGTCGACGGAAGCTCGTGACGAATGTGGGATGATGAACTCGGCGTGGCGGCCGATGGCTTCCTCGGCGGTGTAGCCGAAGAGCTCGATCGCGGCCTCGTTCCAGCGGGCCACCTCGAAGTCGAGCGTCCACTCGATGACGGCCATCGGGGACTGTCTGAACAGGAACTCGAGTCGTTGATTCGCTCGTTCGAGGTCCTTCTTCTGGTTTCGTTGTTCCTGTCCGTGCAGGGCGATGACGATCTGGTCGGCGAGTTCGCCCGCGAACCGAATCTCGTCTTCTTTCCACTCGCGTGGTGCGCCGCCGGTTTCGTTACACAGTACGCCGACTACCTCACCACAACAGCGTATCGTCGCGTCGAGCACCGACGTGATACCCAGTGGTTCGAGGTAGCTGTTACAGAGTTCGGCCGTCCGAGAGTCGGTTCGTGCGTTCACCGCCGGAATCGCCCGGTGGTTCGCGAGGGCCTCGAAGTAACTCGGGTACTGTTCGGTCGAGAGCGTGCTGCCGGAACCGTGTTCTCTCGCCGACCGGTCGTAGAGGTCGATACACTCGAGCGTGCTGCCGTCGTCGTCGAACAACCAGACGGACGAACGGTCGGAACCGAGCGTTTCGGCGCTCATCTCGGTGATTCGCCGCGACGCGTACTCCAGTCTACCTTCGACGAGCGCTTCGTCGGTCGCCAGGTCGATGACGACCTCGCGTTGGCGTTCCTGCCGACACTTCTCGACGTACCGATCGGTGATGTCTCGGAAGATGAGGACGACGCCGACGACGGCGTCTGATTCGTCTGTGATGGGCGCGGCACTGTCCGCGATGTACCGTTCGGTTCCGTCCTTCGAGCGCAACACCGTGTCTTCGGCGAGGTCGAGTTTCGTCTCCGTCTCGATGACCCCGACGACGGGACTCTCTCTCGGCGCACCGGTTCGTGTGTCTTCGATGGTGAAGACGTCTTCGAGGGGGAGGCCGATGGCGGCCTCGCGGTCCCAGCCCGTCAACTCCTCTGCGACCACGTTCATCCGCTGGATGTGGCCGTTCTGGTCGGTCGCGATGACCCCGTCACCGATGGAATCGAGGGTGATGCGCAAGTCCTTCTCTCGCTGCTGGAGGGCCGTGCGCGTCCAGTGGTGGTGTGCCTCTTGCTCGATGGTCTGGGCGAGCAACCCGTACTGGGCCGTCGGGTCACCCCCTTTTTGCAGGTACCGGTTCGCGCCCAGGTTGAGCGCCTCCATCGCCACCGCTTCTCGACCTTTGCCGGTGAAGATGATGAACGGAATGTCCTCCTTTCGTCCCTCACGGAGTCGTTTCAGGAGCTCGAGGCCGTCCATCTCCGGCATCTGGAAGTCGGAGACGACGACGTCGAAGGTCCCATCGTCGATACGGGCCATGGCCTCGACAGCGGACGCTGTCGTTTCCACGGAGAGGTCGTCGAACCGCGCTTCGAGGTAGGTCTTCGTCGCCTCAAGAAGCGACCGGTCGTCGTCTACGTAGAGGACACGGATGCCCGTACGTGGCGTTGTCTCAGCCCCCATGCTCGTAGGGTAGTAGGGCGCGACAGCACAAAGCGCGTGCGCTCAGGCGCGTGGGCGAGTCGGTGGCAGTCGACGGCAGCAGCGGCGGAATACAGGGGTGTAGACGGTGATTCAGTCGGTCGTCGGCATCGCCTGGTTTGCCTCGTCTGTCGTGTTCGTGAGGCGACCAGTGTCCGTCGAATCGAAACTACGCTGGCACCGCGCGACCCAGCCCGCTGGCGTGTCGGTCGGGTCGGTGTCTGTCGCGCCTGTCGGGGACGTGTCGGCGCTCGTCTCCCCGGTGTCTGTCCCGGTCGGTGTCGTGTCGATGTCGGTCGGTGTCTGGTCTGTCGTCGGACGGTACTGTTGTGCGGCGGTGTGGGTGTCGGTTCTCATACGGGTTCTGGGTCGGGTAGTCGGCAGGCGGCGCTCGGTCGAGAAATCGGTCAGCGGTGTACCCGTACGAGCATCTGTATCCACCACTGGACGCCCAACTATAATAAAAGTTCATGTTCTATTCGTGTTGGCTCCCTCGTCTCGGTCGGAAACGCGACCAGTCGGCGTGTCGGCGAGCGAGGGTGGATGCGTCACCACCCATGTCCCGCGATACCACGGGGCCTCCCATGATTTAAACGTGCTCTCTACATATACTACGTGTGAGCGAAGAAACACAGGAGCGGCGGAATCTCCGCATGCCCAACAAAGACGAGCTTTTCGGAGTCGTAACAGAACACAACGGCGGCAACCACGTCCGCGTCCAGTGCGAGGACGGTGTCAGCCGAATGGGCCGAATCCCCGGCCGAATGAAGTACCGCACGTGGATCAACGAGGGCGACGTCGTGCTCGTCGAACCGTGGTCGTGGCAGGACGAGAAGGCGAACATCGAATGGCGGTACACTGGCCAGGACGCCGACCAGCTCCGCCGCGAAGGCCACATCCAGTAATCCGATTGTTCTGACCGGCAGGCGATAGTCTGCGGGCAGGTTCGTCACAGGCCGAGCGAAAGCCGGCACGCGCAGTGGATACTCTATCTCGTCGATACGCTATCACTCGTCGACTGAGGGGTCTCGACACCGTCACAGAGCGCCTGCCGGGTCGCCACGACTGGGCTGGCCGGGTCGCCACGTCCTCGGCTCAGGCCGTCGCGGGGCCGTCGACGGTGACCACGCGGGGCTCCGAGCCGGTGAGCCAGAGCACGTAGTCCTGTTCGGCGTCGCTGGGGTTCACGTCGCGGTGAACGACGCCTGCCGGGATGTGAAAGCAGTCGCCGGCGCGTGCCAGCGCCCGGTCGCCCGGGCCGGTCCCGTACTCGACGTACCCCTCGCCGGCGATGACGTACCCGAACACGTCGTTGTCCCCGTGGTGGTGCCAGTCGGATTCGATTCTCCCGGAAGCGTGCCCCCTGACCTGCTGGACCGTGGCGTCGGGGAACGGCATCAGCCGGGTCAGGTGCTTCAGTGGTGCAGTCGGGACGAGGTCGTCCTCGCCGACGACCCTGGGGCGCCCGGCGAGCGCCGCCGCCGAGGGCCCCTCCACCGGCACTCTCGTCGGTCCCACTCCAGTGAACGCCACCAGCACCACGAGTTCGCGGTCACCGAAGTTCGTCGTCCGGTGGACGAGACGCGAAGGGAGGTGGAAGAAGTCGCCCGCGGTCGCCGCGGCCGTCTCTGTCCCGCGTGCTCCGAACGCGAGTTGCATCCGACCGTCGAGAACGTAGCCGTAGGCCTCGCGGTCGCCGTGGGAGTGCCAGCCCGTGGCTGCGCCAGGAGCGAGGGTGGTTCGGGAGACGGTGGTCTCGTCGGTGTCGAAGACGGTCGTGACGGTTCGCTCTGCATCCGGGTGCTGGTCGGCCGAGCGGTCGTCCAGATGGACGACGGAGACGGTCTGTGTTGACTGCATGGCCTCGTAGGAACAGACGCGCCCAGCGGTGGTAACGAGCGCGGCGCTGGAGAGACTCGGCGGCGACCGACGCAGCAGGCCTATCGTGTTCGCGTCCGCGGTGTCCGTATGGACGTCCTCATCATCGGCGGCACCGGACTCATCAGCACGGGCATCACCCGCCAGCTGGTCGACGCGGCCCACGACGTGACAATCGCGAACCGCGGCGAGACCGACGCCGACCTGCCCGACGCCGTCACGTTCGTCACCTGCGACCGGAACGACACCGACCGGCTCTCGGCGGTCGCGGACTCGGTCGCCCCGGACTGCGTCATCGACATGGTGTGTTTCACTCCGAAGCAGGCCCGCGAGGCGGTCGACGCCTTCGACGGTGTCTCCCAGTACGTGTTCTGCTCGACCGTCGACGTGTACCACCGGCCGACCGCGAGCGTCCCGAGCACCGAAGACGCCAGCCGTGAGCCCGGCGTCAGCGAGTACGGGCGGAACAAGGCCGCCGCCGAGGACGTCTTCTTCGAGGCACACGGGGACGCGTTCGCCACCACGGTCATCCGTCCGTGGAGCACCTACGGTGAGGGCGGCCCCGTCTTGCACACGTTCGGCACCGGGACCTACTACATCGACCGCGTCCGCGAGGGGAAACCCATCGTCGTCCACGGCGATGGCACCTCGCTCTGGGGGCCGTGCCACCGTGACGACGTCGCCCGCGCCTTCGTCGCCGCCGTCGGGAACACGGCCGCCTTCGGCGAGGCGTACCACGTCACCAGCGAGGAGGTCGTGACCTGGAACCAGTACCACGAGACGGTCGCCAGCGCCCTCGGCGCACCCGACCCCGATCTCGTCCACATCCCGACCAACGTGCTCCGTCGGACTGCCCCCGACCGGACCGAGATGCTCCGGGACCACTTCCAGTACAGTACGGTGTTCGACAACGCGAAAGCCCGCCGTGACCTCGACTTCGAGTACACCGTCTCGTTCGAGGAGGGCATAGAGCGCACCGTCGCCTGGCTGGACGACCACGACGAGGTCGACCGGTGGGACAGCGAGGACGACGACCGCCTCGTCGACGCCTGGCGCGGTGCGACCGAGGAGTTCGTCGACGCGTTCGAGTAGGCTGTCGGCCGGATCGCTATCGTCCGCCCTTCTTGCGGAACCACACCTGCGACCCGACCGGTGACTCACCCGGTGCGAGGTCGAGTCTGCTGGTGAACAGGTCCCGAATCGCGAACGTGACCACGAGTTCGACCGGCTCCCCGTCCTCGGCCCGCACCGTGACCACGCAGTGGCCGTTTCGCTCTTCGATGCGGTCGATGGTGCCGACGCGCCACCGGTCGACGTCGTGCGTCGGCTCCCGCGCGTGGATACGGTCGTGTGCCATCGCTGGTACTACGTGTGCCAGCGTGGTCATCACGTCGGTACGGGAACCAGACACCCCGGCCGCCGGTCAGTCCCCGATCGACGGGTGCCGGGACACCGCGACGAGGTCTGCCAGTGCACGACGTTTGAGGAGGACGAAGCCGAGGAACACCACGAAGAACCCGGCGAGTGTCAGCAGCGTTATCTGCTCGTCGAGGAGGAACACGCCAGCGACGGTGGCGACCACCGGGACCAGGTACGCGACGAGACTCGTCTCCAGCGCGCCGCGAACCTCGAGCAGCGTGTAGTAGATGAAGAACGCGAGCGCGGTCGCGAACACGCCGAGGTAGATGACTGAACCGATCGCTTCGGGTGCCGCTGGGACCGCGAAGGGCTCACCCACCACGACACTGGTGACGTGGAGGATGACTCCGCCGACGGCCATCGACCAACCCGAGAGCGCCGCGCGGTCGAGCGTCGGCCGCGAGCGCTGGACGAGCACGCCGCCGAGCGAGACGGAGGCGACCTGCCCGAGCACCAGCAGTCGCCCGAGCGTCCCACCCGCGAGCAGGTTACCCGGGTCGGGACGAACGATGAGACCGACGCCGAGGAAGCCGAGCAGGATGCCAACTGCGCCGACGGCGGACACCCGCTCTTCCGGGAGGATACCGAGCGCCCACAGCGTCGTCGCGATGGGGACCAGGCTCTGCATGACAGCCGCCACCCCCGACGGCACCGTCTGTTGGCCGACGAACAGCAACGCGTTCCCCGCGACGAGGAAGACCCCGCCAGCGAGGACCGCCGCGACGTCGTTCCGCGCGGTCGGGTACCACTCTGCCGTCCGGACGACGCCGTACCCGACCAGCAACACGGCCGCGATGTCGTAGCGGAACGACGCGAACAACACCGGGTCGAGCGATTTCAGTCCGACGCTGATAGCGGGGAACGAGAGCCCCCAGAGCGTCGCCAACAGGGCGAACAGACCGACGACGGTGACGCGAGTACGCACTGGTTCGTACTACGAGTCGAGTGGGTTATGCGTCTCGATTCTCCGCCACGACAGTGTCTCCACTCGACTGGTTGACGACGGTCATTCCTCGGCGATGGCCCGGACAGTGAAATGTGACCTGCCAGAGACCCCCTGACTCCTGCACGACCGAGAGACCGTGCTGTCGAGCCGTGGCTCCCCGGTGTAGTGTTGCAAAGAAGCGTTTGTAAAGCGCTGATACGCTCTGTCGCCCCGGTGGCGACTAGTTAGAAATCCGAATTATACGCGAACGACGTTCTTCGCGCGGGGACCCTTGGGAGCGTCCTCGATGTCGAATTCGATCTCGGTACCTTCCGTGAGGTCCTCGCCGCCAACGTCCTCCATGTGGAAGAAAACGTCCTCGTCAGCATCCTCAGTCGCGATGAAACCGTAGCCGCCTGTGTCGTTGAAGAAATCAACCTTACCGTTTGCCATTGCGAATAGACCCAGTTGGAGCACACGGTTAAGGGTTGGCATCTGTCCGCGGAAGCCATACTTTCGCGGACATCTATCTGCACAACACGTTGTTTGCTGGCCATACGTAAACGGATATGTGGTTCTGTGCCCCACCGGTGACCGATTCGACAGAACGACCGGTGACTTCGGACGAATCCACAGTTCCCGTCCCCGGAACACGGCTGCCGGTGAGTCCCCTGGAGGTCGACACCGACGTGGACTAGCCAGTCACGAGCCAGACGGACGAGTACAGCCGCTCCGCGGCCGCTTCGTGACGGGGCGAGAGAGCGGTCGCTCGTGAGTCTGGGTTCCGGAGAAACGATGTAACGCTACGTCGCCGTAGGGCGACCGTGCGGTAAAATCGCGTTAGTTAGTGCGAACGACGTTCTTCGCGCGGGGACCCTTGGGAGCGTCCTCGATGTCGAATTCGATCTCGGTGCCTTCGGTCAGGTCCTCGCCGCCAACGTCCTCCATGTGGAAGAAAACGTCCTCGTCAGAGTCCTCTGTCGCGATGAAACCGTAGCCGCCTGTGTCGTTGAAGAAATCAACGTTGCCGTTTACCATTGCGAATAGACCCAGTTGGAGCACACGGTTAAGGGTTGGCATTCGTCCGTAAAATAAAGACTTCCGATAACAAATACTCGCCATATACCTGTTCTAATGGACATTCGGACACGCATGCAGGGTTTCGGCTGGAAATAGTGCCCGACCCGTCGGAACGAACGGGTGGCTCTGTGGTATCCACAGTTCCCGGAGCGTACAGACTCCTGTCCTCCGAGGCAGACTAAAACTACGTTCGACATTCGAAACTCGACATTTTAGGATGTACGTGCAGAGTAGATGGTTTCTGAGAGAAATACTAGCAACAATAATAGGTCCTAGACGACGTATGCCCACAGGCACTAAGTAGTGTGTCGGGGTAGCATGCACCATCCATGATAGAGACGACGGTCGAAACCCTGCGGCTCCGCTCGCACGAGACCATCACCGACGACGCCCCCGTCAGCGAGGCCGCCAGACGGCTCGGATGCCCAACCATCCCTGCGCTCACGGTGGTCGACGGTGACACGGTCGTCGGGACGGTTGCCGAATCCGACATCGTCGCGATGGTCGCTGCGACGGACGAGCGCGAGACCGTTCGGTCGGTCATGTCGATGCCGGTCACCATCTCACCGACCGCGACGCTCCACGACGCCGCCGACACGATGCGGGCGACCGGCGTCGACTACCTCCCGGTCGTCGACGACACCTTCCGCGGGCTGCTGTCGGTCGAGACCCTGGCTCCGTACCTCTCGCGGCGGACCCTCGATTTCGAGTCGGCAGAGACGTCGATGCCCGTCGAATCGGTCGACGGTCGCGAGTTGGCTGCGGGTGACTGAGAGCCGTCCGCTGTTCTCGCACCGCTTGCGGCTGTCGTGTGCCTCCGATACTGCCACGTGAGGACTGGCCTCTCCACGAAACTCGCGAACGACGCGGAAATCTGCGGTGACAGGTCGTCTGACCGGCGACGACGTGGCACTCGAACCACCGGTTCGAGGCCACTTTTCTGTTCTCGACTCTCACAGGCCGTGTGCCCCATTATTCCAGGTGGGTCGTCGTCCCGCTACTGTGGGTTCGCGGCGCGAAACGCCGTCGCCGCCGTTTCCATCGTCTCGAACGACGCCCCGGATTTCGAGCGAACGTGTTGCAGGAACGCTTCGAGCCGCAGCAGTCGGTGTGCCTGCCCGACGACCTGCGGGTGGAGCGTCAATACGAACACGCCGTCGTCGACGTGCTCGTACATCCAGTCGAACTGGTCGTACCACTTCTGGAAGATGGCGTCCTCCGGGACGTACCCCATCCGGTGCGGTCGTGACCACGTGTAGGTGAACGGCGGGAAGTCGTCTCGCTCCCACGAGACCGGCAGTTCGACGATGTCGGTCGGCTCGCCGCGCTCGTACGGCCCATCCTCGGGTGCCTTCCAGCCGCCTTCGAGGTAGTGCGGCCGGAAGTCCGCCGCCATGACGCTTGAGTCCCACTCGAACGCCAGCTCCTGTAGGATGTCGAGCGTGTGTTCGGAGAAGTCCCAGGCGGGAGAGGCGTACCCGGTCGGCCTCTCGCCGGTGAGGTCACGAATCGATTCGATACCGCGTTCGATGTCCCGTTTCTCCGCGTCCTTGCTCTCGAAGGTCGACGGTCCCCGGTGTGTCCAGCCGTGATGTTGCACCCCGTGTCCCCGGTCGTGAACTTCCCCGCAGATTTCGGGGAAGCTCTCGATGGTGTGGCCGGGAATGCACCACGTGGACGAGACGTCGTACTGGTCGAAGAGGTCGAGCAGTCTCGGAGCACCGACGTCCGCACCGTACACGCCGCGGGAGTGCCTCGTGGGCATGTCCCACGAGTCGTACGACCAGAGCCAGGTCGAGACCGCATCGAAGTGGACCGAGAGGCACACTGTCGCGTTCGCCATCGTGTGTCAACACGCCTCATACATCGATAAAGTTCGGGTTGACTACACTGTCTGGTTCGAATAGATGTCTCCACCAGAGTCCGGAGCGCAACGTGCCACCACCCATCGAATATCGTGTCACTAAACGAACCAATTCGATATCTAGCCTGTGGTTTGACAATCTATGACCACGAAGTCCCTGCTGGACGATGAGTGAATCCGACAAGACAGACAAGGCGCTCCAGCGCGTCCGAAACAAGTTCGACGCAGCCGCGAACGAGGCAGACCAGATGAGCGACAAAGCGCGACGAGAGGTACAGGAGGCGATAGACGACCTCGAAAAACGAATCGACAAACTCCGGAAGTAGGAGTCTGTTCCACTACGCTTCGAACTCCGACGTGTTTCTCGCGGTCGACTCCAGAGATACAGAAAGCAGCCTCGGTACTCGTTGGGCCGGTCACCGCCGGTCGGCACGTTTTACCGACCCCACCCACAAGCGAGCGTGATGAGCAAGCTCCGTCCGGACGAACTCGACGCCCGACGCGACGGCGACCAGCCCTTCGTCCTCGACATCCGCCCGCGCGAGGCCTACCAGGCCGAGAACATCGACGGGAGTCACAACCTCCCCGTGTACGACGACCTGCGCGCGGGCGACGAGGACGCGCTCCGACAGCGCCTCGACGAGGTCCCCCGGGACCGCCACGTCGTGACCGTCTGCAAGATGGGCGTCGTCGCGAAGCGGGCCACCCGCATCCTCCACGACGAGGGGTACGAGGCGACCACCCTCGCTGGTGGGATGAGTGGCTGGCGGGGGTACCAGAACGGGACAGTGAGCTACAGGATTCGGTCGCTGCTCTGGCGGCTGTTCTGAGCGTGCCTGCCGGAGGAGGCTGCCCCCGGTACTCCCGATGGCGCGCCCGTGCTCGCTTACCGCGGTAACTGGCCGTTCATCGCCGGGATCCAGTTACAGGCACAGTCTTTCGATGGGCAACAGCAGCCGTTGTGGCAGGGTTCTGCCGTGTCGACCTGCACGAGGGGGCAGTCGAGTGCGCCGATCAGACACTGCATGGCCACCCCCTCGCCCGCACCGTCGACGAGTGGGACCCGGGCTTCCGTGGGGCCTTGCTGCCCGTCGTCGCTCCCCTGGGGCTCCTCTCGTGTCCGGCCGGTACGGGCCGAGCGTTTGCTGATGGAGGCGAGTCGCTGTGGCCCCTCGCCGTCGTGGAAGTCTCGTGGCAGGTACGCGAGCGCTTCGCGGTCGAGCGCGCCGTCGTAGCAGACGGACCCGAAGCGGCCTCGCTCGCGAGTGAACCCCGACTCCGCTGCCTTTCGCATCGCCGCGACGTCGTCACCGTGTTCGACGTCGACGACGTCGTTCGGGCCGTCGGCGACCAGCATCGTCGCGCTGTTCTCGTAGAGTGCCCCGTCGTCGACGAGCCAGCCACCGACGTAGAGCAACTGGCCCCCGTGACGGATGCGCCGGGCGTGGAACAGCGCCGGCATCGGGCAGGGACACCCCGGCGGCTGGACAGTGACCGCCCCGACGAGACAGGGACTCATCGCGGCGCCATCGATATTCGTCTCTCCGCCCCAGTTCGCCGGGACCGTCGACAGGCCATCGTCGTCGCTGTCGTCGTCGCCCGAGTCCGAGACGAAGCGCCACGACGGCGCACTCTCGTCGTGGGGGACGGTGGAGACGACGACGGCTCCTCCCACGCGTTCGACGGCGACACCCCGGTTGCTGCCGTCGGTATCGACGCTGAGGTGGGCTGCCCGACAGGCCATCTTGTCACCAGCTGCCCCGTCGGCGTCGCCGGACTCGACGCGCCAGCAGTCCAGACGGTCGTCGTCGGCCCCTGCCTTCGCCCGCCCCCACACGAACATCCCCTCCTCGCTGGCGAGCCGGGTCGGCTCGGCGGAGAGCTGGTCGAGCAGTATCTCCGGGGTGAGCACGTCCGCGAGTGACTCGTTGCGGCCGACCACACTCGCGTCCGGCACCACGACGACGAACCGCTGGGAGACCGTTGGCTCGGCGGCGAGGTACTCGAGGAGACGGCCGATCTCGTCCTCGTCAGTCTCGTCGTCGACGGCTATCTCGGTTCGCGGTCTGTTCGACCGGCTGCTGTTGTAGTCCTGTGCCGCCGCCTTCGAATCCGTGTAGATGCCGTCGAGGTCGACCGTCCGGGAGACGCCCTCGAACTCGCCCCTGGCGACGATGGGGACGTACTCCATCGTGTAATCCGTCTCCACCTGCTGGCGCTCACCGGTCCGGTTCTCGCCGCCGGCGTAGAAGAACGACGGGCTCGCCGCCGTCCCCGAGACGACTCTCCCGGCGACCTCGTCCCCGAGCCGACCCCGGATATCCTGGATGCACCCACCCAGACTCGCCATTCCCATGGCGCCAGCCGCGGCCAGCAGTTCCCGCCTTCGAATCGTCCCCTCCCTCCCTGGTCGTCGACTGGTAACACCCATCTTATCAATTAGATTAGGAGACTCGTGGACATAACCGTATCTGTGTGTCCGGTCAGTACCCAAGCGTTTCGAGCGTCGCTTCGAGAGGGTCAAGATATTCCTCGCCGAAGTGCCGAACGTGCGTCAGCAGCGGGTAGAGCCGGTAGACGTGTTTTCGCTCGTCGTACCCCGAATCGACACCGGCCACCTCGCGGTAGCGGTCGAAGAAGGCGTCGCCGGCCACCCCGGTCCACTCGGCGTAGGCCAGTTCCACCTCGGGGTCGGCGTAGTAACACGCCGGGTCGAGGACCGCCCGGACCGACTCGCCGTCGGTCAGCAGGTTCGCCGACCAGACGTCCCCGTGGACGAGCGAGGGGGTGGGGTCGTGGTCCAGCAACCCAGGCAGGTCGGCGGCGAGGGTGGCGAGTCGCTCGCCGAGGTGGTCCGGCAGCACATCCTCCTCGCGGGCGCGTGCATTCGCGTGGCCGAGTCGATGGTCGCCGAAGAACGTCGCCCAGTCGTCCGTCCAGGGGTTGGGCTGGCTGTATTTCCCCGTAAGGGTGTCGAAGGGGAAGCCGAACTGGTCGCTCTGGGTGGCGTGCAGGGCAGCGAGTCGCTCGGCCAGGTCGCGTTCGACGGCCGGCGAAATCGTCGAGTCGCCCGCGACGAACTCCAGCACCAGCATGCCGGGAGTGACGTGGGAGACCTCGGGGACGCAGAGCCCGCCCTCTGAGCGCAGGTGGGCGAGCATCTTCGCTTCCGTCCGCAGGTCGGTCTGGGCGGTCTTGACGACGACACGGCGGCCGTCGGCGAGGTCGACGCGATGGACGCTCCCGACCTGCCCGCCGTCGAGTTCGGTCACGGCCTCGACGTGGCAGCCAGCCCAGTCGGCGACGGCCGCGGCAGTCGATTCGTCCATTAGCAACACGCAGCCGGGCCCCACGGATAGCCTCTCTGGAATCGGTGGGTCGGGTGTGGCGGTCGGACCGGTCGTCCTGTCGACCCTGTTGCCAACACCGACCTGCCTCTCTACACCACCTATCGAGTCGTGGGGAGACGGTCCCCCCGTGGTCGCGTACTTCGGGCTGGGGCTGCTCGCGCGTCGAATTGGGGTTGTCACTCGTCTTCACACGCCATCCGCCATCGGCTGGAGCTCTTCACGGAACGTTCACCGAGGAATCGAGGTCTCGGTCTCGCAGCTATCGAGTGTGTGAGTGGCGGGGATTACGTCCAGTTGCGATTACTGCGATGCAACGGAGTTGATCCCGCTCTGAACCCAGTACCAGGAGATAACCCCGAAGAAGAGGAACAGGAGAAAGACCGGCATCGGGTCTTTCTCGGTGGCTGGCTCTGCTGCTTCGGAGATTTGCCAGAGCACGATGATGTTTGCAAGCGGGATGATCGCCAGAATCGGGGTCAGATTCTGGTCTGTCCCCTCGTCGAGCATCTTCGCTGTTTTGTAGGTCCAGTATATCGGATACAGGCCGAACGTAATCACCGTCAGAACGACCTGCATTCCGAGCGACCCTTCGCTGAATGCGGAAGGGTTCGTCACCTGTGGTGTTTCAGACATACATGTGCCAGTTGAGTTCACCAATTAAATAATTACTTGCCATAGAAAGGTTCACTACCGTCTCGGCTGTCGCGTCCGAGACACGCCGACAGCCGTCCTCCTGCGGATGTCGAAGACCTGCCTCTTTGTGGTTCGTGTACCCGCATCGTTACCTTCTGGATAGAACACAGGCCTCGGCACTCACGACTCACAATCGATCCACCTCTGAGTACGGTTCGATATCGATTCCGAGAGCATCGGCGTTCTTCACGTTGGCAGTGGGGACGGGCTCGTCGTGGAGGTTCGTCACTGCCGCGACCATCGACCGTGTCGACAGCGCTCTCACCGCCGGTCTGCTGGTTGGCACGACCCCGACATCGGCTCCAGACTGCTCGGAGCTGGCGGCAGTCGGCAGTTCGGCCGCCGATGGGGAAGGTCGGTACCCCGAGCGATTGGAACGTACCGAGGTCGTCGTCAGTGAACGCGTTCGTGGTACGCCTCGGTCGCCCGTAGCCGGTCGAGAATAGCTTCGTCCGCGTCGGTCACGCCGTCCGATTCAACGGCAGCGAGGTTCCGGTCTAACTGGTCGTCGGTGTCGACACCGACGATGACGCTCGTCACCGCATCGTGGTCGAGACACCACCGTATCGAGGCGCGTGCGACGCTGTCGAGGTCGTCGATTCCCGCCTGCTCGGCCATCTCGAACAGCGCACCTTTCATGAAGACGGCGCGAGTGATGACCCCCACGTTCTCGCGTTTCGCGGCCGGCAGCACGTCCTCGGTGTATTCCGGAGTCGCCATGTGGAACCCGATGCTAATCGAGTCGAACGCCCCGGAGTCGATGGCCGCGACGTACTGGTCCGCACGCTGGGCGTCGGCGCTGGCGAAGCGGATCAGACCCGCCTCCTTGAGTCGGTCGACGTTCTCGCCGACACGTTCGAAGAACTCGTCGTTGTGTTCGAGTGCGCCCGGTTCGAATCCGAAGTTGAGTAGTTCGAGGCTGTCTCGCCTGAGCAGTCCGAGTACGCGTTCTACCTCTGCCTCGAGTCGGTCGTACTCGGTCAGCCCCTCATTGTGGTTCCCGTATGTGTACACCATCCCTGCGGGTCGGGTCTGTACGTAGATGGTCTCTCGGGGTGCAATCGTCTCGAGGTTGCGACCGAGCGCGTCTTTCTCCTCATCGATGGTCACGTCGAAGAAGTTGATTCCGCGTTCGAGCGCCGTGCGGACCACCTCGAGGCGACGGTCGCCACCGTAGCCGTCGAGGTTCAATCCAGGCGTCACCGCCTCCTCGCGCTCGTCGGGGTTGAACCCTCTGACGCCCCCTTCGAAGTACTCGTGGCCGCCGAGTCCGATTGCCGACAGTTCCACGCCAGTATCGCCAAGCTCGTTGTATTTCACTGCTCTTCACTCGACCTGAACACGCATCAATGTATACACGGCCGGGTGTACAGACACGCTTCGTTCGTCGATGCCGTCTCGCTACTCTCTCGGTTCGGCCGTCGCCGCGATCCGAACGTCTCGTTCGACCTGATCGCGATACTTCATCCACGAGAAGGTGTTCCCCTTCTCGAACTCGGTCGCATATGGGATCTCCTGATAGTGGCGGGCGGTGACCGCGGCCACGCCGTCCCAGTGGTCCCGCGCGGTGCGGAGGTGATCGACAGCCCGCTCGCGCTGTGTCTCGTCGCCGGTCGCTCTGAACGTCTCCAGCGCGACGGCGCCCCTGAGCTTCGCAGCAAAGTACTGACTCAGATGGCCCCACGCTTCGATATCATCGACCTCACATTCGAGGCCGCCGTCGCCGTCGCGAACCTCGGTCCGCAGTTCGTCGGCGAGTTCAAGCGCGCGGTCACCGCGCTCCGCGACAGTGTCAGCGAGTTCGGGCGGCGTCACGCCGTGGTCCTCCCCGGCGACGTACTCGGGAATCGTCCGGTAGGACGAATCGAGCGTCTCGTGGTCGATGAGCTCGTCCACGGAGATGAACGTTGAGACCTCGTCGTCGAGTCCTGACCGCCCCGGCGCCGGAGCAAGGAATCCCTCCGAATACAGCGAGTAGTCCCACGTTCCGGCATGGAAGGACGCGAGTTCCTCGGCCATCTGACTGCCACACTGAAACGCTTCGAGTAGGCGTCCGCCGAGGCCGGTTCTGTAGCGCTCGTCGAAGGCCTGTTCGAACACCGCGTCGGGCACCTCTGGATCGTACAGCAACCGTCCCCAGACGGCGTAGAACAGCCATTGTTTCTCGAACGCGTAGGTCCACGTCTGGTGCGTGTCGAACACGTGTGAAAGGTCCTTCGCCGGGATGTACCCTTCCGACCCCACGATGTAGCCAGCAACCGCGTCGTTGGGTTGGAGGTTCTTACGGAGGTGGTCGCGGACGAACGACGGGTCGCCCCACCGCAGGACGAAGATGTCTTCGTTGCGGACGGTCCACACGCGCTGGTAGTGCTCCGGGGTCGGTTCCCACAGCGAATCGTCAACCTCGCCGCTGATACTGTCGTGAGTCTTTTCCAGCGACGTGGTGGAGTGACCGTGCGAGTAGTTGAACTTCGTCGGCACGAGGACCTCCGCAACGTTCTCCGCGGACGCGGCCGTCTCGACGCCACGGCGCATCTCCGCGATAGCTTCGGTCCGCACCGAGCGGTCGAGGAGTCGTATCGGTCGGTCGGCCCGCCTGATGCCCTCCACGAACGTGTCGATGAACCAGTCCTGCTTTTCGGCTGGCGACAGCCCGTCCATCCAGTCACACAGTGAGACTCCGAGACCGTCGAGGTTCGGGTACTCGTCTATCGTCTGCGTGACGCACTGGCGAGTGTAGTCCCGGACGACCTGCTCGGTCGCGTTGAACTGCTCGACCCCGTGTGCCTCGGCGAACGACTCGGAGACGACGATGTTCCAGTTGAGGAGATACGTCTCGATGCCGCGGTCGCTGGCCAGCCGGAACAGCTCTCGCCAGAACCCTCGCCACGACGCCAGTTCGTCGTCGGTGAACTGACTTGCCTCCGGGAACCCCTCTGGCCGGATGAGATATGGAAACGGGTGGAGGTTCCACAGGGTCAAGGCGTTGAACCGGTTCTCGGCCATCATATCGAGGAACTCCCGCCAGAAGTCGAGGTCACGACAGGTCTCGTAGTGGAGCCGGGTCTGTTCACCGCTGCGGTAGGCAGACCACGGGAGGTTGAACTTGATAGCGCGGAACGAGGCCGCGGGACTGCCCGTCGTCTCTTCGACGGCCGACACGCCGCCGCCTCGGCGAACCTGTTCCGCGACTTCCAGCGCCCCGTACATCGCACCCCGTTCGTCCCGTGCCGACACAGTCACGCCGTCGGCGGTCCGTCGAACAGCGAAGCCCTCGGCCGAGATCTCTTCGTTCGACTCGTCGACTGTGACGAGGACGTCCGTCGACGTCGTCTTGCCGCAGTCGTGACGCGTAACGGTCGCACCAGTTCCGCGGAGTGAGTCGACGAGCCGGTCGACGCCGAACTCGATAGCGGGGACAGCCGTCGGATACGAGACGTCCAGGGCTGTCATCCAACGGGGTCCGTCTTCCACTCGTTACCTGTCAGTGCTGTCTGCCGGGAACGACTATCGCTGCTGTTGGGTGGTGCTGGCATACCCTCTGCACAGCGGCCGAGAGCTTAATACTCCGGGAGGGGCGAGCCACGTTCGAACACGTCGGATCCCCAATAGCGTGATACGGTCGTCGACACGGTCACCGAGCCCGGCCTCGTCGTGATGGCTGCCCCGACCGACGCCCTCGGGAGACGGCTTCTCTCTGCCCTCGACGAGTTCCGTCGCCCCGTCTACGTCGAATCCGGGGGGTCCTGGTGCCGAGGTACCAGCTTCGCGCGTTGCTCTGGGGGTTGTTTTAGACCGTCTGTGAGAAAGCAGGCCTCGGCACTCATAGGGCTCGTCACCACCAGGAGCCACCCCGGTTCGGAGCGGTGCCTTCGTCATCGGCCATCCGGAACTCAGCGACCCGGCACAAAGAGCGTACTCCTTCGACTCGCCCGCTCACAAGCCCAGAGAAGTTTCGCCGGCACACACAGGTCTTTTTGCGCAGCCACAGTATGCGAGTCCATGACGGACACCTCCGGTCACGACGACATGGTCCGGCGGCTCGACGAGGACGGCACGCCGGTCGAGGAGGGCTACGAGCCACCGCTCTCTGCGGACCGGCTCGTCTCGCTCTACCGGGACATGCGACTCGGGCGGCGGTTCGACGACCGGATGATAAGCCTCCAGCGCCAGGGCCGGATGGGGACCTACGCGTCGCTGGCCGGACAGGAGGGGTCGCAGTTCGGCTCGATGTACGCGATGGACGACGCGGACTGGCTCAGCTACCAGTACAGAGAGCACGCGGGACCCATCGTCCGGGAGTGTCTCGCGCCGTACATCCGGTACTGGATGGGGTACGAGGAGGGGAACGCGGCGCTCGTGGACCACAACATCGTGCCGTTGAACATCTCCATCGGGTCCCACATCCCACAGGCGACCGGACTCGCGTGGGCGATGAAGTTGAAAGGCGACGACCGGGCGGTCGTCTGTCACTTCGGGGACGGCTCGACGTCCGAGGGTGACTTCCACGAGGGGCTGAACTTCGCGGGGGTGTTCGACGTCCCTGCCGTCTTCATCTGTAACAACAACCAGTGGGCGATTTCGGTCCCGACGAGTCGCCAGACCGCGAGCGCGACGTTCGCCCAGAAGGCCGACGCCTACGGCTTCGAGGGGGTTCGCATCGACGGGATGGACCCACTGGCGATGTACGAGGTGACCCGGGACGCCCTGCGGAAGGCGAAAGACCCGGAGTCAGACGAATCCAGGCCGACGCTCGTCGAAGCGGTCCAGTACCGGTTCGGGGCGCACACGACCGCCGACGACCCGACGAAGTACCGCGACGAGGCAGAGGTCGAAAAGTGGAAGAAGAAGGACCCCATCGCCCGCCTGGAGGCGTTCTTGCGCGACCGGGGGCTGCTGGACGACGAACGAATCGCCACCATCGAGGACGACGTGGAGACGACGGTGGCCGAAGCGGTCGACGCGGCGAGCGATGTCGACCCGGTCCCGGAGGCGATGTTCACGGACGTGTACGAAGAGCAGACACACCGTGTCGCCGAGGACGCCCGGTACCTGGGTGAGTTGCGCGAGACGTTCGGCGACGACGCGCTACTCCGCGACGAGTGATAGGTCTATCTCGGCGACACCTCTCTGTTTTCTGTCTCGAATCGAGTTTCTCCACAGATAGTCAAACCCCTCAAAACGGGGAAGAGAGAGAATATTGCGTCCCAGACTCGGCAGATAAGTAACCATCTCGTTAATACGCCAGGGCGAGAATTGTACGACTGTACACGGAATGGGGTTGGGAGGACATATCTCTGCACGAGAGACGGGTCGCTGAACTGTGGGCAAGTGCCGGTGACCAGGACCGACACGTCATTCCGGTGCAGCTTGAACATGACCGAACAGACAGACAGGACCGGTGACGCAGCACACATTCCGAGCGACGACCTATTCGAGGCACTCTCAGACCATCATCGACGGAAGGTGCTGTTCCATCTCCGGCAGAACGGACTCGCGACCTTCGACGAGCTGACCGTGGTCGCAGCAGAGAAAGACGACGACGCGGCCGACGTCCGAACGGCACTGGTCGAGGAACACCTGCCGATGCTCGAATCACTGGGCCTCGTCGCGGTCGAACAGGACGAACAGAAGGTAGAACTACTCGCGAGTCCCGACGACATCGGCGACTGGCTCGACCTCGCGGTACAGCGAGACGTGAAAGCAGAAATGAACGAAGACACAGGCGAACAGGCGGTGGCGGACGAATCGGAAGACATCAGGGTACTCCTCGTCGACGACGCGCCCGACTTCGTCAGCGCGGTCGCGGACCTGCTCGAACGGGAGCACGACGACCTGGACATCATGACGGCGACGAGCGCGCCGGACGCGTTCACCGTGTTGAAGAACGAACCGGTCGACTGTATCGTCAGTGACTACAAGATGCCAGCCATCGACGGGCTGGAGTTCCTCGATGCGGTTCGGGACGAGTATCCCGAGGTCTCGTTCATCATGTTCACCAACAAAGGGAGCGAGAATACCGCCGGCGAGGCGGTCGCTATCGGCGTGAGCGACTATCTCCAGAAGGAGACGAGCCCCGAAGGGTACGACCGGCTCGTGGACTCCATCCGCAACGCCGTTGGCAAGCAGTCCTGACCTTTCCCGTCGATGAGCGACAGGGACTACGACTACGAGCACCACAGGGCCGAGAGCGGACTGGAGAGTGTCATGACGACCTCGCTATCGGAGTCCAGTCAGATACGCGTCCTCCACGTCGACGACGACCCGGACCTGGTCGAGGCGACGGCTGCGTTCCTGACGAAGATAGACGACGACATGACGGTCGTCACCGAAACCGACGCGAAGGCTGCACTCGCGTGGCTCGACGGTAGTATCGACTGCATCGTCAGTGACTACGAGATGCCGGGCATGGATGGCATCACCTTCCTCGAAGCCCTGCGCGAGGAGCACGACTCGCTCCCGTTCATCCTGTTCACCGGCAAAGGGTCCGAGGAGGTCGCGGGGAAGGCGGTGTCGGCGGGCGCGAACGGCTACATCCGGAAGGAGGGCGGGACGGGCCAGTTCACCGTCCTCGCGAACATGATACGGGAGGCTGTCTCGAAGGCCCGTGCCGAGACGAACTACAAGGAGATATTCAAGGCGACCGCCGAGGGTATCCTCATCGTCGACCCGACGACCGGCATCATCCTCGACGCCAATCCCGGTGCGTGTGAGTTGCTCGAACGGGACGCTCACGAACTCGTCGGACGGCCACTCGGCGACGTCAGTCCCGACTACGAACCAGACACGGAACAGACGCTCTCGGAGTGGCTCAGACGCACCGTCGAGGCGGGGACTCAGAAGGTCGAGTGGCAGGTGGTCGACGGCGACGGCGACCTCGTCTGGACCGAGATGCAGTTCAATCCGACGCGTCTCGGCGGGACAGAGCGCGTCCTCGTGTTGCTGCGGGACATCTCCGAACGGAAGCTCCGGGAGCACGAACTCCGGCGTCGTGAACAGGAGCTCGAGGAGGCAGAAGAGCGCTACCAGTTGCTCGTCACGAACGTCGAGGACTACGCCATCTGTGAGCTCGACCCGGAGGGCTACATCACTTCGTGGAACGAGACGGCGGCCCGCATCACCGGCTTCTCGAACGAGGAGGCTATCGGGACCCACATCTCGTTGCTCTACACCGAGGAGGACGTTCAGAACGGGGTGCCCGATCGCCTCCTGGCGACGGCAGAACGCGAGGGGCGGTCCGAGGACGAGGGGTGGCGCGTGCGCCGTGACGGCTCTCGCTTCTGGGCGAACGTCGTCATCAGCAAACTCCGGACCAGTGAGGGACAGACCGGCTTCGAAGCGCTGACCCGGGACCGGTCACGGGAGCGACAGAGCGAAGAAGAACTCACCCGTGTGCAACGACGCTACAGGCAACTCGTCGAGCAGAACCTCGTCGGCATCTACATCATCCAGGACGGCAGGTTCGGGTACGTCAATCCCCGATTCGCCGAGATATTCGGGTACGACCCGGAGGAACTCGTCGGGACCGAGGCACTCGACCTCGTCGCCGAGGAGTTCCGTGACGAGGTCGAAGACCAGCTTCGTCGCCGCGTCGAAGAGAAACTGGAAGACGTGCAGTACCGCTTCGAGTGCGTCCGCAAGGACGGCGAGACTATCCTCGTCGAGGTCCACGGCAACTACATCGAATACGGCGGTCGCCCGGCGGTGATGGGGTCGCTCATCGACGTGACCGAACACGAGGTGCGCCAGCAAGAACTCGAACGCTACCAGCGCATCTTCGAGGCGATGGGTGATGGGGTGTACAAGCTCGACCTGGAGGGCCGCATCACCGACTGCAACCAGGCCGCCGAGGAGATAAGCGGGTACAGCTGCGATGAACTGGTCGGCGAACACGTCTCGCTCGTGATGAGCGACGCGGACATCGAACGGTGTGAGCGGGGAATCCACGAACTGCTGACCGTCGGCGACGAGCGCGTCAAGCGCTACGACATCGGCATCAACCATCGCGATGGACACACGGTCCCCTGCGAGCTCAACCTCACGATCCTCCCGCTCGGCCCTCACGGCGAACTCAGAGGAACGGTCGGTATCGTCCGCGACGTCTCCGAGCGCCGTGAGCGCCAGCGACGGTACGAGGCGGTGTTCAACCAGACCTACCAGTTCACTGGACTGCTCGACCCCGATGGAACCATGCTCGAAGCCAACGAGACCGCTCTCGAGTTCGGTGGTCTCGACCGGTCGGACGTCGTCGGGAAGCCGATGTGGGAGACCGGGTGGTTCGCCGACGACGAGGAGACACAGCGGACGCTCCGCCGGCTGGTCGAGCAGGCCGCGGCGGGGGAGTTCGTCCGCTGCGAGATGGACGTCCACGGTCCCGAAGACGTCGCAGTCACCGACTTCTCTATCAAGCCCGTCACGGACGAGGCGGGCGAGGTCGTCCTGCTCATCCCGGAGGCACGCGACATCACCGACCGCGTCCGCATCGAGCGGGAACTCCGTGAGAGTCGCCGCAAGTTCTCGACGCTCCTGTCGAACCTGCCGGGGATGGCGTACCGCTGTGCGAACGAACCGGTGTGGCCGACGGAGTTCGTCAGCGAGGGCTGTCTGGAACTCACGGGCTACGACCGCGAGACTATCGAGTCGGGGGCGGTGACCTGGGGAGAAGACATCATCCACCCGGACGACCGCGAGCAGGTCTGGGAGGCCGTACAGACGGCACTTCGGGAACGGGAACGGTACAAACTCAACTACCGAATCGTCACCAGGGATGGAGACATCCGGTGGGCGTGGGAGCAAGGGCAAGGTGTCTTCGACGGTCACCGTCTGGACGCACTGGAGGGTTTCATCACCGACGTGACAGAACGCCACGAGATGGAACAGGAGGTCCGTGCGGGCGAGCAGACGCTGCGGCGACTGGCCGACGTGGCTTCCCGTGTCGACCTGACCTTCGAAGAGAAGCTGCCGAGAATCCTCGCCATCGGCTGTGAGCGACTCGAGATGGAACACGGCCACCTCACCAGGGTCCAGACGCAGTCCGACCTGCGAGAGGTAATCGCGGTCAGCGACGAGCACGAACACGTCATCGAGGGCATGGTAACGCCGCTCTCGGGCACGTTCTGTGCGAAGACCATCGAGTCCGTGGACCCGACGTATCTCCACCTCGACGCCGAGGACGACGGGCCGTTCCAGACGTTCGTCGGTGCCCCCGTGATGGCCCACGGGGAGGTGTACGGGACGCTTTGCTTCGTCGACTGTGAGTCACGGGCGCCACCGAGCGACGCCGAGCGTTCGTTCCTCACCCTGATGGCACAGTGGATTCGGTTCGAACTCGAACGCGCGGAGTACGAGCGACAGCTCGAACGCGAGAACGCCCGTCTCGAGGACTTCGCGAGCATCGTCAGCCACGACCTCCGGAACCCACTGGACATCATCTCGGTGACGCTCGAACTCGCACGGCAGGACGAGAACCTCGACCGACTCGACGCCATCGAGCGCGCGACGGCCCGTATGAACGAACTCATCGACGACCTGCTGCTGTTGACTCGACAGGGGAAGGTGGTCGGCGAGACGAGTCTGGTCGACGTCGCCACGGTCGCCAGACAGGCGTGGGCGAACGTCGACACACAGAACGCCACGCTCACCGTCGACCCGGACCTCGACACCATCGCAGCCGACGAGCCGCGACTCCTGCAGGTGTTCGAGAACCTCTTCCGGAACTCGATAGAACACGGGCTCGTCCCGTGTCCAGACACCGTCGAGACGGCCCCACAGGGAATCGGAAACGGTGGACGAATCGACGGCTCGAACCAACCGGAGGGTGGAGAGACTCAGTGGGCAACCGAGGGACGACTCTCGGTTCGCGTCGGCCCCCTCGACGCAGGACAGGGGTTCTACGTCGAAGACGACGGTCCGGGTATCCCCTCGAACCAGCGCGAGCGGGTGTTCGACCACGGCTACACCACCTCGACCGAGGGGACCGGCTTCGGTCTCTCTATCGTGCGAGACATCGTCGAGGCCCACAAGTGGCAGATCGAAGCCACCGAAAGCGAGTCCGGTGGTGCCCGATTCGAGGTCCGTGCGCAACCGACAGCCGGTGTGGCCGAATCGGAACTCGCCGAGAGTGGCGCAGAACGCGGGGAGTGACCGGGCCGGGCAGGCCACTGCTTTTTCGCCGCGGCGGCCGTAGCACCCCAACGTGACGCGATTCGTCTGTTACGGCGGCAAAGGTGGTGTCGGGAAGACCACGTGTGCTGCGGCGACCGGCCTCGCGCTGGCGGGCCGTGGCCACGAGGTGCTGGTGGTCTCGACCGACCCGGCGCACTCGCTGGGTGATGCCTTCGACACGACGGTCGGTGGGGAGGAACGCGAACTCGTCGACGGGTGCTGGGGGGTCGAAGTCTCCCCGGAAGCCGGGCAAGACGCCTACCGCCGCGTGGTCGAAGCTCTGGTCGCCGATTTCCGGGACGCCGGGCTTCGCATCGACGAAGAGACACTGGAGGAACTGTTCGCGGCCGGGCTCGTCCCCGGTGCTGACGAGGTCGCGGCGCTCGAACACATCGCCGACTACGCCGCGAGCGACGACTGGGACTACGTGGTCCTCGACACGGCTCCGACCGGGCACACACTCAGGCTGCTCGACCTCCCCGAGGTACTGTCGAGCACCCTCGGTGCCGCCGGTGAGGTCCAGGGTCAGGTTCGGCGGCTGGTCGACGGGGCCCGCAGTGCGATGTTCGGGCCAGCCGCCTTCTTCGGCCGTGACCGGGACGAGCCCGACGCCATGACCGACCTCCGTGACCGGCTCCACGCGGTCGGTGCCGTGCTCAGGGACCCCGGGCGGACCGAGTTCCGTCCGGTGCTCGTGCCGGAGGCGATGGCTATCGCCGAAACCGAACGGCTGGTCGACCAGCTCCAGGCGGCTGCGGTGCCGGTCGGCCCCGTCGTGGTCAACCGTGTGCTGGAAACCGACGACTGCGACTGTCACCGCTGTACGACACGACGGAAACTCCACGAGGAACGTCTTGCCGAGATTCGCGAGTCCTTCCCCGACCGCGATATCTGCGTGTTGCCGGTGCTGGACGGTGAAGCACAGGGAACGGACGCACTGGACGCGCTCGCGGCCCGGCTCGAATCGACGTTCGAGTGAATCGACCGAACCTTCTCGAAGTGACTCAGCCGAACACGGCCGGGTCGATGAAGTCGGCCGGGTCGCGCTCGCAGTACGTCTCGGATGCGTCGACGCACACCGCCCGGTCCGCCGAACAGTCGTACGCCGAGAGCTGGTTCCCGTACACGTACCCGGTGTCCAGCCCCACCGCGTGCTCGCTCACGAAGGGCGAAGCGAACACGCGGTGTCCGAAGAAGACCCGGTGTGGGCCGCAGTAGAACTCCCACCAGTACGGCCGGCCGATCCCGTCCCCCGCGAGCGACCCCACGTTCATCAGGTCCTCGGGCACGTGCGATGCGAGAGGTTTGCGGGGGTCGATGCCGCCGTGGACGACGAGCACGTCGTCCCACGAGAGCGCGACGGGGAGCGACGCCAGCCACTGGCGCTGTGGTCCGGTCAGTTCGGGGAGGTCGACCTGCCCATCGAGGACCTTCTGTTCGTTGTTCCCGCGGACGGCGACCATGTTGGCCGAATCTCGGACGAGTTCGACGACGCCCACGCTGTCGGGGCCGCGTGTGACCAGGTCACCGACGAAGACAACCAGGTCGGACTCGTCGACCTCCATCGTGTCGAGGAGGCGCTCCAGCGGCTCCAGACACCCGTGGACGTCACCGACGACGTACACGTCCCGACCGGCGGGGTGGACCCGACGGTGCTGGCGTGAGACGGCAGCGCCGAAACGCGGGGCGTTCATTGTCGGTATAGTAGACCCGAGAGGTACAAAAGCGGGAACCCAGTTCACTCCGGGTGCTCGGAGACGGGCGCTCCAGCCACCGGAGCGGTCACTCGGGATGCCGGACGATGTGGACGTCGTACTGCGGGTCCTCGGAGATTGGAGACCCGACGCTCGTCAACGGGGTGGAGACGCGCCCGGCGTTCTCACTGCCGACGAACAGTATCCGAGCGTCCTCCTCGGCGGCGACCTGCCGGATGCGACGGGCCAGCTCCGTCGGGAGCGTCGCGACGGGGTCGGAGGGGTCCTCGATGAGTTCGCACCGGAACTCGGCGTTCGGGGCGACGTCGTGGACGCGCTGGCGGATCTTTCGCTCGATGACCCCAACGTCGAAGGTGTCCGCGGCGTCGAGCCAGCCGCGGTCGCGGGCGTACTCGGGGTCGTCTGGGACGAGCGTGAGGACGACGAGGCCGTCGTCGGAGAAATCGGCGAACTCCCGCGCCCGCCGCAGTGCAGTCGTCGCGAGGTCGGAACCGTCGTACGGGACTAACAGCGACATCGTCCGACGGTTCAGACGGCCGAGACAATAATCTATCCCCGCGTCCCGCCAGGGCCGACGCTCCCCTCGACAGCTAGCGAGGCCGACGCTACCCTCGCCCGCCCGCCAGGTCGGCCGCCTCGGGCCGCCCCCGGAGCCGGAGCATAGAGACTGTTCCCACGAGCGGCCCGACCGCCAGCGGGACGAAGGCGTACCGCCAGCCGACGGCATCGGCCACGACGGGCGTCAGCTGGATGGAGACCGTCGTCAACAGGAAGCCGACCGCGGTCTGGAGCGTCAGGGCGCTCCCGACGTAGCTCGGGTCCGCGAGTTCGGACACCGCCGTCGAGAACTGCGCCGAGTCAGCCACGATGGTGACGCCCCAGACCAGCAGGAACGGCACCAGGAGCAACGGCGGCCCGTCGAACAGTGGCACCGCGAGCAGGCAACAGGAACCGCTGACGACCATGCTGACGCTGGTGAGCGTGGTCCTGCCGACCTGGTCCGCCACCCGGCCCGCCAGTGCGGCCCCGAGCCCACCGACGGCGATAGTCGCGAACGACAGGAGTGCGACCACGTCAGCACCGACCGAGCCTCCGACCCCTGCGGTGAGGTACAGCGGAATCCACGTCCACACCGCGTAGAGCTCCCACATGTGGCCGAAGTAGCCGCCGTTGGCCAGCATGGTGGGTCGGTCCCGGAGGATGCGTCCGATTGCGCCGGGGTCGAACGGGGCGGCTGGTGCCTGCTGTGGGCCTGGCCTGGCCGCGAGCGCGAGTAGCCCACCGAACGCCCCAAGGATAGCGGCCCCGGAGAGGACGCTCGTCGGGTCGCCGACGCCCCCCACCGCTCGCAGGAGGTGCGGCATGGCTGACCCGACCGAGAGCGCCCCGACGAGCGTCCCGATGGCGAACCCACGGCCCGTGTCGAACCAGCCCGCGATGAGCTTCATCCCCGGCGGGTAGACGCCCGCCAGGGCCGCACCGGTCAGGAAGCGCAACGTGACGGCCGGCAGGAACGAATCGACGAACCCGGCGATGGCGGCGGTCGCCAGCGACCCGGCCAGGGACGACCCGGCGAACAGGTACCGCGGCGGAACCGTATCCGAGAGGGTCACTACCGCCGAGAACAGCGCACCGACGACGAACCCGAGTTGGACCGCGTTCGTCAGCCACGCGGTCTGTGCACCCGACAGGTCCCAGGCGTCGGCCAGTTCCGGGCCGACCGCGGACGCGGAGAACCAGAGCGTCATCGCGAGCAGTTCGGCCGTCGCCAGCAGCGCGAGCATCCGCCACTTCGGGTCGAGTCGCGTCACTGCCCGACGTTCGCCACTCACCGGTATAAACCGGCCGCAGTCCGACGGAATGGACGCACTGCCGGCACCGGGCGTAAACCCATCCGAACGGTACTCACGACTCTCCGACGGACACGCGCTCTGCGGTCTCGATGGACCCGGAGAGTTCTCGCTGTGGGGCGGGGAGTGAGATACCCTCCGCGTCGTACCGCGTCTTCACCGACTCCACGAACTCCGAGCGGATACGGACGAAGTCGGTCCGCGCGGGCTTGCTGATCCAGAACCGGGACTGGAGTATCACCGCCGAGTCGCCGAGTTCCTGGATGCGGACGCTCGGTCCAGGGCGGTCGAGTATCTCGTCGTGGGCCAGCGCTGCCTCGACGATGATGTCCTGGGCGCGTGCCAGGTCGTCCTCGTAGCCCACGCCGAACGGGAACGTCACCCGGAGGCGTTCCTTGGCGACCGGGTTCGTGATGGTGTTTTTCGTCAACTCCGAGTTCGGGACCGTCACGAGTTCGTTGTCGAAGGTGTGGATGCGGGTCACCCGGAAGCTGATGTCCTCGATGATGCCCTCCCTGTCTTTCCACTGTATCCAGTCCCCGATGTTGTACGTCGGGTCGGTGACGATGAAGACGCCGCTGACGAGGTTTCCGAGGACGTCCTTCGAGGCGAAGCCGATGGCGATGGTCGCACCCGCGGTGATGGCCTCCTTGGTGGCGAGGAAGCTCGCGATACCCGAGACGGTGATTGCGGTGAACACCGCAAACAGGGCGAAGCCGGCGTGGAGTACCTTGAGCAGTGGGAGCTCGAGCGTGTCGTCCACGTCCGCGGCGTCCATGAGCCAGCGCGCCCCGGGGACGATCAGGTATCGCGCCGGCAGGTAGACGGCGGCCGCGACGGCGACGAAGACCGCGGCGTCCTGCAGGACGGTCGCGAACTCGGTCAGCACCGCCTCCGGCGAACGAATCTGCAGCATCGGCCCGAAACTGCACGGCGAACGCTCTTAGTACCGCGGGTGGTCGCCGACTCGTCGAGAGCGAAAGGACTTCGCCGGTCGGGGGCGATTGCGACCGTATGACACTCGGTGAGACCGAGGCCGACGTCCTCGCATACGAGCTGACCCAGACCGACTTCGACGCCGTCGAGCGTGGTGGCTACCGCGCCGAGTGGAACGTCGAGGGGTCGGCGGTGCGGGTCACGGAACTGGGGACCGACGAGACCGTCGAGTACAACGCCGAAGACCTCGTCCGTGCGACCTCGGACCAGGAGGTCGAGAACGCGCGGAACGCGCCCGAGCCCCCGTAGGGATTCGACCGAAGACAGTTCCTCGAATCTGAGAACCAGCATCCTGCTTGACGAATCACCGGCGCGTAGTCTCGCGTATGGCTGACGCGATAGAATCGACGACGAGCGACACGGAACAGGTGTGGATGGTCGAACGAACGTACTCGGCGGACTCGCCGAACATCCTCGTCATCGTCTACGCGACGCCCGACGGCGGGCGGTACCTCCAGAAGGAGTGGGCGTTCAACCGGTTCGGTGCCGGGCGAGTCCCCGAGGTGACCGCGGCGCGCCAGGTCTCGACGGCAGACCTCGTCCCGGTCGACGACCACGAGACGCGGGCGCGTTACGCGACCGAGGCGGAACGGATGGCAGAGCGACACGACCCGGACGACGCGGTCTGAGTCGGTTTTCCGTCGACGCTATCCGAGTCGCCAATCGGTCAGCGACTCGTGGGTTCTCAGATACCGGTCGGCACGTCGAAGAAGGTCGTCGCCAGATCCTCGTCCCACTCCTCGACCCACGACTGGAGGTTACGGACCCCGAACGTCTCCGTGGCGTAGTGCCCGGCGAGGAAGACCGTGAGACCGGCCTCGCGAGCCTCGTGGTACGTCTTTTGCTTTGCTTCCCCCATCACGACGGCGTCGACGTCTTTGGCCGCGGCCTCGTCGATGTAGTCGGAGCCGTCGCCAGTGGCGATGGCCACGTCCTCCAGTTCGGCCGGACCGAAATCGAGCACCTGGATCGGCTGGTCACCCGTCGAGAGCATCCCCGCCAGCGTCTCGCGGACCGACTCGGCTCGCTGTGGCTCGGGGAGGCGTCCCTGTTGCCCGGCGTGTTCCGGCCCGACGCGGCCGAATGGGGCTCGGTTCGCGAGGTCGAGCAGGTCCGCGACGCCGGCCGCGTTGCCGAGGTCGGGGTGGCCATCCAGCGGCAGATGTGAGACGTAGAGTGCGATGTCGTTCTCCACGAGCGGTGCGACCCGCCTGTAGTGGCGGCCGGTGACGCGCTCGATGCCGCCCCACGAGATGCCGTGGTGGACGACCACGGCGTCGGCGTCCCACTTCGCTGCCATCTGGAACGTCTCCTCGACGCCATCGGTGCAGAACGCGACGCTCTCGACCTCGGCCTCCTCGGGGCCGACCTGCAGGCCGTTGGCGCTGGCGTCGAGGTCCGCCCAGTCCTCGGTTCGCAGTTCCTCGTCCAGTCGGGCACAGAACTCTGTGAGCTTCATGTGTGTGCTGTCGGCTGCCGGCGGAAAAGCACCTGTGGTTGGGGCTGTTGTGGCGAACAGGCGACACCGCGTGCCGACCGGGGGTGTGCCGCACAACCGCTGGTCCCCGGCCGGTCGTTCGTCAGGACACGACGGGTGTGGGGCCGTCTTTCCTGATAAACTCGGGCAACGCTGGTGGTTACGGTGACTTCGCCCGTGGCCTCGTGGTTGCCCACGGCCCTTGCACCGATACGGACTTTCTTCCCGACGCCGCGTGAGTTCCGACTATGGTCACCATCCTCTGGACGAGCGCCGCCGTCGTCGTCGCCCTCCTCGCCTGTAGCGCCTTCTTCTCGAGCAGCGAGACGGCCATCTTCTCGCTCTCTCTCGAAGACATCGAGACGGATGCCGAAGCCGGCGACCAGCGTGCGGCCCGCCTCGAAGAACTCCGCGACGACCCGCATCGCCTCCTCGTCACGCTCCTCGTCGGGAACAACATCGTGAACATGGCCATCTCCAGCGTCATCACCGTCGTGCTGGTCGAGACGGTCTCCGCCGGTGCTGCGGTCACGGTCGCGACGCTCGTCGCGAGTTCGGTCGTCCTCGTGTTCGGTGAGATCGTCCCGAAGTCCTACGGCCTCGGGAACGCGCGGCGGTGGGCGAGAACGGTCGCCCGTCCACTCTACCTCGTGGAGCTGGCGCTGCTCCCCATCGTGGTCCTGTTCGACGTGCTGACGCGGCGGCTCAGTGGGGTTTTGGGTGGTGAGACGGCACTCGAAGGCCAGTTCGAGGACGGGTCGAAATCACGCTAGCGTGTCGCGGCAGTGGTACGGGTCGCCCGTCGCCGGCGGCGTCACGTCACGCCGACGGCGTCACGTCCTCGACAGGACCGCCCGCCGCTTGCCACGCCTTGAATCCGCCTTCCAGGCTGGCGACGGGGCCGACGCCCATCTCGGCTGCACGCTGCGCTGCGAACACGGAGCGGATACCGACGCCGGAGACGAAGATGAACTCCGCATCCGCACCGAAACCGGGGACGAAGTACGGACTCTCCGGGTCGATGTGGAACTCCAGCATCCCCCGTGGGGCGTGAATCGCGCCCGGCAGCTGGCCGTCGCGCCACAGTTCGGTCTCCCCACGAACGTCGACGAACACCGTGTCCGTCGACCCGTACCGGTCGAGTGCGTCGTCGACCGAGCATACCGAGACATCCGCTTTTGCCTCGGCTAACATCTCTCTGTAACCCCTCCAGATGCCGCTACTCGTCGGTTCTTTCGTCGAGGCTGTGGTCATCAAACCCTATATGACGAGTGATATCTTAACGGTATTCTATAAATAATCGACACGGTCCGGCGGTTCGCCCCTGCGAACGCGAGACCCAGATGTGCGCCCGCGCTGCCCACCGGCGCGGTCGCCGTCGCTCGACGGAACGACCCAGACGCTTACTCCTTCTCTATCATGACCGCTGTCGCCTTCACCACGGCGTCGACCTCGTCACCCGCCGTGATGCCGAGCCGGTCGACCGAGTTGCTGGTGATGATGGCGGTGATGGACTGTCCGTCGGGTGTCTCGACGACGACCTCGGCCATCAGGCCCGAGGTTTCGACTGCTTTGACGGTTCCGTGGATGCGGTTGCGGGCACTGAGTGCCATACGATAGCTGGGTCTCCGGCGTGGATAGCCTCGCCCCTGATATGTGTCACTGGGAAACTGGTAGCGCGGAACAGTGCGTATTCGGTAGGGAATCGGGCTATCACTCGGCGGTGTCGTGGTCCGAAGAAGTGGATTGGGGCAGATGTTGAACGTTGGTCACTTCACTCACTACGTTCGCTTCGCTCCCGAGTTCAAACTGCCAAACAGAACGAATTTGCGCCTCACGGTGTAGTTCGGCGCAAAATTAGTGGGTTGGGGCAGATTGTGAACTACGCCCGAGAACCTGCACTTCGTGCAGAACCTCGGTCTCGTTCAAATCTCCCCGCGACTCATTCTCGGAACACGACCGTCTCGCTCGCCACGCGTCGCTCGAAGGTGTTGTGTTCCGAAGAAGTGGGTTGGGGCAGATTTGAACTGCCGGCCTCCTCCATGTCAAGGAGGTGTCATAACCAGACTAGACCACCAACCCGGTGGCGTTCCGGTCTTCGTCTGCCTGCATTCCTTCGTTGGCCGGTGGTATAAAAAAGGGTTTCGAATCGACAGCGGTGTGGCGATTCGACCCACGGGCCGCAGAGACACGATTCGGGGCCGGCGCCGGGGTCGCACGAACCACTCGAGAACTGTGTGGTACTCTCGCATGAAACGCTCCTGCGCCGACGACACTCTTAAGTCGATGTACGATTTTGTACATCGTAAGACGAAACAATACATTGGTGTTCACAATGAAGGGCTACATCGAGCGAGTCACCGACGGCGGTGACCTCACACAGGCGGAGGCGAGAGAGGCGGCACGACTGGTGTTCGAAGAGGCGACCGAGGCACAGATCGGTGCCCTGCTCGCGGCACTCCGGGCCAAAGGCGAGACGGAGGCCGAGATAGCCGGGTTCGCACAGGGGATGCGCGACGCGGCGCGGACCATCTCGCCGAACCGGAAACCCATGGTCGACACGTGTGGGACCGGCGGCGACGACTACGACACCATCAACGTCTCGACCACGAGCGCGATGGTCGCCGCTGGGGCAGGCATCGCGGTCGCCAAGCACGGCAACTACTCCGTCTCTTCTTCTTCGGGGAGTGCCGACGTGCTGGAGGTCGCGGGCGTGCAGGTCGACGCGGAACCAGCCGCAGTCGAGGCCCGCATCGAGGACGACGGCATCGGGTTCATGCTCGCGACGGTGTTCCACCCCGCGATGAAGGCCGTCATCGGCCCGCGCAAGGAACTCGGCATGCGGACGCTGTTCAACGTGCTCGGCCCGCTGACGAACCCGGCCGGAGCCGACGCCCAGGTCGTGGGGGTGTACGACCCCGACCTCGTGCCCGTGCTCGCCCGCGCACTCGCACGCATGAACGTGAGTCGAGCACTCGTCGTCCACGGCTCGGGCATGGACGAGATCTGCATCCACGGGGAGACGGTCGTCGCAGAGGTGAACGGCGACGAAATCGAGGAGTACACGCTCACGCCGGAAGACCTCGGACTCGAACGCGCACCCGTCGACGACGTGGCAGGGGGCACCCCCGAGGAGAACGCCGCCGACATGAAAGGTATCCTCCGCGGGGAGGTCACCGGCCCGAAGCGTGACATCATCCTCGCGAACGCGGGCGCGGCAATCTACATCGCTGGCGGGGCAGACACGCTCGAAGCAGGCGTCGAAAAGGCCCGCGAGGCCATCGACTCCGGCGCGGCCGCCGCGAAACTGGACGACCTCAGCTCGGTACCCGCGAAATGACGCGAGTGAAGGTCTGCGGACTCACCCGTGAGGAAGACGTCGACGCGGCGGTCGACGCAGGAGCGGACGCACTGGGCTTCGTCGTGGACGTGCCCGTCGACACCCCGCGGGAAATCACGGTCAAGCGTGCTGCAGAACTCGTCGCTCGCGTGCCACCGTTCGTGACGACCGTGCTCGTGACGATGCCGACCCGGCCGGACGAAGCCATCGAACTCGTCCACGAGGTCGAACCGGACGTGCTCCAGGTCCACAGCGACCTCGCGCCGGGCGACGTGGCCTACCTCCGTTCGTCGGTCGACGTCCCCATCCTGAAGCACGTCGACGCGGCAACTCCGGCTGTCGCACGCCGGTACGCGGACGTGGCCGACGCGGTGCTGGTCGATTCGGTCGACGAGGACGGTGCGGGCGGGACCGGGCGGACCCACGACTGGGAACGGACCCGCGACGTGCTGGCCGACATCGACGTGCCGGTCGTCCTCGCCGGCGGACTCACGCCCGAGAACGTCGCCGAGGCCGTCGCGACCGTCGAGCCGTTCGCGGTCGACGTGGCCTCCGGCGTCGAAGCGAGTGGTGGAGTCAAGGACCACGACGCCATGCGGCGGTTCGTCGTCGCCGCGACCGAGCGCCAGAGGTCGCTTCACGCATGACTGGCGACGCCGAACCGGCGGGGCCTTCACCGACGCTCACGCCGGACCGCGAGACGTTCGTCCAGTTAGTTGCAGACGCCGCTTCCCCCGACCGGCCCGCAGTGGTCCGGGTCGAGGCGACCCTCGACCTGGACGACACGACGACCCCGCTGGGAGCCTACGCGGCGCTCGCGAGCGCGACCGACTCCGACCACGCGTTTCTGCTCGAAAGTGCGGAGAAGACCGCCTCCAGCGACCCGGCCGGGGCGTTCAGTGCCGCGACCGACGCGGACCGCCACGCGCGCTACTCGTTCGTCGGCTACGACCCCGCGGCGGTCGTCACGGTCGGCCCCGAGGGAGCGACCGTCGACGTGTGCGACGACCGCTATGCAGGACTGGTCGACCCCGTCGAGGGCGACACCCTCGACACGCTCCGGTCGGCGATGCCGGACGCGACCCCCGTTGGGTTCCCCGAGACCGGCCGCCAGCACCTCGACGGCGGCCTCGTCGGCTTCCTCTGCTACGACGCGGTGTACGACCTGTTCCTCGACGAGGTCGGGGTCGACCGCCCCGACTCGCGGTTCCCCGACGCCGAGTTCGTGCTGGCCACGAAGACGCTCGTCTTCGACCACCACGCCGACGAACTCTCGCTCGTATTCACCCCGGTCGTCCGCGACGGCGAGGACGCCGGTGCGGTGTACGACGTGCTCGTGGGCGAAGCGGCCCGGGTCGAGGACCTGCTTTCGGATGCGGCCGACCCCACCCCCGGCGGGTTCGTCCGTGAGTCCGAGACGGCTGGCTCGCAGGCGGACTACGAGGACGCGGTCGCCCAGACGAAAGAGCACGTCCTCGACGGCGACATCTACCAGGGCGTCGTCTCGCGGACCCGCGAACTCGTCGGCGAGTGCGACCCGATGGGGCTGTACGCAGCCCTGCGCGAGGTGAACCCCTCGCCGTACATGTACCTGCTCCAGCACGGCGATTTCCACGTCGTCGGCGCGAGCCCCGAGACGCTCGTCTCGGTGAGTGGGCAACGCGTCGTCTCGAACCCCATCGCGGGCACGTGCCCACGCGGGGACAGCCCCGTCGAAGACCGCCGACTGGCCGGCGAGATGCTCGCCGACGAGAAAGAGCGCGCCGAACACACCATGCTGGTCGACCTCGCGCGCAACGACGTGCGCCGGGTGTCCGAACCGGGCAGTGTCAGGGTCGAGGAGTTCATGAACGTCCTCAAGTACAGCCACGTCCAGCACATCGAGTCCACGGTCACGGGGACCATGGCACCCGAGTACGACGCGTTCGACGCGACCCGCGCCGCGTTCCCGGCCGGGACGCTCACGGGCGCGCCGAAGATTCGCGCGATGGAGATAATCGACGCGCTGGAGGACGACCCCCGCGGCCTCTACGGCGGCGGCGTGGGCTACTACTCGTGGACCGGTGACGCCGACTTCGCCATCGTCATCCGGACCGCGACGGTCGAGAAGGGCGCGCTCGCGGGCGGCAAAGACAGAGTGACGGTCCGCGCCGGCGCGGGTATCGTCGCCGACAGCGACCCGACCAGCGAGTACGAAGAGACCGAGAAGAAGATGGACGGCGTGCTCGAAGCCCTGCGCCGCGTCGAGACGGCGACGACCGAACTCTCACAGGAGGTGTCGCGATGACCAGAATCCTGTTCGTCGACAACTTCGACTCGTTCACGTACAACCTGGTCGAGTACGTCGAGTCGTCGCTCATCGAGCGCGGCGAGGACCCGGAGACGAAGGTCGTTCGGAACACGGCCAGTCTGGACGAGATTCGCGCGTTCGACCCGGACGCTATCGTCGTCTCGCCCGGCCCGGGCCACCCCAAAAACCCGCGGGACGTGGGCGTCACCCTCGACGTGTTCCGCGAACTGAGTACCGAGATTCCGACGCTGGGCGTGTGCCTCGGCCTCGAAGCCGCAGTGTACGCCTACGGCGGTGACATCGGTCGCGCACCCGAACCCGTCCATGGGAAAGCGTGGCCCATCGACCACGACGGCCGTGGCGTCTTCACAGGGCTGGAACAGGGATTCTCGGCCGGTCGCTACCACTCGCTGGTCGCGACGACCGTGCCAGAGTGCTTCGAGGTCTCCGCGACCGCAGACCACGCCGTCGGCGCGGCCAGCGTCGACACCGCGGCGACCGACGGCGGGGCCGAACCCCTCGTCATGGGTGTGCGCCACCGCGAGTACCCCATCGAGTGCGTGCAGTTCCACCCGGAGTCGGTACTCACGGCGTGTGGGCACGATATCATCGACAACTTCCTCGAGAACCTGTAACCGCGTTTTCTAGCCGAACAGTCCTGCTTCCGCTGGAATCGCCATCGCAGCGGGGAACGGTAGCCCGAGCGGATTGAATCCGACGAGCGACAGCCCCCAGAGAACCACCAGGGCCGCTATCGCGATGACGAGCACCTTCACCGCGATACTGAACGCGAGGTTGATGACCTTGTACATCACCACGAGCGCGAGTACGAGCAGGACGACGCCACCGATCGTCTCGACCCCGACCTGCATCGGGACCAGCCCCGGAAGTTCGAACATGCATGTATATGGCGCACGACTGGGGGATAAGCCTATGGGCGAAACTGATTGGCTCCGAATTCGCTCCCGCGTGCGGTTCCCGAAGTTACACTTTCACTCTGGTTTGAGTGATGTTATAACGACCGAGCCATTACCAGCGTGGTGGCGACCGTGCCGCCACATCACGGGTTCGTGATAGATTCGTAAAGTGGCGACACTGTAACACAAGCTGACTTGCAGTAGTCCAAAAAATCCGTAACCCGTCCATTTATGAAGGACGATAGAGTAACCAACCTTCGCTACTACCGATGACATCGACACGACGCTTCGACGACGAATTCGCCCGTACGCGGCCAGATACGGGCGGGGAGGGGACCGCATGAGCGAACAACAACTGTCCGCCGACGAACTAGAGCTGCCCATCAAGCGGACCGAGGGGGAGACCCTCGCCGACCGTCTCACGGGGAACGCGTACGAGAACATCCTGCCCGCGCGCTACCTTCGCAAGGACGCCGACGGCGAACTCGTCGAGTCCCAGGAGGACCTCTTCGTGCGCGTCGGCAAGAACATCGCACTCGCCGAGGCCGTCTACGAGGCCGAGAAAGAGGACGTGAGTATCACGGTCACGCCGGACCAGCTCAAACCGGACCACCCGCGCCGCGACGAGCTCGCCGAGGAGGTCTTCGGGATGGGGACTTCGCTCTCGGACGACGCCGAGACCGAACTCAGTATCTACAACGTGAACAAGTTCGCGTACGACACCGTCGTACCCGAACTGCCCGCGGACATCCGCGAGCACGTCGAGGACATCGCCGAGGAGTTCGAGTCGATGATGTCGAACCTCGACTTCATGCCGAACTCGCCGACCCTGATGAACGCCGGTGACGAACTCCAGCAGCTCTCGGCGTGTTTCGTCGACTCCCCCGACGACGACATCGACGACATCCACCAGACCGCCAAGGAGGCCGCCCAGGTGTTCCAGTCCGGCGGTGGCATGGGGTACGCCTTCTGGCGACTCCGCCCCTACGGTGACGCGGTCGGGTCGACCGGTGGCATCGCCTCCGGGCCCATCACGTTCATGCGCACCTTCGACCAGATGTGCGAGACCATCGCGCAGGGTGGGGCCCGCCGCGGCGCACAGATGGGCGTCATGCGCATCTCACACCCCGACGTCATCCAGTTCATCCACTCGAAGAACAAGGACGTCTCGCTCGCCCAGACGCTGCGCCTGAACGACCCCGACGACTACACGCACACCTCCTTCGCGGACGCACTGGAGGAGGCTCGCGAACTCATCGACGACGAGGGCAAAGTTCCGAAACACCTCCGCAACGCCGTCGAAGGCCACCTCTCGAACTTCAACATCTCCGTCGGTGTCACGGACGACTTCATGGAGGCGCTCCAGAACGACGAGGAGTTCACCTTCACCAACCCGCGCACCGAGGAACCCCACGTCGCGACGCCCGAGACCAAGGAACTCTACGAGATGTTCGGTCTCGGCGAGTACGTCGAGGTCGGCGAGGTCCTGTCGATGCCCGCCGAAGTCATCTGGGAGGACATCGTCGAGGGCGCTCACGAGAACGGCGAACCCGGCGTCATCTACTTAGAGCGCGTGAACAAGCAGCACTCCTTCGACGTGGAGGAGCACCCGGACCACCGCATCCTCGCGACGAACCCCTGTGGCGAGCAGCCCCTCGAGGAGTACGAGGCCTGCAACCTCGGGCACATCAACCTCTCCACGCTGGCCGACCTCGACGCCCCCGACTGGCGCGTCTGGTCCGCCGAGCACGCCGACGAGTACGACTCCCACGAGGCGGCCGTCTCGGCGTTCCTGGAGGAGGCCATCGACTTCGAGGAGTTCGACTACCGCATCGACCGCGGCACCCGCTTCCTCGAGAACGTCGTCACGATGTCGGACTTCCCGGTGAAGAAGATAGAAGAGAAGGTCCGCGACATGCGGAAAATCGGCCTCGGCGTCATGGGGCTCGCCCAGCTCTACATCCAGCTCGGCATCGAGTACGGCTCCGAGGAGGGCAACGAGGTCGCCCGCCAGCTCATGCGTCACATCAACCACGAGTCGAAGTGGACATCCCACGAACTCGCCGAGGCACGCGGCGCGTTCAACGACTGGGACGACTCGAAGTACGCGAACCCGACGCAGTACCCCGAGTGGTTCGAGCACCACACCGGGCTCGACCCCGAGGAGTGGGCAGACGGCTTCACCATCCGCAACCACAACACGACCACCATCGCCCCGACCGGGACGACCTCGATGGTCGGCAACACCACCGGCGGCTGTGAGCCCATCTACAACGTCGCGTACTACAAGAACGTCTCCGACGACGTGCAGGGCGACGAGATGCTCGTCGAGTTCGACGACTACTTCCTGCGCACCCTCGAGGCGAACGACATCGACGTCGACGCCGTCAAGGAGGAGGCCCAGGAGCAGATGGCTGCCAACGAGTTCGACGGCGTCGAGTCCCTGACGACGGTCCCGGACGCCATCTCTGAACTGTTCGTCACCACGCAGGACCTGACCGGCAAGCAACACGCCGCCGTCCAGTGCGCCTGCCAGGAGGGCGTCGACTCCGCCATCTCGAAGACCTGCAACTTCCCGAACGACGCGTCCATCGAGGACATGGACGAGGTGTACCGCTACATCTACGAGAACGGCGGGAAGGGCGTCACCGTCTACCGCGACGGTACCCGCTCCAAGCAGGTCCTCACCACGCGTGCCGACAACGCCGACTTCGCCGACGAGGGCGAGGCGGCCGAGGTCATCGTCGACCAGATCGAGGCCGCCTTCGGCGGCATCGAAGGCTTCCTCGACAGCGAGGACGTCCGTGCGAAGCTCGAGTCCGACGTGGCCGACATCGTCGGTGGCGAGGCACGCAGCTACGCCAAGAAGAAAGAGCGCCCGGACCAGCTCCACGGCGTCACCCAGCGCATCGACACCGGTTACGGCAAGCTCTACGTCACCATCAACGAGGACCCGCAGACGGCCGAACCGTTCGAACTGTTCGCGAACACGGGTCACTCCGGTGGCTTCACGAACTCCTTTACCGACGCGCTCGCGAAGACCATCTCCATCGCGCTGCGCTCCGGCGTCGACCCGAACGAGGTCGTCGACAAGCTCCAGGGCATCCGCTCGCCGAAGGTCGCCTGGGACAAGGGCGAACAGATCAACTCCATCCCGGACGCCTTCGGGACCGCCCTCCGGCGCTACCTCGACGACGAGATAGACCGCACCTACCCGCAGCAGAAGACGCTCGACGAGACCGCCGAAGAAGCCGCCGAGCGCCGTCGTGCCGAGGCACGTGAGACCGACGGTGGATCCGCGGCCGCAGAGACGCCGGCCCCCGACGCGGGTCACACCTCGGACGCGGTGGACGACCTCATCGCGGCCGGTGAGAGCCCCGAGTGCCCCGACTGTGGCTCGCTCTCGCTGTACTACTCCGAAGGCTGCAAGACCTGCGAGTCCTGTGGCTGGTCGGAGTGCTGAGTCGACGATAACTCGACGCTGACGGACTCTCTCTTCTCTCTGACCCGTATGAGCCACGGCTCGAACGATTCGGAGGCTGCTCTCTCCGCTTTCGAACACGAGGACGACACTGTACTGGTCCGCCCGAAGGGCTACGTCGAAGACTACCCTGTGGTGTGCCGCATCGGGGACCGTGACCTGTACCTCGGGAACGAACTGGCGGCCGACCCGCAGTCGCACGACCGGCACTGCTGTGACCGCGATTTCGCCTTCGTCCTCTCGGCGACGGCCGAGGAACGCCCGCTCACGACCCACCATCGTCCGCTGGTCGACGGCCCTGGCACCGACTGGACACGGTTCGAACGTGCCGCCGACACTGTCCGGCGACTCTACAGGAAAGACGGCTCACTGCTGGTCCACTGCAGGGCCGGTATCTCGCGAAGCAGTACGCTCCTGGCCATCGCGCTCGCTGCCGAAGACGGCCGGTCGTTCCGGGAGGCACTCGGCCTGGTGCAGGCGGTTCGCCCCGCCGCCATGCCACACCCGGCGCTCCACGAGCGAGCCGTCGTGTACCTCGCCGAGAAGGGAGTCTGAGACGCTATTCGACCTGGACCTCGACCGCGTCCGGTGACAGGCCCTCGCGGTCGTGCTCGTAGCCGCCGGTCTGGTAGTACAACTGGTAGAGCGCGTCGACGACGGTGCTCGCGAGGAGTGCGCCGAGGAGGCCGCGGTCGAGTTCGCGGTCGCGGACGAGTCGCCCGACGAGCAGCCCGAGCAACACGAGCCGGAGTGCGTTGTACGCACGCTGGTTGCTCCGCCGGAGGATGGCGGTGGTGCGGTCGTCGAGGCCGGTGGGGTCGCGGTCGCCCTGCATACGTCGGAACACGTCGGCCAGCGTGATATACTCTCGCTCGATACCGTTAGGACGCTCGGCCCGCAAGGCGAGGTATGGCCGACGAGGGCGAGCAAGACGGAGAGGCGTGCAGTGTGGAGGCTGCCGACGAGACCACGGCCGACCACGGTGGGCGACCGTGCCCGATGTGTGGCGAACCGCTGTACAAGCGCCACTGCAAGTACGTCTGCGAGCAACACGGCGTCGTCTACGACTGTTCCGACCCGTTCAACTGAACACGTATCAGCGTTCGGGCCAGAAGGGCCGAAAGCCATAGGACGACCCCGGTCGTGGGTTGGAAAAGTACCCTGGTCAGTCATGCAGCAACCGACGATACTCGTGGTCGACGACGAGGAGAGCCTCGCCGACCTCTACGCGACGTGGGTCAGTGAGGAGTACGAGACGCTGACCGCCTACGACGGCCGGTCGGCTATCGAGACCATCGACCACTCGGTCGACATCGTGCTCCTCGACCGCCACATGCCAGACCTCTCCGGCGACGAGGTGCTAGAACGCATCCGGGTCGAGGGGTACGACTGCTGGGTCGTCATGGTGACCGCAGTCGACCCCGGGCTGGACATCATCGAGATGGACATCCACGACTACCTCACGAAACCGGTCTCACAGAGCCAGCTCACCCGACTCATCGAGTCCCTCCGGGTGAAAGACCGCTTCGACGGCACCCGCCGCGAGCACGAGGAGATATCGAACAAGATGGAGACGCTGGACGAGGAACTGGACTTCGACGACCTCTCGAACACCGACGAGTACCAGCAACTCGAAGACCGACTGAAGGACATCGGCGACGAACTCGCTGCCGAGGCCGAGGAGGCCGAGGACAGGCTGTCCGAACTCTACTCCGAGGAGTGAGCGAACGTCTCGTAGGCCGGTCCGGCCAAGAGGACTGCCGCCGAGACGACCATCGCGACCGCTAGCGGTAACCCGATAGCGCCCAGCCCGTGCGTGGTGAGCGTGTTCGCCGAACTCCCGACGACCACGGCGGCTATCGTCCACGGCAGCTCGCCGACGAGCGTGCCGGCGACGAAGCTCCGGAGCGAGACGCCACTGACCGACGCCGTACAGGTGACGGCGTCGGCCGGAATCGGGGCCAGCCGGGCCGCCGTGACACCGCGAAACCCTCCTGCGGTCTCGAAGTACCGTTCTGCGGAGGACCGGAACTGTCCGACTGGCGAGAACCGGTCGAGGAGCGGCACGGGGCCGCCACCGTCGACCCACCGGGCCGCGAAGAACGGTGGCATCGACGTGAACACCGCCCCCGCGAGCCCGATAGGAACGCCCAACGCGACCCCGTAGCCGTAGCCGACGACGACCGCGACGAGCGTCGTCGGCCACGCGACCAGCGGCCGGAGCGAGTAGAGGACGACGAGCGCCAGACCGAACAGCAACGGCTCCGCCGCGAGCGCTTCGACGTGGACGAGAACCGCATCCGGCGAGATGAGCAGGCTCGCCGCCAGAACGAGAGCGACGAGGGCCACGCCGCCGACGGCGCGCGGGGACAGGTCTGCTCGCATCGTCCCCACCTCGCCGGCGAGACGATAACGGTTTTTCGGTGCGAGAACTGGAATCCGGTCGAAGGAACTGGTCTCCCGCCGCGCAGACAGGTCCCCTGCCGCGCAAGGCTTAATCGCGTGGCGGGAGGAGGACGAATCGATGGACGCACACGACGACCGCATCGAACTCGGCGTGGAACTCCTCTCGAAACTCGAGGACCCGGAGCTGTCACTGGCGGACGCGATGGACCGTATCGAGGTCGTCACACGAGACCCGGCCGCCGTCCGTGAGATACTCGACACTGCCGTGATGCGGGGCGTCATCGAGCGCGAGGACGGGGTCGTCCAGACGACCGGGAGCGGCTTCGTCAGCCAGACCAGTGACGTGGTCACCCGGGAAGGCGACTTCGAGTGCCGCCGCTGTGGCACCGGTATCACGACGGGTCACTTCATCGAACTGGATGCGGGAGAACTGGGGCCGTTCGGGTCGTCCTGTGTCCGGAAGGTAACCGGCCGCGAGTGAGTCAACGACTCCGACTGAGTTCGTCTATCAACTGCTGGATGAGTTTCCCCTGCCGTTCGAGCAGTTCGTTCTGCGTCTCGACCTGTCGTTCGAGACTGTCGAGTCGCTCGATAACGGCCTCGTCGGTCTCGTCAGCCGTCGCGGGCTGGAACCCGGCCGCTTCGAACGGGGAGTCGGTGTCGGCTCCATCGTCGCCCGACGCAGCCTCCTGCGCCGTCACCGGGTCCTGGTCGACCGACCGCTCCGTGTCACTCGGGTCCGGTTCGGGTTCGGGTGGCGATTCGGACGCCTGCTCGGTCTGGGCTGTGGACGATTCGGCTGCCAACGTTCCCTGCGAGTCGGCCGCATCGGCCGCGTCGTTGGGCTGTGAGGACCGGGCAGGCCGCTGGTCGACCTGCCCCGTCTGAGGCTGTGCGGACGCTTGCTGGTTCGCCTGTGGAGTCTGCTCGTGTTGCGGTGGCCCTCGTTCCTCGTGGGCTGGCTGACGCTGCTGTGACTGTCGGGCCGCCGGGTCAGACGCAGGCTGGTCCTGCGAGACCGGCGCCTGCTCGTACTGGTTCGTCTCCGCGCCTGCTGAGGTATTGCTACCACCTGCCAGCGGGTCGGACTGTTGCTCCGGTCGTGCCTCGTCGACCTGTTGGCTTCCCTGCTGGGTTCGCTGTTCCTGTCCCTGCTGTCGAGGCGGCTGTGCCGCTTCCCCCGTGGAAGTGGCTGGTGTACCCGTCGTCTCGGGCTCGTCGGGGACCTCGTCCATCGATGCGACTGTCCCGTCCACGTCCGTGACTTCGTCGGGCTGGACCGTGTTGCCAGCGTCGAGCGGGTCTACACCCTCACCGAAATCGATGGGTGACGGCCGCTCTTCCTCGTCGGCCTCGTCGGGGCGCACCGCGTCGTTGAGCGCGTCGAGCGAGCGCACGTCGTAGTACGCAAAGAGCGATTGCTGGAGGTACTCCTTGACCTCGGCCGCGCGGTCGTTGGCGATCTTGATGCGCTCCGGGCGGCCGTCGACCTCGAGGACGACCTGCGTCGCGACGCTCCCGTCCTCGAAACTGAGACCCGTCACGTCCGCGAAGTGGTACTCCTCGTAGTCCTCGTCCCAGACGGCACCGCCGACGTGTTTCACGAGGCGCTCGGAGGTGATGACGACGGTGAGTTCCGAGAACCGGAACGTCTGGGTGACCGTCTCGCCGGGGTTCGTGACCCCGCTGGCGTTGAGCACGCCGGCGAGGACGGGGTGGACGACCGCCTCCGAGACGTTGGCTGGGACGGTGAAGTCTCTCGCCCCGTCGAGGGAGTACTCCAGTGTGATGCGGGTCTTGCGTCGACCCTCCTTGACGGTCATGCGCTCTGCTTCGTGTGGATACTCGTCGACCGATTCGTCGCTCAGAAAGCCTTCGGACTGGTAGACGAGGGTCCGCGTCGGTGTGACGTAGAGCACGTTCTCCCCACCCAGGGAGACCTCGGCTGCGACGTCTTCGCCCGCGAGTGTCGACTCTACGATGCCCGGAACGTCCATGCTCACTGCTTTACTACCCCACGGTATAAATCCGTGGGGCCGGTGAAACGCCCGCCGACTCAGGGTGAGACTCCCAGACAGGGCGGGGACAGTTGAGAAGGTTTAAGTTTGACACTGGACAAGCGAAGAGTGAGGCCGGGTGGCTTAGCTGGACATAGCGCCGCACTCATAGGGTTTAGAGATTCGGTGCGGTAACTGCCTGGGAAGGCTCATGCATGCCCCCACGAGACCCGCCAAGTCTCGGACCTGGGTCATGCGGAGATCGCGGGTTCGGAGCCCGCCCCGGCCATTTTCACTGACATCACGAGACGGAGTCGAGTGATAACTTCGTGAAAACGTGGCGGTAGACGTGACGAACCCGTTTACGGTCGCCGGCGAACGGATGTGAGCCGGCGAGCAGTCGGAGCTCGTCTCCGACTGAAGTTCGGAGCCCGCCCCGGCCATTTTCACTGACAGCACGAGACGGAGTCGAGTGATATCTCTCGGATGGAGGGAGTGATACCTCCCGAATCGTGTGGAATGGTGACGCCAACCGTTCGGAGCGACGTTCGCGAACGCGAGGAGGAGCCAGAATCGGGTGCGAGCCGGTCGGTGCCGGTTGGTCACTCGGTCGGGTCGACGAGCATCGGCCCGTCCTGTGCGACGAGGCCCTTGTCGATAGCGGCGTCGACGATGGTCCGACACTCGTCGGGGTCGACGTCGTACGCGCCTGCGGCGACCGCCTCTATCTGGGACCGTTCGATGGGGAAGTCCCTGTTCTGGAGGAGCCGCATCACCTTGTTGTAGGTGCGCGGGGACGGGGTGGGGCCGTCGTCGCCTCGTGGTGCGGTCGGGTCGGTCGACTCGGTGTCGACAGGGTCGGCTGTCGTCCCCGGGTCCTCGAAGGTCACACCGTTCGTGTCGTCGGGTTCGGTCGACCGCTGCTGGTCCGTCCCACCGTCGTCGGTCGTCGATTCGAAGATGGAGTCCCCGGTGTCGGCGGCTTCAGAGTCGGCCGTGGCGTCGGCGTCCGTACCGAAGATGGACGCCCCAGGGTCAGACGCGCTCGACGCGCCGAAGGGGTCCCCGTCTCCGGTTGCGGATGTCTCGCTCCCGAACGTGATTTCGTCTGCCCCGTCGACGGTGGCGTCGTCCGTGTCGTCGCCTTCTGGGCCGAACGTCGAGGGAATCGTTCTGCCCTCGGCGTCGGTGATGGATGCTCGCTGCTGGCGTGCATCGCCGGCAGACTTCGAGTCGACGTCTGCCCCGGACGCCTCATCGTCCGACTCGTCGCCGTCTTCGCCCGCGTCGTATTCGATCTCCAGCCGGACCGACGTGACCTGCGAGAAGTCCACGGGTGCGGCCTCGAACAGTTCGAGCACGCTCTCGTACGCCTTGTCGGGGTCGTCGACCTCGATCGTGATGGAACTCATCGGTACACACTCAGATTGGTTGTCAGGAACACCGGTCGTGACCACGCGTTGCGTCGGCTCGCAGTTGCCATGCGCGTAAATCACGGGCCCTCCCTATCTAAAACTTAGCCAACAACAACGAGATATGTCTTTTATTGCTACAGGTAATCGTAGAAACGATGATGTGGGTGGAGAGCGACTGGGACGTATGGGCGTAAACGAGACTCGTTCGATGGGAAACGGCGGGACGACCGTCCCGGCAGTGCTCGTCCTCGAACAGTTGGCGGTGGGAGAGCCGGGGACGACGGCGGAACTCGCGGCGGCAGTCGGCATCGACGAGGACGAGGTTCGGTCGCTCTGTACGGAACTCGTCGAGCGCGGCGACCTTCGACGGAAGGAACTCCGGTCGCGTGAGACGACGCTTACGGTGTGGTATCGTCCGGCAGAAGGCGTCGAGACCTCGCCCGAAGCGCGGGCCGAGCGCGTCATCGCGTCGCTCTCGGTTCCCGGTGCGAGCGAGATGATGCGCGACTGGCGGCGTGACGCGGTCCGGGCGTCGTACGAGTTCCTCCGAGAGGAGGGAGAGACGACCAGCGACGAACTCGTCGCTTCCGTGTATCCCGCCCACTCCGCTGGCTACACCGACGAAGACTCGTGGTGGACGATGGTAGAAGAGCGACTCGCCTGCCTCCCCGGTGTGTCACAGCTGTCGGCCGCCGACGGCTCTCCGTCGGGCTGGACGGTCGACGTTCAGTAGATGAGTTCGTCGTCGTTCTCGACCATGTAGAGCGTTCGCGCGGCGATGTTGACCGCGTGGTCACCGACCCGTTCGAGGTCGCGCACGGTCAGGAGTAGCCGAGAGACGGCGTCCAGTGCGGCCTCGACGTCGGTCTCCGCCCCGGCTTCGGATTCGAGCAGGTCGCGGACGACGACCTGGCTCGCGTGTTCGCACTTCGCGTCGACCTCGTCGTCGTAGGCGGCCAGGTCGTAACAGACCTCGACGTCGCGTTCGGTGTAGGCGTTCATCGCCCACTCGACCATCTTGATGGTCTCGCTTCCGATCTCCTGCACGTCGACCTCCGGGTAGTCGTCTTCCTCTGCGTCGATGGTGTACTGCGCGAGGTTGGTCGCCAGGTCGCCGATGCGTTCGAGGTCCGTGATTATCTTGAAGGAAGCGGCCACGAACCGGAGGTCACCCGCGACCGGCTGCTGGAGTGCCAGCACGTCGATGCACTGTTGCTCGATGTCGAGGTACATGCGGTTGACCTCGCCGTCACCGTTGACGACCTGCCACGCAGCTGACTCGTCTCCAGCTTCCATCGCCGACAGGGCGGTCCGCAACCGGTCGACGACGATGTCACTCATGTACAGGACCTCCGACTCAAGCGAATCGAGTTTCCGCTGGAAACTCTCGCGGGGCATGCCAGAACGTTTCGTCCGCTGACCTATCGGTGTTGCGCTAGTTCGACCGGGCGGGCGGTGGCACCCCCCGGGCCGGGCCGCTCGTTGGCTGTCTGGAGACCGTTGCCTGCGCCGGGGAGAGACTGCCGTCTCGCGGTGTAAATCGACGAAAAACGGAGACACCGAATCGACGGTCTACGGAGGCGATGCGCCGGGTTACTCGATGAGCGCGTCGTCGTTCTCTATCATGTAGAGCGCACGCGCGGCGATGTTGACGGCGTGGTCGCCGACGCGTTCGAGGTCACGAATCGTCAGGAGCAGGCGGGAGACGTCGTTGAAGACCTCCTCGGTGTCGGCCTCGTGTTCGGCTTCGACGAGGTCCCGAACGACGACCTGACTCGCTTCCGTACACCGGGTGTCGACCTCGTCGTCTCGGTCGGCGATTTCGAAGCAGGCGTCGGCGTCCCACTCGTCGTAGGCGTCGAGGGCGTCCTCGACCATCGCGATGGTCAGGTCGCCGATATCCTGGATGTCGACCTCGGGGAACACGTCGCGCTCGGCTTCGAGGGTGTACTGAGCCAGGTTGGTCGCGAGGTCGGCGACGCGTTCGAGGTCGGTGATTATCTTGAACGACGCGGCGATGAACCGGAGGTCACCCGCGACGGGCTGTTGCAGTGCGAACAGGTCGATGCACTGCTGTTCGATGTCGAGGTAGAGCTGGTTCACCTCGTCGTCGGTCTGGATGATTCGTTCTGCGGTCTGTTCGTCTTTGTTCTCGAGGGCGACGAGCGTGTCGCGCAGTCGGTCGAGGACGACCTCTCCCATGTAGAGGACGTCGTCCTCGAGGGAGTCGAGTTTCGATTGGTAGCTCTGACGTGCCATTAGATGAGTGAAATCACGGGCCGTTTGAAACGGTTTCGTCTATCGGTTGATACGAACCGGCCTATCCGAACTTGCCGGTGATGTAGTCTTCGACGCGCTGGTTGTCGGGGTTCTCGAAGATCTGCTTGGTGTCACCGAACTCGACGAGTTCGCCACCGGTGAGGAACACGGCGGTCTTATCGGAGATACGCGCCGCCTGCTGCATGTTGTGCGTGACGATGATGACCGTGTAGTCTTCGGCGAGCTCGTCGATGAGGTCCTCGATCTGCGAGGTCGCCACGGGGTCGAGCGCCGACGCCGGTTCGTCCATCAGGAGGACCTCCGGGTCAGGTGCGATGGCCCGCGCGATACAGAGCCGCTGTTGCTGGCCACCGGACAGTTCGAGCCCGGACTCGTCGAGGCGGTCTTTCACCTCGTCCCACAGAGCGGCGCGCTTGAGGGACTCCTCGACGATCTGGTCGTAATCGCCTTCCTTGTTCTGTATCTCGAGGCCGTAGGCGACGTTGTCGTAGATGCTCTTCGGGAACGGGTTCGGTTTCTGGAACACCATCCCGACGCGGCGACGGAGTGCGACGGGGTCGACGTCGTCGTCGTAGACATCCTTGTCGCCGAGGTACAGTTTCCCCTCGACGCGGGCGGCGTCGATGAGGTCGTTCATGCGGTTGATACACCGGAGGAACGTCGACTTTCCACAGCCCGACGGGCCGATCATGGCGGTGACCTGATTCTCCGGAACCTGCAAAGAGATGTTCTGGAGTGCCTGGTCGTCGTTGTACCAGACGTTGACGTCCTGCGCCTCGACGATGGTGCGTTCGATACCCCCACCGGTGTCGCTGTCCTCGTCGAGTCCCGCGGTCACGTCGGTCTCCAGCATGGAGCCGTCGTCACTGACGGGGTCGTTCGTCGACGTCGATTCAGCCTGGTCGTTGCTCATTTCTTGTGTCATTGGTCACGTTTCTCGCTGATACCTGTTGCGCAGTACGATGGCGATACCGTTCATGGTGAGCAGCACCACGAGCGACACGACGACACCCGCGGCGAGTGCGGTCGTGTAGAACTCCTCGCTGGCGAACTGGGTCGCCCACGAGTACAGCTGCATGGGCATGGCGCTCCCCTTGGAGGTGAACCCGCCCGGCACGGGGGCGACCATCGAATACCCGATGAAGATGAGGGGTGCGGTCTCGCCGATGGCGCGACCGAGGGCGAGGATGGTCCCGGTGAAGATACCGGGCATCGCCCGCGGGAGGACAACCCGCCGGACGGTCTGCCACTTCGTCCCGCCGAGGCCGAACGAGGCCTGGCGCGTGGAGTCGGGGACCGACCGGATGGCTTCCTGTGCGGAGATGATGACGATGGGAAGGATGAGGAGCGCGAGCGTCATCCCCCCGACGAGGACGGACCCAACGGGCAGGGCGAGCGTGTTGATGAACACGCCGTAGCCCAGCAGGCCGTAGACGACCGAGGGAACGCCCGCCAGATTCGAGATGTTCACCTGGATGAGATGGGTCAGGCGGTTGTTCGGGGCGTACTCTTCGAGGTAGACCGCGGCACCGACGCCGACGGGGAACGACAGCAGCGTGACGACCAGCATCAGCAACACGGAGCCGATGATGGCCGGGTAGAGGCCGGCGTCGACGGCCGTGTTCGAGTGGTTGCTGGTGAGGAACTGCCAGTCGACCCAGGACTCCGGCCCGGCGAGGCCGAGCACGGGCGCGAGGTACCGGATGGCGAGCACGCCACCGATGAACGCCGCGGCGAAGACGAGTCCCGGAACCTGGGTCGGCCGGTCCTGGATGACGACGAACGCGTACGCCGCAGCCGGGATGACGACGAACGTCGCGAGGACGACGCTCGGCATCGGGAAGAACCACAGGTACGGGCCGACGAACGCGGCCAGCAGGCCGACGAGCGTAGCCGCGCCGCCGGTGAGTCGCCCGGTGCGCTGGTCGTCGAGTTCCCCGCCGACGAACCACGCGACGCCGGCGGCCATCGGCAGCGTGAACGTGACCCACATGATGGACCACGGCAGGAGGTAGAACGGAATCGCTGCGATGACCCGCGGCATAATCACGACAAACACGGCGAACGCGACGAGTCCGACGACGGTCTCTTCGAGGAAACCGGCACGGCGCTGGCGGCGATAGAGCGCGAGCGCGCCACCGGCCAGCGCCAGCGCGGCCCAGTAGCCGAGCCAGGTCTCCGGCGCGAACACGTCGAGGAACAGCATGACGATGGCTGCACCGAGGAACAGGCCGCCGAACGGGATGCCAACGGCGGCGAGGGCGGTCCCGACCGCGTCGTTGTGCTTGTACCAGACCCAGGCTGCAGAGCCGAGTGTCGGCACGACGAACGTGGCCGTGACGAACGCGTACCACGCCGGGTCGGCGGTGAACGGCTGGATTGCCTGGACGCCGACGTACAGCAGCAACGCGCCCAGGGCGACGATGCCGGTGAGCGTCGCGGCCAGCAACAGGTACCGGAAGACGGTCCCGACGGTGCGACTGACCTCGCCGAAACTCTCGATATGTTTTCGTTCCGTCGCCATTATTCGTACTCCTCCCGGTAGCGGCTGGCGATGAAGTCACTGATGACGTTCATGACGAGCGTCATCGCGAACAGGGTGAACCCGACCGCGAACAGGCTGTGGTAGGCGACCCCGCTCGTCGGCATGTCACCGGTCGCGATGTTGACCATCGCCGAAGTCATCGGCATCACCGGCTCGAAGTAGACGGCGAGCGTCCCGAGGTTCGGGTACGGAATCTGGGTCCCGAGCACCGAGAGCTGGCCGAACGCCGGCATCGTCGGGGTCGACCCCGCGGCGATGGCGACGATCATCGTCTCGCCGATGGCGCGCGAGAGCGCGAGGATGAACGAGGAGGCGATGCCGGAGACGGCCGCAGGGACGACGATGCCGACGGAGACGTCGAACTTCGTCGCGCCCATCCCGTACCCCGCACGTCGGAGGTCAGCCGGCACCGCACTCATCGCGTCCTCACTGATAGAGGAGACCATCGGGATGATCATGATGCCGACGATGATGCTCGCGGACAGGGCGTTGAACGTCCCGAGTTCGGGGAAGTTGAACACGGTCCCCGAGAGCCCCGGCACGTCGTTGTTCAGGAACCTGAACAGCCCGTCGAGGAACGGCGTGACGTACACGAGCGCGAAGAACCCGTAGACGACGGTGGGAATCCCCGCCAGTATCTCGAGTGCTGGTTTCAGTACGGCCCGCTTTCGCTTGCTCGCGTACTCGCTCAGGTAGATGGCGGTCGCGAGTCCGAGCGGCATCGCGACGACGGCCGCCCCGATGGTGATGACGAGCGTGTTGAACACCAGCGGGACCACGCCGAACGCGTACGGTTTGAATCCTGCTGCCCAGTTGGTTCCGAGGAAGAAGTCGGCGATGCCGATGGCATCTCCCTCGTATCCGACGAGTCCTGCCGTCAGGTCGAAGAACTTCACCGTCTCCGACGCCAGCAGGAGAACGATACTTACGGTCGTTATCACGGAGAGCAACGCACACGCGAAAAAGAAGGCGTTCATCACCTTCTCCTCTGGCGTGTCGCTGGCTGTCTCTGTGATGTCCTGTGTCACCCTGTCCGTGCTCATGGAAGTCGGTCTCTATAGATAGGTAATTAGACGCGCCGAAAAGCGCTTCTACTCTGGTTCGTCAACCGCGTGTGCTCGTCGGCGGTTATTCGAGGTACTCGGAGAGCTTGTCCATCTGCGCCTGCAGCGTCTCCTCGTCGTTAGGGACGTAGCCGACCTTGTCGGCGACGAGTTCGCGCTTGCCGGACTGCTCGACGAAGTACTCCGCGAACGCGCGGACCTGCTCTTTCTCCTCGAGCGACTGGACGCGCGGGTACGTGAACAGCGGACGCGAGAGCGGCGTGTACTTGCCGGCTTTCGCGTTCTCGAGCGAGGGCTTGACGCAGTTTCCGTCGCCGTCGTCGATGGCGAGCGCCTTGATCTCGTCTTTGTTCTCGCTGTAGTACGCGAAGCCGAGGTAGCCCATCGCACCGGAGGAACCCTTGACGCCAGTGATGATCTGGCGGTCCTGCTCGGTCGCGGAGTAGTCCTGGCGGTGGCTGTCCTCCTCACCGATGACGGCCTCGGTGAAGTAGTCGAAGGTGCCGGACGCGGAGGTCGGACCGTACAGTTCGAACTCCTTGTCGGGCCACTCCGAGCGGATGTCGCTCCACTTCTGGGCACCGTCGGGCTCCCAGATCTGCTTGAGTTCGTCGATCGTGATGCAGTCGACCCAGTCGGCCTCCTTGTTCACGACGACGGTGAGCGCGTCGATGGCGACCTGGAGTTCGATCCAGTCCACGCCGTTGTCGGAACACGTCTGCTTCTCGGAGTCCTTGATGGGGCGGGACGCGTTGTTGAAGTCGGAGTCGCCCTTGCAGAAGTAGTTGGAGAAGCCGCCACCGGAGCCGGTCGAACTGATAGAGATCTTCACGTCGGGGTGCTCCTCCTCGAAGCCCTCCTTCACCGCCGTGGCGAGCGGGAAGACGGTCGAGCTCCCGTAGATGTCGATGTTGCCGGAGAGGGAGTCGCCGCCGGAGTTTCCGCCGTCGTCGGTGCCGTCGCCGCCGGAGGTACCACGCTTTGCACATCCTGCGAGACCGGCGAGACCCACTGCACCGGCTGCTGTCACGAACTTCCGTCTCGAGACGTTCTCGAACCGTGTGTCGCGTTCTTTCGTCATCGAGTCAACGTCACGGTGATATGAATAAATACCTCGCTATGATAGCTATATATTCGTAAATATCGCAATGGAATCTCCCCGATCCGTGCTACCGTCTGTCGGGGCTTCTGTACTGCTCCAAAGGCCGCTCGGCGGCCAAGATATTATTTATTGTCTCGAATTGTTCGAAGAAATTTGATGGGGGTCTCGTTCAGCCTATTTTTCCCCGACGACAGCCACGTCCTGTACACCTCCCCCGGATGGTGCTTCCTTTCTTCTTACTGACTAGCTGGCTATATAGAAACAAGTACATTTATTTTCTCCCTGACCACATCACTCGTTATGGAAACGCGCAAGGTGCAAGTGACTGGTGGGTCGACCTACACCGTCTCGCTTCCGAAGACGTGGGCGACCGACAACGGAGTCTCTGCGGGGACGACCGTCGAGTTCTATCCCGAGGAAGATTCGCTGTTACTCACACCGAAGAGCGAGACCCAGCGGACAGAAGGGACCCTCGACGTCTCGGACCTCGATGGCCAGCGCCTCACACGCGCGGTCATGACGATGTACGTCTCCGGCTTCGACATCATCGCGCTGGAGGCCAACCGCATCACGACCGACCAGCGCCGGGCTATCCGGTCGGCCACGCAGAGCCTGGTCGGCGTCGAGGTCCTAGAGGAGACGAGCGACAGCGTCGTCATCCAGGACCTGCTCGACTCCTCCGAACTCAGCATCCACAACGCCGTCACCCGGATGCGTCTCATCGCGCAGTCGATGCTCAACGACGCCCTCACAGCACTCCTCGAAAACGACGAGGACATGGCTCGTGACGTGCGCGAACGCGACGACGACGTGGACCGCCTCTGGTACGTCGTCTCGCGCATCTTCCGTGCCACCTTGCGCTCGCCCCGTGCCGCCGAAGAGCTGGGCGTCCCGCGTGAGGTCTGTTTCGACTATCACTCCAGCGCGCGCCAACTCGAACGCATCGGCGACCACGCGGCGAAGATCGCCAACATCGCCGTCGAACTCGACGAGATAGACGAGGACGTGGCCGATGCGCTCCAGGAACTCCACGACGACTCGGCCGACGTCCTGGAGAAGGCGATGGACGCGCTGTTCGCCGACGACCCGGACGAAGCGACCAGACTCGCGAATTCGGCCCGGGAGTCCGTGCGCAACATCGACGAACACACCCGTTCTATCGACGAACTCCTGCGCGAGCGAGAGCCACAGGCCGCCCAGTCGCTCGGACTGGTCGTCGACTCGCTCTCCCGGAGCGCCGACTACGCGGGGAACATCGCCGAGACGGCGCTCCAGAAGGCGGCACCGAGTCCGTAGTCACGCTCCCGTCGACGGGTTCGACTGTTCCTCTCTCTGCACGCTCGTTTCTGTACACGTCGCGTGGACCGTGCGGACTCACGCGGCTACCCGGCACACGAACACGACACAGCGGTCGCTCCCGGTTTCGCGAGAACTGAGATGAGAAGGTGATTACTCGTCGTCGACGATGACCGCGTTGACCTGCCCGTTCTGGCCGGGGCGGGAGGTGACGCGGGCCGTGCCGGCGTCGGTTTCGATGACGGCGCCCTTCGTGATGATGTTCCGGCGCACGTAGTTCGGGTTGGCGTCGTTCTCGACGACGTCCTCGATGGTGGCGTGGACCGTCTCGCCGCCCTTGTTCACGTTTGCGACGTCGGTCGCGAGCGCGCGAGTCTTCGTCGTGTTACCGCGCGTGTCGATGACGCGGAAACGCTTCTCGCCGACCTGGGTCTCCGTCGGGAGACGGCCGAGCTGGTGCTTCTTTCGGTTACGAATCGGGCGGAGGCGTCCGCCGGTACGCTTGCGCGTAGAGCGTCCCTGGTCTTGCATACCCGGAAGCAGTTCCAGCAGCTACTTGAATCGCTCGACTTGAACCGGGGGCTGGCCGGTCTGTCCCGCGTGTGCCCGGCCCTCGAGCCGTGTGAGAGGGTGACATCGAGGGCGAACACATCGTAGTCTTTAGGCCCGCGTCGGCCGACCGACGTGAATATGAGTCTACGTGTGGCCGTCGCCGCGCCGTTTCGCCAGCGCGGGAAGCGAGAGCTCGAGCAGAACGAGTTCGTCGTCGCGCTCTCGCTCGACCGCGACTGGTTCTCGCCGGACCAGGCCAAGCGACTGGTGGACGTGGCGACGGGAGAGGGGTTGCTCGAACAGGAAGGGACGGACCTGCGGTGTACGTTCGACCCGAGCGAGGTCGAGGTTCCAGAGGACTTCGTACCGGGCGACGACGTGCTCACGGAGCGTTCGGCGTTCGAACAGGTGCTGGACGACCTCGTCGCGTCGGGGCAGGAGAAACACGAGGCGGTCGGGGCAATCAACCAGCTCCAGCAGGAACTCGACGTGACCATCGCCGCGGCCGCGCTGGTGTACGCCCGGACGCAGGACGTCGACGTCTCCGAGGCCCGCGCGAAGGCGCGACAGGAACTCGTGGAGGCCTGAGATGGTCGAGGACCGGACTACCGACGGCGTCCGTCTCGCACAACTCCTCTCCTCCGAACTCGACGGTCGCGAGGACGGCGAGTTCGCCCGGTTCGCGGTCGAGAACGCCGACCGCGACGTGGCACCGACCGACGACGGGGCGCGCGCCTACGACGTGACCCGCGACGGCGAGCCATTCGCGGTCGTGTTCGTCCAGCCCGACCGTGTCCGCATCGAGCTGTCGGCGGGGCTCGACGCGGCGGTCGAAGAGGCGAAGGAGGTGGGGCTGCGGGTCCGACCGAAGGCGACGGAGCCGCCGAAGACGCTCGTGTTCGTCGAGGACGGCGCCGAGGTCAAACGTGCGACCGACGTGGTCGACGCGGCGAGTCGGGCGGGCGAGTAGAGCCCGACGCTGGACAGCGTTACACTGCCTCGCCTTGCGGGCCAGAACCTATTTGCAGGGCATTCGACTGTTTCCACTCGATGACGACTAGACGACGGCTCCTGTCGACTGCTGGGCTCGCGGCGAGTTCGGTCGCAGGCTGTCTTCGATTGCAGGACGCAAGTGAGGAGGAGACGGTCACTGACACGAGGCAGCCGAACACAAGCGCCAAGACCGAGACGGCGACGACCCGGCACAGACCAACGGACACCCAGGTCGTCCACGAGGTCGAAGGCAGGAACATCTCGTGGCGGCCCTCGACCGAGGGCGACGCAGAAATAGCCCTCGGTGCTGACGAAGTCAAGTTCATCTGCCCCGGCTGTTCGGGGGCGACGGTCACGAGTGACCTCGGCGACATCGAGACGCTTTCGGTCGCGTTTACGTACTGGGTCAGCACCGAAGAGTGGGACCATCTCCCCTTCTTCGAGGTCGCCGTCGACGGTGACGTCAGCTATCGAGCGACGTCCCGACCGGGGGTTGAGGACGGTTTCGGCGACGAGGCCGCGTTCGACGTGTCGGAGGTGACCGTGGAGGCTCCCCTCGAACGAACCTTCGAACCGGACGGCAAGACGGCGATTCGACTCGGACTCGTGCCACGTGAGGGGTGTCAGGCAAATCCAGATTTCAGGTACCAGTTCATCGCCCACGACATCGTGGTTCGCTACGGGTGACTCAGGCGCCCGTCCCGCTCGTTGACTCGCTGAGGACGTACTTCTCCAGCAGCGGGGAGGCCCGCATGAGGCCCGTCCCGAGCACACTCATCACGAGCACGTAGCCGACCGCGAACGCCGGAATCACGTCCGCCAGCGCGCCGGTCCCGACCGAGGTCGCCAGCGCGGCGAGCACCAGCGAGAACTCCCCACGAGCGACCAGCCCGACCGCGACGCGCAGTGACCGGCGCTCGCTCAGTCCGTAGCGCTTCCCGCTCCAGTACCCGCTGACGAGCTTGCTCGCGGTGGTGACGACGACGGCGACGACGAGGAGCACGAGTGCGGTCCCCTGTAACTGGCTCACGTCCGTCTGCAGACCGATGGCGAAGAAGAACGCGGCCGCGAACAGGTCCCTTGCGGGGGCCATCACGCGTTCGACCCGGTGGACCGCGTCGGTCTCGCTGACGGCCGTGCCGACGAAGAAGGCCGCGACGGCCTCGCTGACGCCGAGGTCGAGCGCCATCGCCGCAACGACCGTGGTCACGCCGAGCAGGCCGAGCAACAGCAGTTCGTCGGAGTCGATGGCGAGCGCGCGCTGGATGAACGGGGTGCCGAACTGGGCGAAGACGACCAGTGCGGTGAGCACGGCGAGCGCGACACCGACCGACTGGACTGCCGCGAAGCCACCGTTCCCGACGGCGACCGCCGAGAGCAGTGCGAGGTACACCGCGATGACGATGTCCTCGACGACCAGTGTCCCAAGGACGACCTCGCTCTCGGGGTCGGCGACCCAGCCGAGGTCGATGAGCGTCTTGGTGATGATGGCCGACGAGGAGATGTAGACGATGCCGACCAGGAACGCCGTTTCGAGTGGCGAGAACCCGAAGGCGACCCCCAGCAGCACGCCGACCCCGGCGTTGATCACCAGGTCGATACCGCCGATGAGCGAGAGTTTCTCCCGTCTGGCCAGGAGCTGGTCGACGCTGAACTCCATCCCGATGAAAAAGAGCAGGAGAACGATACCGAGCTCTGCCAGGAGGTCGACGAACGCCTCGTCCTCGATGAGTGTGAGGGAGATGCCGTCGGCGATGGGTGCGTGGGGGCCGATGAGCAGTCCGACCACGATGTACGCCGGGATGACCGAGAGCCGGAGCTGTCTGGCGAGGACGCCACCGACGGCGAGGACGGTAAGCGTGATACCTGCTTCCAGGAGTAAGCCGGCCATCGTCAGTCGTTGTGGACGAACGAACGGAAGGCCTGTTGCTCCTCGCGGGTCCCGAGGGCGACGAGGATGTCGCCTGCCCGTAACTCGAAGTCCGGGTTCGGGTTCGCGATGGTCTCGTCGTCCCGCTGGACTGCGATGACGGAGACACCTGTCGCAGCCCGCACGCCACACCCTTCGAGGGTCTGCCCGGACAGCGTGGAGTCCTCGTCGATGGTCACCCATTCGATGATGGCATCCCCGAGGGGGACCTCCGGCTGCGGGAGTTCGACCGGCTGGAAGTACGCTCCGCCCAGAATAGCCCCCAGCTGGCGGGCCTGCTCACCGGAGAGGCTGGCGATGCGGGTACTGTCCGCCTCTGGCTCCGACCGGTGGAACACCTCGCGCCTGCCGTCGTGATGGAGGAGGACGACCAGTCGTCCGCCGTCGTCGAGTTCGACCTCGAACTTCCGGCCGACGCCGGGGACGTCCGTCTCGTACACTGTCATACTCGAAGATGGCGGTCGGCTGGAATATAAAGGTCGTCACGTGATGGGAGCGGGCTCGAACTGCCAGGTGACTGCGAGGCTCCTGCCGACGAGGTTGGCCCTTCACGCGGGACCCAGGACCGCTCGCCGGGGACGTAGACGACCTCGAGGCGGAACTCCCGGCCGTACTTCGCTTCGAGGCGCTCGGCGAGTTCGTGTGCGAGGCCCGGTGGTGGCGTGGTGTCGACGTGATAGCCGAGTATCAGACGCGCTCTGACGGGTTTCCCGAGGAGGTGGTCGATGGGCAGGTACTCGATGTCGGAATCGAGGTAGGCCATCCGACCGTACTCGCCGGCGTCGAACGTCTCTTCGAGGTCCGCTATCATCGACTTCTCCAGCGATTGCACCTCGTGGGTCGTGACGGAGACCGTCCCGAGGAGCACGGTGAGGACGGCGATGGCCACGACGAGTTTCGCGGTGCGCATCCTGACGGCGGCTCGCGCCCGCTCGGCCTCCAGCCGCCGCTCCGGCCGGTAGCCCGCGAGCCAGAAGAGGATGAGCGCCGAGAGGTTGATGGCGAGCAGGTTGACGACGACGAGCGTCGTCCCGCCAACTGCCAGCAGCAGCTCGCCGTAGGAGAGTGCGATACCGGCGGTCGCCGCCGGGGGGACGAGCGCCACCGCGATGGCGACACCCACGAGCGTCGAACCGGACCCCCGCATGATACTGATGGCCCCGGCTGCTCCGGAGCCGAGGGCGAGCACCAGCGACAGGATACCGGGTCGCACCCGTTCCATAATCTGCGGGACGTCCCTGATTGCGAGGTCTGGCTCGACGAGGACCGTCTGTTTCACGATGATTCCGACAAGGAACCCGAGGGCGATGGCCCCCACCAGCCCCGTCACCTGCAAGTATAGCCCGCGGCTCGCGAGCTCTCTGTCTTCGAGAACGGCGCCCACGCTGGCCGCGATAGCTGGTCCCATCAGCGGGGCGACCACCATCGCGCCGATGATGGTCGCCGCGGAGTTCTGGAGCAACCCCGTCGTGGCGATGAGCGTGCTCAAAAAGAGCATCGGGAAGAACGTCTCGTCGATTGGTGCGAGGTCGTATGCCCGGGCGCTGAGTTCCTCGCGGGAGACCCGGAGGCTGGAGTACTTCTCGGTGAGTGCTTTGAACCGCCGTGAGATGACGAGTTCGACCGGGAGGACGATGGTGTAGGAGTTCTCCCTGACACCCGCGATTCGGAGCTTCTTCAGGACGGGTTCCAGACCGTTGGTCGGGACGGGGAACTGGACCATCGCCTCGAAGTCCCCGCGCCCGGTCTCCTCGAACAGGGCGTAGTCGATACCCTCCCGCTCGAGGACTGCGAGCACGCTGTCTCGCTTTCCTTCCGGGATGAGCGCCTGAACGAGTCGCATGCAGTGGATACGCTCCTTGGCTGGTTAAGCCGATATTCGAGGCTCTGATACCTCCTCGTGCTGTGCGGGCTATCGACTCACGATAGCAACCTTGTTATTCGACCCACCCCCACGCCAATCAAATGAGCTTCTTCGAGCGTTTGGGCGAGCGGATTCGGGACAAGGACACCGTCGTCTCGGTCGGGCTCGACCCCGACCCGGATCGACTCCCCGAGTTCCTCGCGGACCACGACCTGCCCCGGTGGGCGTTCAACCGCCGCATCATCGACGCGACACACGAACACGCGGCCTGTTACAAGCCGAACGCGGCGTTCTACGAGGACGACGACGGCTGGGCGGCCCTGCGCGAGACCATCGCCTACGCCCACGGAAAGGACGTACCCGTCCTCCTCGACGCCAAGCGAGCCGACATCGGGAACACGACCCGACAGTACGCCGAGTTGCTGGACTACGCCGACGCCATCACCGTGAACCCGTACATGGGTCGGGACTCGCTCGCCCCCTTCCTCTCGCGGGCCGACAAGGGCGTCTTCATCCTCTGTCGCACCTCGAACCCGGGCGGGGCGGACCTGCAGGACCTCGAACTCGCGTCCGGTGAACCGCTCTACGAGCGAGTCGCTTCGCTCGCGGACCTGTGGAACGAACACGGGAACGTCGGACTGGTCGTCGGCGCGACCACGCCGGACGAACTCGAAGCGCTGCGCGAGCAGGTGCCGGACATCCCGTTCCTCGTGCCGGGTGTCGGCGCACAGGGTGGCGACGCCGAGGCTGCCGTGGAGTTCGGGCTGGCGGACGGAGTCGGCCTCGTTAACTCCTCGCGTGGCATCATCTTCGCCGGTGAGAACGCACGCGGCGAGACGGAGTTCTTCCAGGCGGCCGGGCAGGCGGCGAAGCGACTCAAGACGCGGCTGAACCGGTACCGGGACTGACCCCGTCCCCGGCAACCGGGAGAGAGCCGGGTCAGAACTGGTAGGTGTCGGTCTCGCCCGTAGTTCCGCCCGGGTCCGCCCGTCTCGTACAGTCCAGGCACATCCCGTGTTCGCGGTCGAAGTGGTTCTGGCAGACCATCGCCCCACAGCGGTTGCAGTGCTGGCGGGCGCGGGCCTCCTCACATATCTGGCAGAGCCCTGCGACGCTCATGCTGCATGGTAACACGTCAGGAGACTTGAGTGCCGGCCCTGCGCCGCCAGACCCCGCACGGCCCGGCGACCCCACGATACTCACCGAGTCGTTTAGGGTAGCGTGGCACGTATCGTCAGTCGTGCGAGACTCGCCCCTCCTGTTCGGGCTGGCTGCCGTCTTCGCCGGCCTGACGACGGTGCTCGCGGTCGTCGCGATAGTCACCCGTGAGTTCTTCGTCCTCGGTATCGCCCTCCCGTTCGCCGCCACGACTTACTTCATGTGGTTCCAGGCGAGTGGGAAGCTCCAGGAGCGTGTCGCCGCCGCGACACACGCCGACGCCTATCAGGAACGTCGACGTACCGCCGAGCAGAAGGCTCGCGAAGGTGCTCGCGGCGGTCGCAGCAGGTTCGCCCGGGAGGCCCGCCGAGCGGCCGAGGAACGTCGCCGCCGCGAGCGGTTCCGGCGGGCCGGTCGCGTCTCTGACAGCGGTCGACGCCGGGAGCGCAGGCAGCGCCGTGCACCACGTCGCGCAGGCGACGGGCCGACACGCAAAGAGGCACTCTCACGGCTCGGTCTGCGAGGCGAGGCCGACGAGGAGACGATTCGAGCGGCCTACCGCGAGAAGGTCAAGGAGGTCCACCCGGACACGCCGGACGGGGACGAGGAGACGTTCAAACAGGTGAACGCGGCGTACGAACGGCTCAAAGACGACTGGTGACCGTGCTGGCCCGTCTGACCCCGTCTGAACCCCGCTCGATTCCCCAGAACGTATTGTGATAACAATTGTCATAAGACGAGAAGTCTTTTGCCACCTGTCTCCTAACCCGGAGGTATGAGCCCTGACCGGGCCGTGTTGGAGCGAGCCCTCGAACGCGGTGAGCAAGAGGGCGGCAACGTCGAGTTCAAGGAGCGACTCTCGAAGGACGTACACCTCGCCGAAGGACGCCGGGAGAGCCTGGCGGCGCAACTGCGCCACCGGGTCCTCTCGGGTGATGGCGAAGCGATGTACGTAGTCGGTGTCACGGACGACGGCGGCCTCGCCGGTATCGAACCGGACGTGTTCTCGGAGACGATGGACGTGCTGAGCCTGCTCGCCGAAGAGGCCGGTGCTCACATCGAGAACGTCCAGACGTGGGGCGTCACGGATACGGGCGTCCACCGCGGCACAGGCGACGGAACGACCCCCGAAGCGACGAAGGGAATCGTCGGTGTCGCCGAGATTCGCGAAGGTGGCGTGCTGGAGACCGACGACGAACACATCGTCGTCGGGACCGCCGGCCACGTCGACCACGGGAAGTCGACACTCGTCGGGTCACTCGTCACCGGGCAACCGGACGACGGCGACGGGGCGACCCGCGGCTACCTCGACGTGAAACCGCACGAGGTCGAACGCGGCCTCTCGGCGGACCTCTCTTACGCCGTCTACGGCTTCAACGACGACGGGCCGGTCCACATGAACAACCCGCACCGAAAGCAGGACCGGGCGCGCATCGTCACCGAGTCCGACCGCCTCGTCTCGTTCGTCGACACGGTCGGCCACGAGCCGTGGCTCCGCACCACGATTCGAGGCCTCGTCGGCCAGAAACTCGACTACGGGCTGTTGACGGTCGCGGCCGACGACGGCCCGACGAAGACCACCCGGGAACACCTCGGTGTCCTGCTGGCGACCGACCTCCCGACCATCGTCGTCCTCACGAAGAAAGACATCGTGGACGAAGAGCGCCTGGAGGCGGTCGAACGCGAGGTCGAGCGTCTGCTCCGCGACGTGGGCAAGACCCCCCTGCGGGTCGACCGCCACGGGGTCGACGCCGCCGTCGAGGAGATAAGCGACACCGTCGTCCCCATCCTCACGACCAGTTCGGTCACGATGGAGGGCCTCGACACGCTGGACGAGTTGTTCGAGCGCCTCCCGAAGACCGCCGGCGTCGAGGGTGACTTCCGGATGTACATCGACCGGACCTACTCGGTCACCGGTGTCGGCGCGGTCGCCTCCGGGACCATCATGTCCGGCGAGGTCGAGGCGGGCGACGAACTCCTGCTCGGCCCGATGCCCGACGGCTCCTGGCGCGAGGTCGAGGCCCGGTCCATCGAGATGCACTACCACCGCGTCGACGAGGCCAAAGCGGGCCGTATCGTCGGTATCGCGCTCAAAGGCGTCGCCGAGAACGAGATAGAGCGCGGGATGGCGCTGGTTCCCCGCGAGAGCGACCCCGCGACGGTCCGGGAGTTCGACGCCGAGGTGATGGTACTCAACCACCCGACCCGTATCGGCGACGGCTACGAGCCGGTCGTCCACCTGGAGACCATCAGCGAGGCGTCCATCTTCACGCCCGACGACGGTCGCCTCCTGCCCGGCGACAAGGGCCGGACCCGCGTCCGGTTCAAGTTCAAGCCGTACATGGTCGAGGAGGGCCAGCGATTCGTCTTCCGGGAGGGACAGTCCAAGGGCGTCGGGACGGTGACGAACGTCTACCGCGAGTAAACGCCGCGAATCAGCTTCGACTCGGCCTTCTGGACGTGTTCTGCGGCGGTCGACGGCGAGATTCCCAGCTCCGCGGCCACGTCTTCGATAGTCCCCGTTCGAGGGACGTCGTAGTACCCCACGGCGACTGCGGCCGCCAGCGCGTCGTCCTGCCGGGCCGAGAGCCTGTCGCGCGCCGTCTCCGGATGCTGGTCGTATTCGCCCACGGCTTCGATGGTCGTCGGCATGGTCTCGGGAATCGCCGCGACCGCACGTTGCAGGTCCTCGTTCGCGCCGACCACCGAGACGCGGACCTCGCCGTCCCCGTACTCGACGGGCGGGACCACGAGCAGACTCCCGCTCGCGAAGGCGTCGAACAGCCGCGCCGTGACGGGCGTCGTCCGGTCGACGACGTGGACGTAGAACCCGTCGCCTGCGGGCGTCACGTCGAACTGGACGACCTCGTCGGCCCCCGCGAGGACCGCCCTGACGACCGATTCCTCGCCCTCGACGTAGTCCATGATAGCGACGCCCTCGTCGTGGACGTTCCAGTGGAGGCCCTGCACGCGGTCGACGTGCGGCGAGTGGGTCCAGCAGTCCACCACGGGGTGGACGCCCTCGGGTACCTGCACCACCAGTCGCACGAATCGCATACCTCGGACTCCGGGTCCCCGGTACTTGAATCCACAGCGGGACTGCCGCACCACGGCTACGGCCGTCCGGGCCGTCTCACCAGCCATGCACGTATTCGTCGCCGGCGCGACCGGCGTCCTGGGACGGCGACTCGTCGACCGACTCACCGACCGCGGACACACCGTCACGGGGCTGACCCGGGACGACGAGGGGGCAGCCGTGGTCCGGCAGGCGGGCGGAACGCCAGCCCGCGGAGACCTCCTCGACGCCGACTCGACGTACGCGGCAGTGACCGACGCGAACCCGGACGTGGTCGTCCACGCGGCTACTGCCATTCCGGTCGGGTCGAAGACGACCGCCGAGGACTGGGAACCGACGAACCGGCTCAGACGAGCGGGGACCGAGAACCTGCTCGCGGCCGCGCTCGCCGCCGATGCGACGCGGTACCTCCAGCAGAGCGTCGTCTGGGTCGCGCGCCAGCCCGACGGCTCCGCGTTCGACGAGACGAGCGAGCCACATCCCGACCGGACGACACAGTCGGCACTCGACGGCGAACGACTCGTCCGCGAGGCCGACGAGGCGCACGACCTCGACGTGGGAATCCTCCGCTGTGGCTGGTTCTACGGTGCGGACAGTGGACACACCCGGCTGCTCGCCGAGAAGCTCCGTGGTGGTGACATGCCGATTCTCGGGACCGGCCTCCTCGGCCGTGGCGACGCAAGACTCTCGCCCCTGCACACCGACGACGCTGCCCGGGCCTTCGTCGCGGCCGCCGAGGGGGACGCCACCGGGCTGTGGCACGTCGTAGACGACGAACCCGTGACCGTGGCGGCGTTCCTCCGGGCGCTGGCGGACCGCATCGACGCGCCGGCACCCCGGCGGATTCCGGGCTGGCTCGCCACACCCCTCGCGGGCGAGGACGCCGTCAGGTTCTTCACGCGGTCGATGCCGACCAGCAACGACCGCTTCCGGGCCGCCTTCGACTGGGAACCCACCTTGCCAACTTACCGGGAGGGACTCGACCGAGTCGTAGAGAACTGGCTGTGCGAGTCGGAACCGGACGGCGACGACGAGGCGTTCCAGTGGGGTGTCGCGTGACCACCCCACGCCTGCTTGCCAGTGTCGCCGTCGTTCACCTGCTCGTCAGCGCGACCCACGGCATCGCACACGAGTTCGCGGCCGTCCCGCTGACGACCGTCCAGAACACCCTCGTCGGCGTGTTCGTCTTCGGGTTGCCGCTCCTGTCACTCGTCAGCGTCCGCATGGGCCGGGGTGCCCTCGCCCGCGGTCTCCTCGTCGTCGGGCTGGTCGGGTCGCTCGCGGTCGGTGGTAGTTTCCACTATCTCGTCCCCGGGGCCGACAACGTGGCGTCGGTCCACGGCCACGGGGCGTCCGAATTCGAACTGACGGCGGCCGTCGCGGCGGTGGTCGACCTCCTCGGGGCGGTGGTGGTCGCCGTCGGCGGACGGGTCAGCCAGTGAACGAATCGACCGACGGCTGGACCGAGGAATGGACGGGGCTACCGGCACCTTCGGCGTCCGGTAAGTGTTTTTTTGCTGGTGTCCTACCGACACGTACGAATGGATCGTCGTTCGCCAGGTGTTCGTCTCTACATGGCGGTTACCGGGCTGGTTCTCGTCGCGCTCTATCTACTGGTCGGGACGCTTCTGGTCGAAATCGCGGCCTCGCTCTGGTCCGCTCGCCCCGACCCGGTCCTGTTCGCCGCCGCGTTGCTCGGCTCGTCGCTCGTCTTCGGCTACGCGAGCTACCGCGGCGGCACCGCGAGAATCCTCTCGTCGCTGGAGGCTGTCGACCTGCCGCGCGAGCGAGCGCCACAACTCCACGCCCGGGTCGACCGGCTGAGCGAGCGGATGGGAATCGAGCGCCCGCAGTTGCTGGTCGCCCGGATGCCCGCCCCGAACGCCCTCGCGCTGGGGGGTCGCCGGCGGGGCGTGGTCGTGCTCGACGCGAGCCTCTTTCGCATCCTCTCGATGGACGAACTGGAGACCATCGTCGCCCACGAACTCGCCCACCTGGAGAGCCGCGACAGCCTGATTCAGACGCTCGGGTTCAGCGTCGCCCAGACGCTCAGCGGCCTCGTGTTCTTCCTGTTGCTCCCGGTCGGGCTGTTCGTCGCCGGGTTCCGGCGGGCGTTGCGCTGGCTCCGTGGGGAACGACCGCGCCCGTTCAGCCAGCACCTCCAGCGAACTCACGCGCAGGTCGCCTCGGCCGTGGTCGTCCTGATGCTGGTGCTGACCCTGGCGCTCCGGGCACACTCGCGCCGCCGCGAGTTCGCCGCGGACGACCGGGCCGTCGCGGTGACTGAGAAGCCGATGGCGCTCGCCCGGGGGCTCGCCCGAATCGAACGGGCATCGGAACCGCCGGGTGGACTGCTCTCGTCGCTGTACATCCACGGGACCGAGGAGAACGTGCTCACGCGACTGCTGGCGACGCACCCGCCGATGCAAGAGCGAATCGAGCGACTGGTCGAGCTGGGGGAGTCGACGTGGCACCGCATCGAGATACAGTGACGACGCAGGCGGACCCGCCGGTAGCCCGTTACCAGGGCGGGTCGGTCAACTCGTGGAGCGACTCGAGCACGTACTCCGGGGTCGGCGAGCCCGGTTCCGACTCCCGACTCGCTGACCCAGCTAACCACGCCGCCCGCACGCCGGCAGCCTGTGCCCCGGCCACGTCCGAGCGAAGCGAGTTCCCGACGTGGACCGTCGTCTCGGACTGGCTCCCGAGCAGGTCGAGCACGCGGTGGAAGGCGTCGGGTTCGGGCTTCGCGGGCACGTCGTAGCCGGCGTAGACGACGTGCTCGAAGGCGTCGGCGAAGGGGAGCGCGTCGAGTTTCTGGGACTGCATCTCCGGTGCGCCGTTCGTGACGACGGCGAGTCGGTGGTCCCCTGCCAGGGACTCGACTGCCTCGCCTGCGCCGGGGAGCGGTTCCACGTTCGACTGGTCGCGTTCTTCGTCGTAAACCGCGGCGAGTTCGGCTCCGAGGTCGGGGTCCAGTCCCGACTCCTCGGCGAGGCTGGCGAAGCACATCTCGCGGAGTTCGCGCATCCCCGTGGCCTCAGACACGAACTCGTCGTAGCGCGCGTAGTAGTCGGTCGCCTCGAAGAACGGGCCGACGCCGACGACCTCGAAGGAGACGGCGAGCAGTTGGGGGACCGACCGGCGGTACGAACAGAGGGTGTCGTCGAGGTCGAACAGGACGGTGTCGACGGGGGCGGACATCGGGTGAGAGTGGGACTGCCAGGGAGATAAAACAGGTGGCGTGGACCGGGTCGCCGTTCAGTCGGCTGGCGCGGTCACCGTTCAATCGGTTCGGTAGCCGTCGTCGGTCCGCACTGCGAGGTCCAGCAGTACCAGCCAGTCGAGTTCGTGTTCGATCTTCTCGGTCCACACGTTCTCCCACGTGCCGGGATTCTTGTGGCGCTCCCACTGCGGGACGTTCTCGCGGTAGCGGTCGAACACGGCGTCGGCCGAGAGGGGTCCGTCCGCCTCCTCGAGGATCTCCAGTACGTCGCTCGCGCCGAAGACGCCCTCCAGGAACGCCTCGCGGAGGTACTCGCGGGTCGGTTCCTTGCGGATCCGGGTGAAGCCGCTCTCGCCCTCTCTCGCCAGTCCGAGTCCGCGGAGGAACGTCAGCCACGTCGCGGCCTCGTCGCGGGCGACGAGGTCGGTCCGCTGGAGCATCCGGGCACAGCAGTCGTCCTCACTGCCCGGGACCAGGGGAACCGCGCGCTGGGCGGTCTCGACGAAGTCGAGCGACTCGGGCGCGGCCGGGACGTGTTTGAACTTCACAGTTCGAACGATTCGGCGAGCAGTTCCTCGTCCGTCTCGCCGAAGACGTGGGTCGGGCCGCCCAGGACGTCCACCGTTATCTGAGCCGGCGCGAACACGCTCTCGTCGAGTTCGTGGAAGTCCCAGTCTATCGCCTCGAAGATGTCCGCGAAGGGCGTGCCGTACTCCTCGTTGGCGGTCGAGACGACCTCGTCGAAGCGCTCGAAGTCCTCCTCGACGGTGAGGGTGACCTGCCCACCGTAGGCCAGCGCGTCGTTGGTCCGCGCCATGGCCTCCTCCTCCGAGGCGGCGACCGGCGCGACCGGGGCGGTTCCGGACACCGAGACGAGGTCGAGCGGGTCGTACCCGAGTTCCGTGAGCCGGAACGCGGCCAGTTCGGCGGCCCGGGCACCGATGCTGATGCTGCCGGCGAGGCTGGCGGTGCGAAAGCCGGCGAGGAAGACGCTCGCGGGGTTGGTCTCGGTCAGATCTGCGACGTGCTCGGCGACGGCCTCACCCGGTAACGCGTCGGCCTCGATGGTCAGGACGGTCAGGTCGAAGGCGTCGTGATAGCCCACGCGCTGGAACACGTCCTCGGTGCCGACGAGGGCGCGGGCCGGGCCGCTGCCCAGCCCCTCGAAGTCCTCGACGCTGACCTCCCAGCCCGCCTTCTGCGAGCACAGCAGGGCGAGTTCAGGGTGGTCGGTCGTCACTTCGACGTGGCGCATCGGTGCGCCCGCGACCTCGCCCATCCGGGTCTGGACGGTCGCGAGGCCGCCCGTCTGAATCTCGGAGAGGAGGACGCCAGCCTCGACGCCGCCGCGGAAATCCACGCCGAAGTCGAGGACCGTCGCCTCGTTCTCCAGTTCGTACGCCCCGATATCGAGTACCTCCGCGAAGTCGATGGCCTCGTCGACGAGCTCGATGGCCATCCGGTTGAGACTCTCCATGGACGGGGGTTGTTCGGCTCCGGGTAAAGGGTTTCAGTTCTGCTCGCACTCCCAGCTGAACCCGAACGAGTCGAGGACCGCGTCGTCGGTCCCGTACGCAGTCACGGTCAGACTGCCGGTCCAGCCGGGGTCGCCGAGGCGCTGGTGGTAGACCGGCCCGTCGACGGGGAAGCGACTCGCCCCGGCTGTCGTCGTGTCGGGCTTCGGTTCGACCGGGACCGTCGCGCGTTCACCGCCCCACTCGACCACGAGGCGGGAGACGTCCTCGACGCGGTCGCTCGGGATGGGGACGAGGACCGCCGCGTTGCCGTCGACGTCGGCGACCTGGACACCACCGTTGAGTAAGTCGCCCGCACCATGCGTCACGTCGTCGCTCGAACACCGTCTCACACCGGGGTCGTCACTCGATGCACTGCCGGAACAGCCGGCGAGGAGGACGAGACCGGTACCGGGGAGGGCTGCGAGCAGGGACCGTCTTCGCATACGTCTTCCCCGACCCGACAGGTCAAAAATCTGTTCACTCGTCCGGGTCGCTCCTGGCCGCCCGGCCGAGGTGTGCCTCGACTGCGGCGACCTTGTCGTCCGCCGTGGTCGTCTTCGTCCGTTTGTCGTCTATCTTCAGGAACGTCGAGACGCGGTCGCCGTCGACCGCCTCGTGGGCGGCCTGTGCGGCGGCGAACACCGTCCCCACGTCTTCTGCCTCGATGGTCGTCCCCATCGGGGTCGTCTCGTAGGTCACGTCGAAGTCGTCGAGGGCGGCGACCGCCTTCGCGACCTCGCCGGCCATGCTCCCCTCGACGACGGGCGCGACCGAGAGGAACGCGACGACGGTCATTCCTCCTCGTGGAGTTGGACGGTCACCCGCCCGTCGAAGTTCAGCAGGATACGCTGGGTGAGGTCACCGAACAGCGCCTTCCCACTGGGGGAGCGACGTCGGCCCGAGATGAACAGGTGGTCGCACTCGCGCTCTTCTGCGACCTCGAGGATGGCGTGTTCCTCGCGACCGACCGTCCCGAGGACCTCGTACTCGACATCGATTCCCTCGAGCGACCTGTGGCCGACCTGTGTCGCGAAGTGTTCGGCCTCCATCTCGGCTTCGTCCAGCGGGAAGCTCTTCCCGCCGCTCTCCAGTCGCGAGGACATGATATCCTCGTACTCCTCCTCCGGAAGCACGTGGAGCAGATAGAGGTCTGCCCCGACACCGGCGGCTAGCTCCCCCGCTTCGCGGATGAGGGACCGGGTCTGGTCTGAATCGTTGCGGATGACGGCGAGTGCGCGTTCCATATCCACCGATGTTCGAGAGGTGGTGAAAAAAAGGTTGCCCGAGCGACACAGTGGCACGCGGGGGCTGGGTCACCGACGGTCGCCAGCCAGTAGTACTCGCGCTCCTGGTCCGTGGCGAGCAACCGCTTCATGAGGTACTCGGCCAGCAGCCCGAACGCCAGCACACCGCCCGAGAGTAGCACGAAGTACAGCGACACCTCGGCGACTTGCGGTCCCGAGAGACGCGAGACGGTCAGTCCGATGACGAACACGGCCGCGCCGGGGACCACCAGCGGTATCACCAGCTAGCGGACGAGCACGGACTCGCGGACGAACGACCAGACGGTGAACGATGGAGACCGGTCTATGCGGGAACTGGTAGAACGCGAAAGGAGATAGATACGGGGCAGGTGTGGCAGAACTCAAAGTCGGTGTTCGACCGACCGGTACGTCGCCGCGAACCCACCCGTCCCCGCGAGAGCGGTGTCCGCGATCTGGAAGACGTTCAGCGTGACGTCGGTCTCTTCGCCCGCCAGGACGACCGCCCACGCTCCACTCGCCGGTTTCTGCCACTCGCCTTCGGTCTCACGAAGGAGCGTCTCCCCGAAGTAACTGCCCAGCGACAGCACGAGTTGCCTGTCCCGCACGCCATCCGCGGCCAGGTCGGACGCCAGTTCGTCCAGTCGCGACAGCGATGCCGGCGAGTAATCTAGCTCGCGGTCGGGCCAGTTCTCAACACACTGGGCTGCTTGCTCGCGAAACACCTCGGTCCTGTCCCGCGGTTCGGGTTCTGGCTCCGGTTCGGGGTCGGCGTCAGCAGTCGTCTCCTCGTCCGTGGACTCCGAAACCGGTGTCGCGACCTCGCGGGCGGTTTCGGCACTGGGAGACGTAGCTGTTACTGCGTCGGTGGTCGAATCGTCGTCTGGTGTCGGGCCGGCCTCGGCCGTACCGGCAGCCGCCTCCGCAGGCGAGGTCGGTGTCGCCGTCTGTTCGGTCGCAGCGTCCGGCGACTGACCCCCGTCTTTACTTCCGAAGAGTCCGGTGAGTCGTTGGAGCAGTTTCACAGTCTTTCAGACTCGCGGGGTTCGATAAAAAGCCCCACCCCGGAGTGAATGTGAAAATCCGGAAACTCTTGCAGAAGGGTGTTACTGGGCCTATAGGTCTACTTTAGAGAGAGTCACGAATGGTAACAAGAACTGGGAGTGACGGTTCCACCGTTCGCGTCGCGGTTCTCGCGCTGCCCGGAACCGCGCACCGCTCGCGGGTTCAAATCCCGCTATCGTGATTCAGTCTCAGAACGTCGTGTTCGCAGTCGCAAGGCGACTGCTCACGGAGTTGGTTCGACAGAAATGCACTGACTGGGATTTGAACCCAGGTTGTGACCATGGCAAGGTCACGTGATACCACTACACTATCAGTGCGCGTCTGCTACACTTGGACCGATGCGCTGGTCGCTCTAATACCCTACGATATGAGTCGGCGACGGCGGGGTGGTCACTGCCGGACGAGGTCGAGGAGTCCCTCGGGGTAGAGCGTGGCCCCAGCCCCGGAAAAGCGCGACACTGGCTCCCCGTTCGCGGTGAACACACCGGCACCGTCGTCTTCGAAGCCCTCCAGTGTCTCCTGGTCGCACACGCCCTCGTCGGCGAACCCGGCCGCGAAGACGAACACGACCTCGCGGCCGGGGTCTCCTTCGACCGTGAACACGTTCTCCAGTACGCCGAGACGCTCGACCGGGACCACCTCGCGGTCCCGTTCTTCCCGGACGTCTGATGTCACGTCAGGACGTGCCGCGGACGACTCGAGGCACAGAAAAAGGACGCCGACCACTCGATTCGCCTGTTCACCCTCACCCGGCCGACGAGGGCGGCGACTGGAACAACCGACGCAGCCGGCGTTTCACCAGGGCGATACCGGTCGCGGCGATGAGTGCCTCCACGAACAGGAACCCCCCGACGAGGAGGTACATGCCGACCCCGTCCCCGAGGTCGGTCAAGAACAGGTCACGCGTGACTCTCGCAGCGACCACCGCGAAGAACGTGACCGTGTTGTACCCCGCGAACGTGACACTGATGAGGACCAGTACGGCGAAGATTATCAACAGGTCCCTGACGAACGGCCTCCATCCCCCTGCGAACAGCGTGCGCATGATACCCTGAGAGACGGGAGAATCGTTGATACCGGTTACCGAAGCGAAACGAGGAGTCGGTGCCCAGACTGTAGTCCGAACCAGACCCGCACCGACATGGCGTGTGAACCTCACTCGCACGACCTCGCTTCGCGCTGCTGCTGCTCGCGGGTTCAAATTCCGCTATCGTGATTCAGTCTCAGAACGTCGTGTTCGCAGTCGCAAGGCGACCGCTCACGGAGTTGGTTCGACAGAAATGCACTGACTGGGATTTGAACCCAGGTTGTGACCATGGCAAGGTCACGTGATACCACTACACTATCAGTGCGCTTCGTCTGCATTCAAACGTAACTGCTGGATGTGATATAAGGCTTCTGAATCGGACGGTCTGTGTGAGAGAGAAACCACCAGACTGCGGTACGTTCCGCCACAATATATCTTGATTCCCGCACGTACGCGAGCATGACCACTCAATCATGTGAACGCTAAACACCCTCATTCGGGCGTGAGTAGCCGTCACACCCCGAAATTGAATCCGGCACCCTTTTACGATGGGCCAGAATAAATTCGGCACAGTCTAGTGGCGAGGCGTCGAAGCGTCACGGCATGACCATCAGCGTGCTCGTGCCGTCATCCCTCGTCCGGGAAGCCGAAGACAAACGCGAGGCAACTCGTAAGATCGGCTACGTCGCCCGTGCGGCGACGGTGTTCCGGGCAGACAGGCTGGTCGTCTTCCCCGACGAAGACGGCGAGACCAGATGGGGTGGCGGGTTCGTCAGCACCGTACTCGAATACGCGACGACGCCCCCCTACCTCCGAAAGGAGGCGTGGGGGCATCGAAGCGAACTGGAGTACGCGGGTATCTTGCCGCCGCTCCGCGCCTCACCACAGACCGGCTCCGAATCGAACGGTTCGGGGTCGTTAAGACAGGGAATCGTGACCGAGGTCGGACCTGACAGGCGCGTCCGGGTCAATTGCGGACTGCAACACCCGATCTCGCTCGTCGCACCACCCGATATGGGAGTGCCGGACGAGGGAGAACGCGTAACCGTCAGGGTATCTTCGCGACGTCCGGTCCGTGCGCGACTCGTCGACGAACCCATCGAAGGGCTCGTCGTCGAACGCACGGACCTCACGGCAGCGCTCGGGCGTGAAGACGCCGGGCTATGCATCGCAACCTCGCGCCACGGTGAGGAACTCACCGTGGGGCGACTCGCGAGCCTGACCCAGGAAACCCAGCGCGACGGCATGACCGTCGTGTTCGGGTCGCCGGGGCGAGGGCTGCCTGAAATACTCGGAATCGACGTGGCCGACGTACAGGCCGCTCGACACGAGGACGCCACCGAACCCAACGCCGGAGGGTTCGACCTTTGGCTGAACTCGATTCCGCACCAGGGCAGCGAGGTCGTGAGAACGGAGGAAGCTCTGTTCGCGACGCTCGCCTGCCTGACACTCAACGAGTGATACAATGCCACAACCTAGCAGACCACGCAAAGGCTCGCTCGGGTTCGGCCCGCGCAAGCGTGCGACCTCCGAGGTCCCGCGCTTCAACTCGTGGCCGGACGACGACGGACAGCCGACGCTGCAGGGTTTCGCTGGCTACAAAGCCGGCATGACCCACGTGGTGATGATCAACGACGAGTCCGACTCCCCCCGCGAAGGGATGGAGGAGACCGTCCCCGTCACCATCGTGGAGACCCCGCCCATGCGGGCGGTGGCCCTGCGAGCGTACGAAGACACACCGTACGGGAAGAAGCCCCTCACCGAGGTCTGGACCGGTGAGTTCCACGAGGAACTCGACCGCGTTCTGGACCTGCCCGAGGACCCAAGCCCCGAGGCCGACGCGGAGGAACTCCGCGACGCCGTCGAGGCTGGCAAGGTCGCTGACGTTCGTGCCATCACGCACACCGTCCCCAGCGACGTCCCGTCGGTGCCGAAGAAGAAGCCCGACGTGATGGAGACCCGCATCGGCGGTGGCTCCCTCGCGGACCGCGTCGACTACGGCCTCGAACTCATCGAGGACGGCGGCGTGCACGAGATGAAAGACACCTTCCGCGCCGGCGAGTACACCGACGTCTCCGGCGTCACGAAGGGGAAGGGCACCCAGGGCCCGGTCAAGCGCTGGGGCGTCCAGAAGCGCAAGGGCAAGCACGCCCGCCAGGGATGGCGGCGTCGCATCGGTAACCTCGGCCCGTGGAACCCGAGCCGCGTTCGCTCGACCGTTCCGCAGCAGGGTCAGATGGGGTACCACCAGCGCACGGAGCTCAACAAGCGCGTCATCCGCATCGGCGACGGTGAGGATGTCGACGACGTGAACGTCGACGGCGGCTTCGTCAACTACGGCGAAGTCGGCGGCCCGTTCACCCTCGTCAAGGGCTCGCTGCCCGGTCCGGACAAGCGCCTCCTGCGCTTCCGCCCGGCCATCCGACCGAACGACCAGCCGCGCCTCGACCCCGAGGTGCGCTTCGTTTCCACAGCATCGAACCAGGGATAAACCATGCAGGCAACAATCTACGACCTGGACGGCTCCGAGGCCGACACGCTCGACCTCCCCGAGGTCTTCGAGACGGCCTTCCGTCCGGACCTCATCACGCGTGCGGTCCGCGCCGCCCAGGCCAACCGAAAACAGCCGTACGGTGCCGACGACTACGCCGGCATGCGTACGTCCGGTGAATCGATGGGTTCGGGCCGCGGCATGGCACACGTGCCGCGCTCGAACGGCCAGGGTGTCCGTGTCCCCCAGACCGTCGGTGGTCGCAGGGCACACCCGCCGAAAGAAGAGAAAGACCAGGGCGAGCAGATCAACAAGAAAGAGCGCAAACTCGCGTTCCGGAGCGCACTCGCCGCGACCGTCGACGCCGAGCGCGTCGCCGAGCGCGGTCACGCGTTCGACGAAGATCTCAATCTGCCGCTCGTCGTCAGCGACGACTTCGAGGACCTGCTGAAGACCAAGGAGGTCGTCAGCTTCCTCGAGGCCGTCGGCGCTGACGCCGACATCGAGCGTGCAGACGAGGGCAAGACGGTGCGTGCTGGCCGCGGGACGACCCGTGGTCGCAAGTACAAGCAGCCCAAGTCCATCCTGTTCGTGACCTCCAGCGAGGCCGGCCCGTCGAAGGCCGCACGGAACCTCGCCGGCGCCGACGTGGCGACGGCAGCCAACGTGAACGTCGAAGACCTCGCACCCGGCGCAGACGGCGGTCGACTGACCGTCTTCACCGAGTCCGCCATCGCGGAGGTGGCCGACCGATGAGCGTCATCCAGTACCCGCTCGTGACGGAGAAGGCGATGAACGACATGGACTTCGAGAACAAGCTCCAGTTCGTCGTCGACCTCGACGCTGCCAAGCCCGACATCCGCGAGGCTGTCGAGGAGCAGTTCGAGGTCACCGTCGCCAGCGTCAACACGCAGGTCACGATGAAAGGCAAGAAGAAGGCGATCGTCCGCCTCTCCGAGGAGGACGACGCACAGGAAGTCGCCTCTCGCATCGGGGTGTTCTAAGAATGGGACGAAGAATCCAGGGCCAGCGACGTGGTCGTGGTGGGCCGACGTTCCGTGCCCCCTCGCACCGCTACAAGGCTGAGCTCTCGCACAAGACGCCTGAGGAATCGGACGTCGTCAACGGGACCGTCGTCGACATCGAACACGACCCCGCCCGGTCCGCACCGGTCGTGGCCGTCGAGTTCGAGGACGGCGACCAGCGCCTCGTGCTCGCGCCCGAGGGTATCACCGTGGGCGACGAGATTCAGGTCGGCGTCTCCGCCGAAATCAAGCCGGGGAACACGCTCCCGCTCGCCGAGATTCCGGAAGGTGTCCCGGTGTGCAACATCGAGCGCCAGCCCGGAGACGGCGGCAAGTTCGCCCGGGCTTCCGGGACGAGCGCCGACCTCATCACCCACGACCGCAAGGCTGCGGTCGTCCAGCTGCCCAGCGGCGAGATGAAGCGCCTCGACCCGCAGTGCCGCGCCACGGTCGGTGTGGTCGCGGGTGGTGGCCGAACCGAGAAGCCGTTCGTGAAGGCAGGGAACAAGTATCACAAGATGAAGGCTCGCGGCACCAAGTGGCCGAACGTGCGTGGCGTGGCGATGAACGCCGTCGACCACCCGTTCGGTGGCGGTGGCCGCCAGCACCCGGGCCGACCGAAGTCCGTCTCGCGCGACGCACCGCCGGGCCGGAAGGTCGGTGACATCGCGTCTCGGCGTACTGGCCGAGGTGGTAACAAATGAGTCAACCCGACTACAGAACTGGCCGTGACGAGGACGAGGAGTTCACCTACCACGGCTACACGCTCGACGAGCTGCAGGCGATGGACCTCGAAGAAGTCGCAGAAGAGCTCCCCGCACGCATGCGGCGAAGCATCACGCGCGGTCTCTCCGTCGAGAAGCAGAAGCTTCTCGAGAAGGCCCGCGACTACGACGAACAGGAGAGCGCCAACAACCCGATCCGCACGCACCTGCGCGACATGCCGGTGCTGCCGGAGTTCGTGGACCTGACCTTCGCCGTCTACAACGGTCAGGAGTTCGAGCGCGTCAAGGTCAAGCCCGAGATGATCGGCCACTACCTTGGCGAGTTCCAGCTCACACGCTCGTCCGTCACGCACGGACAGGCGGGTATCGGTGCGACGCGCTCCTCGAAGTTCGTGCCCCTGAAGTGATCGATACCATGGGAATCAACTACAGCGTCGACGCGGATCCGGAGAAGACGGCCAAGGCCATGCTCCGGGAGCGTCACATGAGCAACAAGCACAGCAAGGCCATCGCCCGAGAGATCAAGGGCAAGACCGTCGGCGAGGCACAGGAGTACCTCGACGCGGTCATCAAGGGCGAGCGGTCCGTTCCGTTCAAGCAGCACAACAGCGGCGTCGGCCACAAGGGCGACATCGACGGCTGGGACGCCGGCCGCTACCCCGAGAAGGCCAGCAAGGCGTTCCTCGACCTGCTGGAGAACGTCGCCGCCAACGCCGACCACCAGGGCTTCGATGGCGAGACGATGGAGATCGTCCACTGCGCCGCCCACAAGGTCGGTGAATCGCCGGGGCGCAAGCCCCGCGCGATGGGCCGCGCGACAGCGTGGAACACGCCCCAGGTCGACGTCGAAATCGTCGTCGAGGAGGTCGAGAACTAATGGCAGACGAACACCAGTTCATCCGAGACGGTATGCAGCGGTCCCAGATCGACGAGTTCTTCGCAGAAGAGCTCGGTCGAGCTGGCTACGGTGGCATGGAAGTCGCCAAGACGCCCATGGGCACACAGATCGTGCTCAAGGCCGAAAAGCCCGGTATGGTCATCGGCAAGGGCGGTGAGAACATCCGGAAGGTCACGACGATGCTCGAGGAGAAGTTCGACCTCGAGGACCCCCAGATCGACGTGCAGGAGGTCGAAGAACCCGACCTCAACGCACGTATCGTCGCGGACCGCCTCGCGAACGCGCTCGAGCGCGGCTGGTACTTCCGTAAGGCAGGCCACACGACGCTCGAACGGATCATGGACTCCGGCGCCCTCGGTGCCGAGATCGTCCTGTCCGGGAAGGTCACCGGTGCCCGCTCGCGCGTCGAGAAGTTCAACGACGGCTACATCAAGCACAACGGCGAGCCCGCAGAGGAGATCGTCGACGAAGGCCAGGGTGTCGCCGTCATGAAGCTCGGTACCATCGGTGTCACGGTGAAGATCATCCCGCCGGAGGCCGAGCTTCCGGACGACTTCGAGATCTACGAGGGCGAAGACGTCAACGAGGTCGCCCCCGAGGCCGTCGAGGCCAACGAGGCCGTCGAGGAACTCCTCGAAGAGCCCTCCGAGGAGGAGCTCGAGGAGATCCAGGAGGAGGCCCAGGAAGCCGAGCCGTCCGAGGCCGCCGAACCCGCCGACGAGGAAGTCGTCGAAGAGGTCCTCGACGAGGAGACGACCGAGGAGTTCGACGAGGTCGAAGTCCCGGAAGGCGACGAGGACATCGAAGAGGAACTGGAAGAACTCGACGAGGCCGTCGAAGAAGAGGCGGCCGCGATGGTCGAGGAGATGGACGACGAAGAGGAGGAGGAGTAATCAATGGCGATTCTCCACCCCGACGAAGTCCGCGAGCTCACCCCGAGTGAGCGCGAAGAAGAACTCGAAGAGCTGCAGACCGAACTCCTGAACGCGAAGGCCGTGCAGGCTGCCGGTGGTGCCCCGGAGAACCCGGGCCGCATCGGCGAGCTCCGCAAGACCATCGCGCGGATCAAGACGATCCAGCAGGAAGAAGGCGACTTCGAGGACGAGGAATAACTACATGGCATTGACACCCGAGACGCTCCCACGACACGAACTCAACGGCCTCTACGTAGAGGTCGTCGACGCCGCGAACCCCGACCTCGTCGGGATAGCGGGACGCATCGTCATCGAGACGATGCAGACCCTCCACGTGGAGGACCGTGTCGATGGTGAGTCTCGGGTGCGCCAGGTGCCGAAGCAAGGCACGGTATTCGAGTTCCGACTCACAGATGAAACCGCCGACCCCGAGAAGGGGTCGGGGACGACGTCGAAACCGGGCATCCCTACCGGCGACGACGTCGCCTACGTTACGGTGGATGGAGTCAGACTGCTCTCACGACCCGCCCTTCGCACCGAAACCACAGGTGATTCGAAATGGCGATAGGACTGAACGTACCCGAACCGGAGGGTACCTGTTCCGACGACGACTGCCCGTTCCACGGCGAACTCGCCGTGCGCGGCCAGACACTCGAAGGAACGGTAGCCTCCACAGACATGGACAAAACCGTCATCGTCGAACGTGAGTACGACGTCCGGGTTCCCAAGTACGACCGCTACATGAAGCGGCGTTCGCGGGTCCCGGCCCATGCACCGACGTGCATGGACCTCACGGTTGGCGATACGGTTCGCATCGCAGAGACACGACCACTTTCGAAGACGAAAGCCCACGTCGTCGTCGAGCAGCTCGCTCACGACGACACGTACCAGCCCCGAGGAGGTGACGAGTGATGGAGGCACTGAAAGCCGACGTGACTCAGGGCCTCGAGAAGGGCTCGCTGCTGACGTGTTCCGACAACACCGGCGCGCGTGAGGTGAAGATCATCTCCATCGCTGGCTACCACGGAACCAAGAACCGACACCCCAAGGGGGGTATCGGTGACAAGGTGACCGTCTCCGTGACCAAGGGGACGCCCGAAGAGCGTCGCCAGGTCAAGGAAGCCGTCATCATCCGGCAGCGCAAGCCGATCCGTCGTCCCGACGGGACGCGCGTCAAGTTCGAAGACAACGCGGCCGTCCTCATCAACGAGAACGAGGAACCGCAGGGCTCGGAGATCAAGGGCCCCATCGCGCGTGAAGTGGCAGAGCGATTCGGAAGCATCGCATCCACGGCTACGATGATAGTATGACACGACAACCACGCAAACAGCGCAACCAGGCAGCACGCGCACCCCTGCACAAGAAGCAAAAGCAGGTCCGTTCGACGCTGTCCGACGACCTCCGTGAGGAGTACGGCCGCCGTCGCGCCCGCGTCAACGAGGGCGACACGGTCGAGGTCATGCGCGGCGACTTCGCCGGCGAAGAAGGCGAGGTCCTCGACGTCGACCTCAAGTCTTCGACCATCTCGGTCGAGGGCGTGACGCTCGAGAAGGCCGACGGCGAGGAGGTTCCCCGCCGTCTGGAGCCCTCGAACGTCCGTATCACGGAGCTCGACCTCGAAGACGAGCGTCGGGTGGCGCGTCTGGAAGGTGATGCAGAATGACGAAGCACCAGAAGCGACTCTCCGTTCCGAAGTCCTGGCCCGTCGAGCGCAAGACCAACACGTTCACCGTGAAGGCCGACGCCGGCCCGCACGGCGAGGAGGGTGTCCCGCTGGTCATCCTGCTCCGCGACGTGCTCGGTTACGTCGACTCGAAGAAGGAAGCCCGCTACGCCCTCAACCAGGGAACCATCCTGGTCAACGGCAAGGCGGTCTCCGACGAACAGCGCCCCATCGGCATGTTCGACATCGTCGCGTTCACCGAGCGTGACGAGTACTACCGCGTCTTCCCGGACGAGGGTGGCCGTCTGGCCCTCTCGCCCATCGAGGCAGACGCGGCAGACTCCAAGCTCGGCAAGATCGTCGACAAGCAGCAGGTCACCGGTGGCGAGACTCAGGTCTCGCTCCACGACGGTCAGAACCTGCAGCTCGCCGAGGCCAGCGAGTACAGCACGAAGGACTCCCTCGTCATCGACAACGAGACCAACGAGATCGTCGCCCACTTCCCGTACGAGGAAGGCGCGCTCGTGACCGCCGTCAAGGGCAGTCACGCGGGCGAGGTCGGCACGATCTCCGAGATTCAGGTGACGATGGGCTCCGGCAACAACACCGTCGTCGTCGACCAGGACGACGGCTCCTTCGAGACCATCGAGGACTACGTCGTCGTCATCGACGAGAACTTCACGGGTGATGACGAATGAGCGAGGCCGAGTTCCACGAGATGCGCAAGCCGACCGTCGAGAAGGTCGTCGTCCACATGGGCGTCGGCGAAGGTGGGCGCGCACTCCAGAACGCCGAGGGCATCCTCGAAGAGGTTACCGGGCAGGAGTCCGTTCGCACGCAGGCGAAAGAGACGCTCCCGGACTTCGGCATCCGTCAGGGCGACCCCATCGGCGCGAAGGTCACCCTTCGCGGTGCGGACGCTCACGAGTTCCTCGAGACGTCGCTGCCGCTCGCCGAGATCAGCGCGAAGCAGTTCGACAAGACCGGGAACTTCAGCTTCGGTGTCGAAGAGCACACCGAGTTCCCGTCCCAGGAGTACGACCCGAACATCGGTATCTTCGGGCTGGACGTGACGGTCAACCTCGTCCGTCCGGGCTACCGCGTGAAGAAGCGTGACAAGCGCTCTCGCCAGATTCCGGCGGGCCACCGTCTCACCCCCGAGGACGCCATCGCGTTCCTCGAGGCCGAATTCGACGTCGAGGTGACACAGGATGAGTGAAAGCGAAGAACAAGAGACCGGGGAGCAGGCTGCGAAACGTACCGGCCAGCTCGAGGAATGCCAGCGCTGTGGCCGCAAACAGGGCCTCGTTGGCAAGTACGACATCTGGCTGTGTCGACAGTGCTTCCGGGAGATCGCCCGTGAGATGGGCTTCAAAAAGTACCGATAATCATGACAGCGAACGACCCATTCAGCAACGCGCTCTCCGGCGTGAACAACGCCGAGAGCGTTGGGCATCTCACACACACAGTAAAGCCCGCTTCGAACCAGATCGGCTCCGTGCTCGAGGTCTTCTACGACCACGGGTACATCGACGGCTTCGAGTTCGTCGACGACGGCAAGTCCGGTCAGTTCGAGGTCGAACTGAAAGGCGCGATCAACGAATGCGGCCCCGTCAAGCCTCGTTACTCCGTCGCGGCAGACGAGTACGAGAAGTGGGAGAAGCGGTACCTCCCCGCGCGTGACTACGGTGCGCTCATCGTGACGACCAGTCAGGGCGTCATGAGCCACTACGAAGCACGCGAGCAGGGCGTTGGCGGCCAGGTGATCGCATACGTCTACTAGAACAATGCGAGTAGAACTGGACATTCCGGACGAAGTAAGCGCCGAGGTGGACCATCTCGACATCACCGTCGACGGTCCCGAGGGGTCGGTCACACGACGCCTCTGGTACCCCGACATCACCGTGAGCGTCGAGGACGACCAGGTGGTCATCGAGTCCGACGTCGAGAACGCGAAGACGCGTTCGACCGTCGGAACCTTCGAGAGCCACGTCGAGAACATGTTCCACGGCGTCACCGAGGGATGGGAGTACGAGATGGAAGTCTACTACTCTCACTTCCCGATGCAGGTGAACGTCGAGGGCAGCGAGGTCGTCATCGAGAACTTCCTCGGTGAGCGCGCACCGCGACGAACGAACATTCACGGCGACACGCAGGTCCAGGTCGACGGCGAAGCACTGACCCTCAGCGGCCCCAGCAAGGAGGACGTCGGGCAGACCGCCGCCGACATCGAGCAGCTGACACGCGTCAGCGGCAAGGACACACGTGTCTTCCAGGACGGCGTGTACATCACGCAGAAGCCTCGTAAGGGAGGTGCCTAACGTATGGCAGACGAACCCCAGGAACTCGAAGACATCAGCGGTGTCGGCGAGACGAAGGCCGAAGCCCTTCGCGACGCCGGCTTCGAGACCGTCGAAGACGTCAAGAAGGCCTCCCAGTCCGACCTCGCAGAGGTCGATGGCATCGGGAACGCGCTCGCCGCGCGTATCAAGGCCGACGTCGGCGACCTCGAAGTGACCGAGGAGACCGAAGCAGAGATCGAAGGCGAGGAAGAAGACGAAGCCGAGGCCGAGGCGGCCGAGGACGTCGAAACCGAACTGCAGCCCCGCGGGCTGGTCGAGAAGACCCCCGAACTCGACGAGCGGACGGAGCAGCTGCTCCAGAAGCGTCGCAAGGACGGGAAGCCGCAGTTCAACCGTCAGGACTACCACAAGAAAAAGCGCACCCCGACCTCGTGGCGCAAACCCCGCGGCGGCCTGTCCAAGCAGCGCCGTGGCATCAAGGGCAAGGGCCCGAAGGTCGAGGCTGGCTACCGCACGCCGACCGAGGTTCGCGGCAAGCACCCCTCGGGCTTCGACGAGGTTCGTGTGCACAACACGGACGACCTCGAGGGTGTCGACGGCGACACCCAGGCAGTGCGCATCGCCTCGACCGTCGGCGCTCGCAAGCGCGAGCGTATCGAGGAACAGGCAGAGGAGAACGACATCCGGGTGCTGAACCCGACCTACGTGGAAGTCGAGGTGGAACAGGATGACTGATCTGGCTGCCCAGAAGCGACTGGCGGCGGACGTCCTCGACTGTGGGAAGAACCGCGTCTGGTTCGACCCTGACTCGCAGGGTGACATCGCGGAAGCGATCACTCGTGAGGACATCCGTGAGCTCGTCGACGAGGGCTCGATTCGAGCGAAGGAGAAGAAAGGCAACTCCAAGGGTCGCTCCCGCGAGCGCAAAGCCAAGCGCGCCTACGGCCACCAGAAGGGCCCGGGCAAGCGCAAGGGCAAGAAAGGCGGTCGCGCCAACTCGAAGAAGGAGTGGCAAAAGCGGATTCGCGCGCAGCGAAAGAAGCTCAACGAACTCCGCGGCAACGGGGAGATCACGCGTACGCAGTACCGTGAACTCTACAACAAGGCCCGTGGCGGGGAGTTCCGCAGCGTCCAGTACCTGCTGAACTACATCGACAACAACTACGGTGACGAATAAATGGCGACAGGACCACGATACAAGGTTCCGATGCGGCGTCGCCGCGAGGTCCGGACTGATTACCATCAGAGGTTGCGTCTGCTGAAATCCGGGAAACCCCGGCTCGTTGCACGCAAGAGCAACAAGCACATGATGGCGCAGCTGGTCTCCCCCGGCCCCGACGGTGACAACACACACGCGAGTGCGCACTCGCAGGACCTGGCCGAGTACGGCTGGGAGGCTCCCACGGGGAACCTTCCGGCGGCGTACCTGACTGGGCTCCTCGCGGGCAAGCGCGCCATCGACGCAGGTCTCGAAGAAGCAGTGCTCGACATCGGCCTCAACACGGCGACGCCCGGTTCGAAGGTGTTCGCCGTCCAGGAGGGCGCTATCGACGCTGGCCTCGAGATTCCGCACAACGATGCCGTGCTGGCTGACTGGCCGCGTAACCGCGGCGAGCACATCGCGGAGTACGCAGAGCAACTCGACGAACCGCTGTACAGCGGCGACTTCGACGCAACAGACCTCCCCGCGCACTTCGACGAAGTGCGTGAGACGCTGATGGAGCTCTAACAATATGAGCCGAAACTACAACGACGGATGGGAACCCGTCACACGGCTCGGCAAGATGGTGCAGGAGGGCGAGATCGACTCCATGGAAGCCGCCCTCAACTCCGGTCTCCCGCTGAAGGAGCCCGAGGTCGTCGACCAGCTCCTCCCTGGACTGGACGACGAAGTGCTGGACATCAACATGGTCCAGCGCATGACCGACTCTGGCCGACGTGTGAAGTTCCGCTGTGTCGTCGCCATCGGCAACCGCGACGGATACGTCGGGTACGCCGAGGGGCGTGACGACCAGGTCGGGGCTGCCATCCAGAAGGCGATCGGTATCGCGAAGCTGAACATCATCGACGTGCCCCGCGGCTCCGGTTCGTGGGAAGACCGTTCCACGAAGCCGCACTCGCTCACCCACCGGACCTCGGGTAAAGCCGGGTCCGTCGAGGTCGAGCTCATCCCCGCCCCGCTCGGGCTGGGTCTGGCGGCCTCCGACACCGTCCGCAAGGTGCTGGAACTCGCCGGCATCGAGGACGCGTGGACGAAGAGCTACGGGAACACGCGCACGACCGTCAACTTCGCCAAGGCGACGTTCAACGCCCTGGAGAACGCGTCGCAGTCGCGCCGTGCACGCACGCAGTCCGAAGCCGAGGAGGTGGCCGAGCAATGAAGGCGGTCGTCCAGCTCCGCGGTGAGGTCGACATGTCCGGCGACATCCACGACACGCTGAAGATGCTGAACATCCACCGCGTGAACCACGCGACGCTCGTTCCCGAGCGTGACACCTACCGTGGGATGCTCACGAAGGTCAACGACTACGTCGCGATGGGCGAACCCAGCCAGGACGTGCTGGAAGTCGTCCTCGCCAAGCGCGCCGAGCCCGTCGAGGGTGACGCCGACGTGGACGACGAGTGGGTCGCCGAGAACACCGACTACGACGACATCGCCAGTCTCGCCGAGGCGCTGCTGGCCGAGGAGACGACGCTGCGCGAGCAGGGTCTCTCGCCGGTCCTGCGCCTGCACCCGCCGCGGAAGGGGCACGACGGTATCAAGCACCCGACCAAGGAGGGTGGCGAGCTCGGTAAGCACACGACCGAGGAGATCGACAAGCTCCTCACGGCAATGCGATAACCATGACGAGCAAGAAACGACGCCAGCGCGGCTCGCGCACACACGGTGGCGGCACACACAAGAACCGACGTGGAGCCGGTCACCGTGGTGGCCGCGGTCGAGCTGGCCGTGACAAACACGAGTTCCACAACTACGAACCGCTCGGCAAGCACGGGTTCAAGCGCCCGCAGGACGTCCAGGACACGGTCCTCGAGATCAACGTCCAGAAGCTGGACGAGGACATCGCCCTGTACGTCGCAGACGGCACCGCGGAGGAGAACGGCGACGGCTACGTCGTCGATGCCCGCGACGTCGTCGAGGACGGACACGAGGCAGACGTCGTGAAGGTCCTCGGTAGCGGTCAGGTGCGCAACGAACTCGAAGTCCACGCGGACGCGTTCACGGCAGGCGCTCGCGGCCTCATCGAAGAGGCTGGCGGCGAAGCCGTGCTCACCGACCGCGCGGAGGAAGCAGAATCGGAAGACACTCAAGACGAGACCGCCGACGAGGAATAAGCCATGGGATGGAAGGAGGCTGCCGAACCGATCCTGACGCGGATGCCCGCAGTGGTACGACCAGAGGGCCACGTCCCGTTCAAGCGCAAGCTTGGGTGGACCGCTGGCGTGCTGGTGCTGTACTTCTTCCTCACTACCGTCACCGTCTTCGGGACGGTTCCGGTCGGTGCGGGAGCGAGCGGCGACGCGTTCGGCCAGTTCCGCTCGATACTGGCGGGCGCGAATCGCTCGATACTGCACCTCGGTATCGGTCCGATCGTCACGGCGAGCATCGTCCTACAACTGCTCGGCGGGGCGAACCTGCTCGGACTCGACACCAACGATCCGCGTGACCAGGTGCTCTATCAGGGCCTCCAGAAGCTACTGGTGCTGGTGATGATCTGCCTGACCGGCCTGCCGATGGTGTTCCTCTCGAACGCCATCCTCCCGGTCGAGCAGGCGGCGGCGTCCACGATGGCCGGCATCGTCGGCCAGGCGAACGCGACTCTCGCCGTCCAGCTGCTCATCTTCGCCCAGATTCTGGTCGGCGGCATCCTCGTCCTGTTCATGGACGAGATCGTCAGCAAGTGGGGCGTCGGCTCCGGTATCGGCCTGTTCATCGTGGCAGGCGTGAGCCAGAGCCTCGTCACCGGCTTCTTCGACATGTTCGGCCGGTGGTTCGCCATCGTCGCTGGCAACGTCGACTTCAACGTGCTGACGGCGTCCGGATTCGCACAGTTCCTCGGATCGGAGGGCCAGATCATCGCCCTCGCGACGACTATCATCATCTTCACCATCGTCGTCTACGCCGAGTCCGTGCGGGTCGAGATTCCGCTCAGTCACGCCAGGGTCAAGGGCGCACGCGGTCGCTTCCCCGTGAAGCTCATCTACGCGAGCGTCCTGCCGATGATCCTGGTTCGCGCCCTGCAGGCGAACATCCAGTTCCTCGGGCGCGGGCTGAACAGCGCAGTCGGCCTCCCGAACTGGGTCGCCCAGTACAGCGGTGGACAGGCCATCGGCGGCCTGTTCTACTACCTCGCACCCATCCAGTCGCCCGGTGACTGGATGTGGTGGAGCACCGGACAGGCAGCCAGCATGGAGGTCTGGCAGGTGCTCATCCGTGTCGGCGTCGACCTGACGTTCATGATCGCGGGCGGTGCGGTGTTCGCGATCTTCTGGGTCGAGACGACCGACATGGGTCCGAAGGCGACCGCGAAGCAGATCCAGAACTCCGGGATGCAGATTCCCGGCTTCCGCCAGAACGTCGGCGTCATCGAGAAGGTGATGGAGCGGTACATCCCGCAAGTCACCGTCATCGGTGGTGCGCTGGTCGGCCTGCTGGCGGTGCTGGCGAACATGCTCGGCACCGTCGGTGGCGTCACCGGGACGGGGCTGCTGCTGACGGTCTCCATCACGTACAAGCTGTACGAGGAGATCGCCGAGGAGCAGCTCATGGAGATGCACCCGATGATGCGCCAGATGTTCGGGAACTGATTCCCAGTCCTCGAACCGTCTTCCTTTTCACCGTTTCTTCGACGATGTCGCTCTCCGCGTAGTGGTGACACGGCGCGAGTTCAGTTCGCCGGAACGGCCGAAGGGATGTTTCTTTCGGCGGGGTTCCCTCTCGTGGTGAGCACATCGCTCACCTTCGTCGTGATGCGAAGGTTCGTGGCCGGTGCGACGAAGCGAATCCTCGAGGGATGCCTGCTCCACCGGCCCGGAGGCGACACTCCCGGGACTCCTCGCGGCGGTGTACGGGGTCACCACGATGGCTGTTCTCGCCAGGGTCTACCGACAACTCTCACCGGACGATGGTGGCAGGTCGGAGCGTCTCGAGGACTGAGAGTGGCGGAACACCCGTGGGCCCTGTTCGTCGTCCTGCAGCGAGGTGACCGTCGGGCGGCTATCGGTTCCGTTCACCGGGTACGCGGGTCCGGTGTCGGCGTGACGACGCTGGCCGGGGAAAGTGGGGGGAGGGAACGGCGAGCGGTGGTGGGATACCAGGGACAGTGGTCGAACGACCGTTCCGGTGCCGAATCGGCTGGCCGAACAGACGGGTCGATGCTCTTTCGACCGCGCTGTCCCGTCCGGTGGTACACACGTTTCGTCCATAGCTATTCACGTGTTAGCAGAGACCAGATAGTGAAAATCAACGATTATATCCGAATCTGGACTACTCTGTGACGGTGACGGTCACCTCGTCTACGAGTGGCATCGCGAGGTGGCTCCCATTCCCGAGTTGACAGACGAGGCGGTGCTCACCGGGTGAGAGGTCGAGCGTGGCCTCGGACTCGCCGCCGCCGTAGTGGAGGTGGTTCGGGTCGGCGGGGATACGGGTACCGACACGGATGGGGTCGGTGTCGACGAGCAGGTGGGCGTGGCCAGCGTTCTGGCGGACCGTCCCGGCGGGTTCGAGCTGGACCATCTCGGTCGCCCACCGGACGACGAACGGGTTCGTGACGGTGTCGCCGTCCGTCGGCGTGACGATGGAGAGGCTGGCACCGCCGACGACGGTGACGGTCACGGTGTCGGTGAGGGTGGTCGCCCGGTGGTTCCCGTCGCCGAGTTGACAGACGAGACGGTGCTCGCCCGGGGCGAGGTCGAGGACGGTCTCGGACTCGCCGCCGCCGTAGTGGAAGTGTCGTATGTCGGCGGGGATTATCTCACCGGCGGGAACCGGGTCGGTGTCGACCAGCAGGTGGAAGTGTCCGGCACCGGCCCGTGCGTTGCCAGCGGCTTCGATGTCGACGTTCGAGGCGTTCATCACCACCGACACGCCGCCGGCGATGACGTCACCGTCGGTGGGTGTGACGAACGAGACGGTCGCATCAGACGGGTACTGCGTCTGGGTTCCGGGTGCCGGGTCACCGACGGGAGTGTCCTGTCGGCGACGGGAGAGACAGCCTGCGGTCGCGAGGACACCGGCGCTCCCGATGGTGGCGAGCAGTGCGCGTCTGTCGACCCGGCGCGGTCGAACCGGGTCGATGGTCGATGACGAGGCGTGCGCTGTCGAGCGCCCGTCCGGGGACTCGGGTTGGTGTTGCATCGTAGGACTAGTAGGTGGTGTGCTCGAATGGCCACATCGGCAGCAGGAAATGAAGTCGGGCTGTCTCGTTCGACTCAGGTGGAGCGGCTCTCCGTACCGTCGGGACGCGCACCGATGGCGTCCGTGAGGTACATCGAGCCGAACAGCGCGACGGCGAGGGCACCGACGGTGTCGTAGAGGAGGTCGGAGACGGTGTCGTCGAGCCCGGACTGGACGAGCGGGGCGGGCTGTCCGAGTTCGACGGCTGCGAGGGTGACGCCGTACTCGAACAGTTCCCAGAGGACGCCGGCGGCCATGACGAACAGCAGCAGGTAGAGGAAGGTGAACCAGGGCGTGAGTCGGAGTCTCTCGCTGTGGACGTCGAGCGAGCGGGCGGCCGCGTAGCCGACGGCGGCGACGACCGACGCCGAGGTGGCGTGGGCAACGTCGTCGTACCAGACGAAGTCGGCGTACGGGCCGAGCATGCCGGCGGCGTGGAACAGGACCGCTCCGGTGAGCCAGAGCGTCAGGTAGACGTGCATGGTGAACCGGCGGTCGCGTCTGAGGACGGCGGGCAGGAGCGTGATACCGAGCGCGCCGAGTGCGTTCACCACGATGCCGACGTCGGTCTGCTGGAGTCCGACGACGGCGATGGCCAACAGGGCGAGTTGCATCAGTCGAACGAGCAGGCTGGCGGCGCGTTCGAACGGTCCGAGGGGGTTCATTCGTTCCCTCCGTGCTGTCGTGCCGAAGCGGGTTCACCGCCGTCGGTCACGAGCGGGCGGCCGGGGCGAGACTCGGGCCGTGCCCGGCAGAAGTACGGGCCGAAGAAGACGGCGACGAGGAACCCGGCCAGACTCGCGGTGGCGAACTCGTGCATGAGTGCCGCGTTCGTGGCGACGAACGTGAGGCCGAGGGCGTCCGCGGCGGCCCAGCGAGCGACCGCCCAGAAGCCGGTCAGACCCATGGTGGCGACGACGACGAACAGCATCCCGAAGCCAGTAGTCATGCGCAGGCTGGAGAACTGCTGGACCAGCGCGACGGTGAGGAGGGCGATGGCCGCCAGTGCGGCGGCGTCGGCGAAGGTGGCGACGGTCTCGAAACTCCCGTGGACGACACCCGGGGTGACGAGCCAGGAGAGGTCGAGGCCGAGGTCACCGGCGGCGGCGAGTGCTCTCCCCGTGGCATCCCCGGCGGTGGCCCCGACCGTCTCTGGACCGAATGTCCGCGTCGTCAGGGGCACGCCAGCGATGACGAGCAGGGGCCACGGTGGGACCCGCGTCACCGACCGTCCGGTGAGTGCGGGGCCGGCCGCGAGGAGTGCGACGAAGCCGGTGAGTCCCGCCCAGTGGATGGCCCCACGCTGGGAGGCGAGTACGGCGAGCGCGACGAGTGCGGCCACGAGTGTCCACGTGAGCACTGCGTTCAGCGAGCGACCCACGCGGCTCATCCGTGCCCCCCTGTCGGTCGGTTACGGGCGATACCACTCTCCGGACGTGTGCTGTAGCTCTCGTGCAAGCTCTTCCCCCCTTGCTAGTGACAGGTACTCGTTACTGACTATTGAGGATAGTGGGGACCGGGCGGTAACCGACGCGAACCGGCCGGAACTGTCAGGGTCAGGTCGTCCGCCGGGAGGTCTCAGCCGACCGGTCGGCCGGGGCATCGGTGAGAGACACCGACCCGAACAGTGCGACGACGACGCCACCGATGGTGTCGTAGATGAGGTCGGAGGCGGTGTCGTCGAGTCCGGACTGCACGAGCGGGGCTGGTTGACCGGCTCGGTCAGCCGCGAACATGACGCCGAATTCGAGCAGTTCCCAGACCACGCCCGCGGCCATGACGAACAGCAGCAGGTAGAGGAAGGTGAACCAGGGCGTGAGTCGGAGTGTCTCGCTGTGGGCCTCGAGCGACCGGGCGGTGGCGTAGCCGACGGCGGCGACGACCGACGCCGAGAGCGTGTGCGTGAGGTCGTCGTACCAGACGATGTCTCCGTAGGGCCCGAGCGTGCCGGCGGCGTGGAGCAGGACCGCCGCGGTGAGCCAGAACGTCAGGTAGACGTGCATGGTGAACCGACGGTCGCGGCCGAGGATGGCGGGAAGGAACGTGATGGTGAACGCGCCGAGTGCGTTCACGAGGATGCCGAGACTGGCCTGCTCGTACCCGACGTAGGCGATGGCCAGCAGGGCGAGTTGCATCACCCTGACGAGTGCCGCGGCGGCGCGAATGGTGAGTCGTGGGGGCGACCCCGACGACGCTTCGGTGGCTGGTTCCGGGGACCGCCCACCGTCGGTCGTGATGGATGGCGAGACGGTGGACGCTGGCTCTGGGCGCGACCGGCAGAAGTACCGTCCGAACAGCAGTGCGACGAGGATGCCCGCCACACTGGCGGTCGCGAACTCGACCATGAGGGCGTCGTTGGTCGTCACCAGGGTGACGCCGAACGCGTCCGTGGCGAACCAGCGAGCGATACCCCAGAAGCCGGTGAGGCCCATGGTGGCGACGGCCACGAACAGCCGCCCGAAACTCGTCGTCATGCGGAGACTGGTGAACTGCTGGAGCAACGCCACGCCGAGGAGCGCGGCCGCTGCGACCGACGCCGCGTCGACGAAGGTGAACACGTTCTCGAAGCTACTGGTCACGAGCGTCGAGACGACCGCCCCTCTGAACGCCGGCGAGACGTAGTACGGGAGGTCGACGCCGACCCTGTCGGCCAGGGAGAACAGCACCTGCTTGGCGTCACCCGCGGTCAAGACGACGACCTCGAGGTCGTACTTCTGAGCCAGCGAGAACACCCAGGCACCGGTCTCACGCATCGACGGGACGAGCGAGGAGAGGCTGTGCTCGCCGGTGAGCGAGGACAGCCACTCTTTCAGGGAAGCACCGGCCGAGACGAACACCTCTGACCCGAAGGTCCGCGTAGTCAGCGGGACACACGCGATGGTGACGAGCGGCCACGGGGCGACCTGTGTCACCGGCCCGCCGGTGAGGGCGGGGCCCGCGGCGAGCAGCGCCACGAACGCGGCAACCACCGCCAGGAGGACCGTTCCCCGCGTGTACGCGTACCCAGAGAGTGTAAAGAGGCCGAACACGAGCGTCCACGTCAGCACCGCGTTCACCGTCCGAACGACGCTCCTCATCGCCACTCCCGGGAGCCGTCTACACCGATTCCGTTCCTGTTGCTATGGCTATTGCTATGGCTGTTGCTGTCGTCCACGTCACTCCTCCCCCTCCAGTGCTACTCACACATACTCGTCACAGACTATTGTGAGTAGTAGACACCGAGACGAAAGGGGGATACCAGCCGAACAGGCTGTTCGCTTATGTATCCAGTTCGGTGGCGAACCGGGTGGTTACCGCCGACCGAACAGGCGTTCGCGGATGCTGGTCTTGCGTTCCTTCTCGGCGAGCAGGACCGAACAGTCGACGTCGCTGATGACGTCCATGACGAGCGACCCGCGAAGGAGGCGCGAGAGCAGGCCACGTTCGGTCGCGCCGACGATGAGCATCGACGCGTCGCGGGCGTGGCGCTCGATGGCTGCCTCGACGTCACCGCCGTCGTCGACGATGTACGTCGCGTTCGTCAGGTCGTGGTCCGAGGCCCAGTCGTGGAGGAAGGCTTCGGCCTCCTCGTGGGTTTCCTCGTCGGTCCGCCGGACGTAGAGCAGCTCTATCTCGGACTCGTACTGGGACTGCAAGGCGAGTGCGACCTCGGCGGAGAGGTCGGAGTCCGGGCCGCCCGCGGTGGGCACCAGGACCTTCTTCGGGTCGAACCCGCGGTCCTTCAGGACCAGGAAGTCACACGGCACGTCCTGGGTGAGTTCGTCCACGCGGCTCTCGGCGCGGCCGTGGGAGTGCGGGCCCCAGCCCATGACGACGAGGTCCGCGTTGTGGTCGCGGGCCGCGTCGAACACCTCCTCGAACGAGCGGTGCGAGAGGATGGTGTGGGTCTCGACCGGCACGTCGAACGCCTCGGCGTTCGCCCGCGCGGAATCGAGCAGCGCCCTGCTGTCCGGGTCCATCTCGTCGACGTGGTCCTTCGCGTACGACAGCGAGGTCTGGTCGGGCACCTGGACGATGTGGGTCGCGACGACGGTGCCGCCGCGCTGTTTGGCGATGGCCGACGCGAGCGAGATGAGGTCCTTCTCGTGTTCGGGGTTGGCGAGCGGGACCATCACGCGGAACTGGCCGCCGTCGGGGGCGACCGTGTTCGCGGCGTTGACCGCGGAGTCGGGCATCTCGTCGGAGCGAGCGAGAATCCACTCCGAGAGTTCGCCCTGGCGTTCGGTCCGGGACCGGGCGTAGGTCAGGTACCACACCGCGGCGAAGACGACGAAGCCGAGGCCGAGCAGCTGCACCTCCTGGGTGATGAAGTAGATGAGTGCGAACGACGACAGCGCACCCACGATGGGCGTGATTGGGTACAGTGGGACCGTGTACGACGGTTCGTACCCCTCGACGTCGGCCTCACGCATCACGATGAGGGCGAGGTTGAGCAGCCCGTAGATGACGAGGTGCAGGACGCTGCCGAGTTCGGCGAGCATGTTGATGGGTGCGACGACGATGAACGCGAGGATGAACCCGCCCGTGATGCCGATGGAGCGGTACGGCGTCCCGTAGCGGTTGTGAATCTCGTTGAGTTCCGGGGTGACGATGCGGTCACGGCCCATCGCGAAGTTGATGCGCGAGGACGCGAGGATGCTCGCGTTCGCACTGGAGGCCGTCGCAAGCAGGCCACCGAACAGGAGCGCGCCGGCGAGCAGGCCACCCTGCAGGGTGCGCCCGACTTCGACGACCGCGATCTTGTCGGGGTCGAGGCTCTGGATGAATCCGGCCGGGACCGCCGCGCTCATCACGAACAGCACCAGCGCGTAGATGGCGGTGACGATGAGGACGCTCCCGATGACCGCTCGTGGGAGGTTCCTGTCCGGGTTCTTGATCTCTTCGGCGACGCTCGTGATCTGGACGAAGCCCAGATAGGAGACGAAGATGAGTCCCGTCGTGGTCATCATCGGGCCGAAGCCCTTGCTCTCGGGGAGGTTCACGGGGTCTGCACTGATCGACCCGATGGTCGTGAACACGGCGAGGATGGCGACGAGGATAACGACGATGACGTTCTGGAGCCGTCCCGTCTCTTTCGCCCCGACGTAGTTGACGAGGACGAACAGGCCCGCACCGGCGAGCGCGACGATCTTGACCGTCGGCAGGGTTATTCCAGCGAGGGAGTAGCCCGTGGCCAGCCCGAAGATGTTGCGGATGTACTCACCGAAGCCGACCATGTAGAACGCGGAGGCGAACGCGAGGCCCATCCAGTTCGACCAGCCGGCGATGGAGCCAAAGAGCGGCCCGAGCGCCCGGTTGACGTAGTAGTACGCACCGCCGGATTTCGGCATGGCGGTGCCCAGTTCCGAGGCGGAGAGCGCGGTGAGCATGGCGATGACGCCGCCGAGGACGAACGACCCGACCGCCAGCGAGCCTGCCTGGCTGATCGCGTCGCCCGGCAGGACGAAGATGCCCGCGCCGATCATCGTCCCGACCCCGATGGTCAGGGCGGCGAGCGGGCCAAGGTCTTTGGCGAGTTCCTCGTCGCTCATTCGTCACCTCCCGGGAGCGCGATGACTGGCAGTTCGGCCTCCGTCACGAGGTCGAGCGTCGTATCGCCCGTGATGAACCGCAGCAAGCGGCTGCCCTCGCGCGGGACGAACGCGACCGCGGTCGCGTCGACCTCCTTCGCGGTGTCGAAGATGGCCTTCGAGACGTTCCGGCCGTAGGCCAGCTTCGTCTCGTAGTCGATGCCGGCTTCGGCGCACTTCTCGCGTGCGACCGCGAACGCCTCCTCGGCGTACTCCTCACGCTGTTCGACCGACGCCTTGTCCGGTGCGCCGCCAGCCTTCTCGACGACGTGGACGATGGTCAGTCGGGACTCGTCTGTGAGGTACGGCAGAAGTGCTTCGAGCGTCGCGTGGGCGTCTTTCTCGCCTGCGACCGGGACGACGGGATGTGAGAGCAGCGGTTCGTCCATCACCCACCACCCCCACCGGGTACGGAGTAGTTGCATCGGCGTTCCGGCTCGACGACGGCGTCGTCTCTATTCGGGTCGCTGTGCGGTTGTCTCATGGTCGGCCGTACAAGCCCACCGAACAAATAGTGTTCTGTCTTGGAATCAGATGTCAGTAACCCAGAGCCGGTACGCTTCTGGACGGTCGAACACGTCCCGGAACACCCGGTCGACGAACTGCCCGACCCGTTCGTCGTCGGTCCGCGCCGTGATGCGGGCGTGGGTCCCCTCGGCCTCTTCGGGCGTGACGAGCTCTTCGACGCTGAACGACGGGAACTCGTCACAGAGCGACTTCAGCTGGTCGAGTTCGTAGTCGGTGCAGTCCAGTGCGACCGTCTTCTCGAAGTACTGCACCCAGGGCGCGCCGTGGCCGAGTTCGCGGTCGGTGTCAGTCGGCTCGACAGTGATGGTGGTGTACGGGCTCCCGCGCTCTCGATGTGCCGCGATGGCGTCTGCGACCAGTTCGATTCGTGTCGGTTCCGTCGTCGCATCGAATCGGGTCATGCGTGTTCTTGCTGGGTGTTTCGTGGGCGGGTGGTGTAGTGGGTTCTGATTCGTGCTGGGCGGGTGGTGTAGTGGGTTCTGATTCGTGCTGGGCGGGTGTGGTGCTGTGCGGTTGCGGCCCTCGCCACCAGCGTGAGTGAACTGCTTGCTCGTCGGGCCAGTGCCAGCCACGCTGGGGTCGCGCACGTTCGTTACCAGTGCAACTGCGACCCGAACGCGGGGTGGACACGTCGAACTGTCGTCGACTCACGCTAGCGTCCGTGACCGCGACCGCCCCGCACCACAGCCTCCCCAGCCGAGTCGCTCCACTCCGTTCCGCTCCTCCCTCGTGCGCTTCCTACTCGCGGCCTCCGGCACGCGAGTCCGCGCACGCCACCCGCACCGAGTTCCCCCACGAGCACACGGTTCCTCCCTGCACGCCAGAACACCCCAACAGCATGCGAAGAACCGGCGACCACTCGACGGGATACGAAAACATTACTTGCCGGCGAGAGAGGGTCCAGATATGGCCCTGAGGACACCGCCGTTGCGCGAGCAACACGACGCTGCCGGCGCGAAGTTCACCGAGTTCGGTGGCTGGGACATGCCAGTCGAGTTCGATGGAATCCGCGCCGAGCACGAGGCAGTTCGCGCCAGTGCGGGCATCTTCGACGTGTCGCACATGGGCGAAATCGAAGTGTCCGGGCCGGACGGCACCCGGTTGATGCAGCGACTGACGACCAACGACGTCGAGCGACTGGGCCCCGGCGACTCGCAGTACTCCTGCATCTGTCGCGAGGACGGGGTTATCGTCGACGACACGGTCGTCTACCGCTACCCCGACGAGGCCGACGACGCGGACCCGACGTACCTGTTCGTCCCGAACGCGGGCCACGAACAGGAGATGCTCGACCGGTGGACGAGCCACCGCGACGAGTGGGGCCTCGACGCGACGGTCACCGACCGGACCGAGGACTTCGCGATGTTCGCGGTCCAGGGTCCCGACGCGGTCGACCACGTCAGCGACGCGGCCGCCGGCCACGTGGCCGACCTCTCGCGCTTTACGGCCCGCTACAGCGAGGTCGCGGGCGCAGAGTGCCTGGTCGCCCGGACCGGCTACACCGGTGAGGACGGGTTCGAACTCGTCGTTCCGTGGGACGACGCCGTCGACGTGTGGGAGGCGTTCGACGACGTGCAACCCTGCGGGCTCGGGTCGCGTGACACCCTCCGGCTGGAGGCGGGCCTGCTCCTCTCCGGGCAGGACTTCCACCCGGAGGACGAACCCCGGACCCCCTACGAGGCCGGCATCGGCTTCACGGTCAAACTCGACACCGAGTTCGTCGGCCGTGACGCCCTCGAGTCCGTCAAAGAGGACGGCGTCGAGGAGGAACTCGTCGGCTTCCGGCTCGTCGACCGCGGCATCCCCCGGCACGGGTACGACATCGCCGACACCGACGACACCGTCATCGGCACCGTCACCAGCGGGACGATGAGCCCGACCCTGGACGAACCCATCGGCCTGGGCTACGTACCGACCGACTTCGCCGACCCCGGCACCAGCCTGCACGTGCTGGTTCGCGGCCGGGCGAAGAAAGCGGTAGTCGAACCACTCCCCTTCTACGAACGAGATACATGAGCTTCGAGACACCTGACGACCGGAAGTACGAGGAATCGCACGAATGGGCACTCCGCGACGGCGACACCGTCCGCATCGGCATCAGCGACTTCGCACAGGACGAACTGGGCGACGTCGTGTTCGTCGAACTCCCCGAGGTGGGAGACGACGTCGAACAGGGCGAGGCCTTCGGCGTCATCGAGTCCATCAAGGCCGTCTCCGACCTGTACGCGCCGGTCTCCGGCGAGGTCACGGCCGTCAACGAGGACCTGTTCGACGCGCCGGAACTCGTCAACGACGACCCGTTCGGTGACGGCTGGATGCTGGAGGTCACGCTGGCCGACGAGGCCGAACTGGACGACCTGCTGAGCGCCGACGAGTACGCGGACCAGGTCGCCTGAGGGCGGTCGTCCGCGGGTCCCACCGCTCGTTCGCTCCCGCGGAAAATACTGCCGCCGGGTATGCAGAAACGAGCGTATCACCCCTCTCCCCGGTTCTATTATAACCACGTTCGTGTACACCTCCGGCGGGCGAACCACGGCAATCATATGCCAGTAGTCCCAAGCGCGCTATTGTGAATCGAAACATCGGCCGTGGGACGGCCGCGGGCGAGGACGCACGTACACCAGTGACATCATGAGTGGACACGACACAACACAGGGTAGCCCATTCGCGCCGCACACCCGGGCGGACACGACCGCGATGCTCGAGGCCATCGGCGTCGACAGCGAGGACGACCTCTTCGACATCCCCGAGAGCGTCCTGTTCGACGGCGAGTTCGGCATCGAGGCACGCGACGAACGGACCGTTCGGGCCGAAGTAGCAGCCACACTCGACCGAAACGACGACCTGGTCGAACTCCTCGGACGGGGCCACTACGGCCACTACGTCCCGTCGGTCGTCGACCACCTCTCGCTTCGTTCGGAGTTCCTCACCTCGTACACGCAGTACCAGCCCGAAATCACGCAGGGGTTCCTGCAGGCGCTGTTCGAGTACCAGTCGATGCTGGTCGAACTCACGGGGTTGGGCGTCGCGAACTGTTCGATGTACGACGCCGCGACCGCGCTCGGCGAGGCGGCGACACTCGCCGACCGCCTCCGACAGACCTCGGGGACGCAGGTGCTGGTCCCCCGGCACCTCGCAGAAGGGCGACGCGAGGTGCTTGCGAACTACGTCTCGGGCACCGACCTCACCGTCGACACGTACCCCATGGACGACGGGAACGCTGACCTCGACGCGCTCTCGGACATGGTCGGCGACGAGACCGTCATGGTGTACGCCGAGAACCCGACGGTCCGGGGCTGTGTGGAAGAAGGACTCGACGCCATCGGCGACCTCGCCGAGGACAACGACGCGCTGTTCACGCTCGGGTCGGACCCCGTCGCACTCGCGCTGCTACAGGAGCCGGCGAGCGTCGGCGCGGACGTGGTCGTCGGTTCGGCGGACGTGCTCGGGATGCCCACCAGCTACGGGATGGGCCTCGGGTTGTTCGCCACCCGCGAGGACTACGTCCGGCAGGTGCCGGGCCGTCTCGTCGGGGCGAGCGAGGACGCGGACGGGAAGCGAACGTACACGCTCACGCTCCAGACCCGTGAACAGCACATCCGCCGGGAGCGGGCGACCTCGAACATCTGTACGAACCAGGCGTGGGTCGCGCTCCGGGCTGCCATGCACGCGGCGTCGCTGGGGCCGGACGGCCTCGCCGACCTCGCCGGGGAGTCGGTCACGCGGGCAAGCGACCTCGCCGACCGCGTCACTGACATCGTCGGTGTGAAAGCACCGATACACGACCGACACCACTTCCGGGAGTTCGTCGCACACACGGACCAGCCCGCGAGGGCCATCTCGGAAGACCTCGAAGACGAGGGCTACGCGGTCCACGTCCTCGGTGAACACGAGATACAGCTCTGTGTGACGGGGGCGACCGATGCGCAACTGGACGACTTCGTCGAGACGCTCGCGGAGGTGGCGAAATGAACTTCGACCAGGCACGGTGGACCCACGACGAGGAGCGCTACGAACCGCTGCTCTCGGAGAAGCACACGAAGGAGGCAGACCTCGACGACTCGCCGCTCCCAGACGACCTGACGCGAGACTCGCTCGACCTGCCAGACCTCTCGGAACCGGAGATCGCCCGGCACTACACGCGCCTCTCGGAGATGAACTACGGCGTCGACTCGGGACCGTACCCGCTCGGGTCCTGTACGATGAAGTACAACCCGAAGTTCACCGAGGACGTGGCCGCCCTCGAATCGGGGGCCGTCCATCCGGACCGTCCCGAGGAGAGTATCCAGGGAACGCTCTCTATCCTCTACGACCTGCAGGACTACCTCGGCCGTATCGGCGGGATGGACGCGGTCACGCTCCAGCCCCCCGCGGGCGCGGCCGGTGAGTTCACCGGCGTGCTCGTCGCGAAGGCCTACCACCAGCACAACGGCGAGGACCGCTCGGAGATAATCGTCCCCGAGAGCGCCCACGGGACGAACTTCGCCAGTGCCGCTCTCGCGGGCTACGACGTGGTCGAACTCCCCGGCGGTGAGGACGGTCGCGTCGACCTCGACGCGCTCGAGGCCGCACTCTCCGAGGAGACCGCCTTGCTCATGCTCACCAACCCGAACACCCTCGGGTTGTTCGAGCGTGACATCGAGACCATCGCGGAGATGGTCCACGACGCGGGTGGCCTGCTCTACTACGACGGTGCGAACCTCAACGCCCTGCTCGGGCGGGCCCGCCCCGGCGACATGGGCTTCGACATCATGCACTACAACGTCCACAAGACGTTCGCTACCCCCCACGGTGGCGGTGGTCCGGGGGCCGGTCCAGTCGGTGTGGTCGACGACCTCGCCCCGTTCCTCCCCCGGCCGCAGGTCGAGAAGACGGACGGGAAGTACGAACTGGTCGACCCCGAACACTCGGTCGGGAAGGTTCACGGCTACCTCGGCAACTGGCTCGTCCTGCTCAAGGCGTACGCCTACATCGCCCGGCTGGGCGACCCCGGCCTGCGCGACGCCAGCGCGAAGGCGGTCCTGAACGCGAACTACCTCGCGACCCAGGTGGACTACGAGGTGCCCTACGGGCCGTTCCACCACGAGTTCGTCGCGAGCGCGGGCGATCAGGACGCCGCCGACGTGGCCAAGCGGATGCTCGACTACGGCGTGCACCCGCCGACGACGAAGTGGCCCGAAATCGTCAGCGAGGCGCTGATGACCGAGCCGACCGAGATAGAGAACAAGGAGACGCTCGACCAGCTCGCCCACGCCTTCAACGCGGTCGCAGCCGAAGACGACGAGACGCTGGAGGCGGCTCCCGAGCGCACCACGGCCCGCCGCATCGACCAGACCTCGGCGGCGCGAGACCTGCGGCTGTCGTGGCAGTCACTGGACGAGGAGTAGCGCGGTCGGCCTCTTCGACTGTTCTGTGTTTTACGGGACGACACGTCGCGCAGCGCCGGCTCCGTCTGAATCACGAGACGACTGAGTGAGCCGTCGAGGGTCCTGCTCTGATGGCCGCAGGGTTGTTATCGAACGCGGATTTGCTATCGCAGTATAGCATTTATGACCGGGCATCAACGCGGTGATAGCTCACATCGTCGCTGTAACCTTTATCGCAGAAAGTAGCCTCTTTTCTGGTATGACGAAGCAGACTTCGCGACGATGGCTTCTCGGAGGAATCGGTGCCGGGGTAGTCACGACACTGGCAGGCTGTATGGGCTACCTGACGAACGACACTCCCGCGGATGCGAACGGTCCGGAAGGCGACCGGCAGCGGGCCGAGCAACCCGGGGCGGCCGAGACCTCGCTCCTCGCGTCACCCGCGCTCGGGAACGCGAACGCACCGGTCACGATCGAAGCCTACACCGACTACATGTGCGGGCACTGCAGTACCTTCCACCTGGAGACGCTGCCGAAGATCGAGGACAAGTACCTCTCGACGGGCGATGTCTACTACATCCACAGGGACTTCCCCATCCCGCTGAGCGAGTGGTCGTGGAACACGGCGATGGCAGGACGAAGCGTGCAGGCGAACGAGGGAATGGACGCGTTCTTCGAGTTCACCGAGAGCGCGTACGAAGAACAGGGCGACATGAACTGGGCGACCATCGAGGACGTCGCCCGTCGTGTGGGTGCGGACGCAAAGCGGGTCGTCGCGGACGCGAAAGACGGTGCTCACCGGCCGACCGTCGAGGCCGACCGACAGTCCGGCATCGACCGGGGGGTCCGCGGGACACCGACGTTCTTCGTGAACGGGGAAGAACTCGTGCCGGAGAAGTCGTGGTGGTACACCGTCGACACCGGTCTACAGGCCGCGCTGGAGTGAGGAGTTCGGCGGTCGGGATGCTGGTGTTGCCACTCTTACCCCTGGGGTTCGACGGCAGAAGTGGACTGTTCAGGCTTCGCTGGTGTCGACGGCTCCGTCGATCTTGACGAACCCGTAATCACACTCGGTGCAGTGCCACTTTATCTTCTCGCCGAGGTGCATCTCTGTGCTCGCAGCGCGGTAGAACGTCTCGTCACCCTCACAATCGGGGCAGTAGTGCTCCATTTCCAGGCTCATACCCAGCGCTCCGTGGGCGTGGAACTTTATCGATTCGGTCCACGCCTGCTATCGGAAGAGCTCGTCGAGGTCGAGGTCCTGAACGTCGTCGGGAGCCTCGGGTTCCCTGCGGGACGGGTCGTCGTCGACGGTCTCGGTGACGAACGCCTCGAACACGTCCGAACCGATGGGCTCCGGTCGCTGGTCGTCGTCACACTCTGCGAGTGCGATTACCTTCTCGGGGGTGTCCGCTGCGGACGACGCCAGAACCTCCTCGGGTGCGACACGGGTGTTCGGGAGTGCCATAGCGTTGTTTGTTATTGCCACGCATATTAATTTACGTCAGACGTTCGGCAGACGAACTCCGTGCGTGCCGGTCGACCTGGTGAGTCTACCGCGATGACACGCCCGAGACGGCCAGTGGCTGCCAGTAAACTGCATTTCACGATACGAAATCGGTGCGCCGCTCTCACCCTGTCTGGACGAGTCCCGGGCAACCGGTTCCGGCGCGAGCCAAGTTAAGTGGCCGGCGGTCGAAACACCGGATATGAAGATATACACCGGTCGTGGTGACGACGGGATGACCGACCTCCGAGACATGTCTCGCGTCGCCAAGACCAGTCCGCGAATCGAAGCCTACGGGACCGTCGACGAGTTGAACGCGCTCATCGGGACGGTCCGCCCGACCGGTCACGACGACATCGACGAGAAACTCGAAGGCGTCCAGAACCACCTCCACATCGTCCAGGCGGACTTCGCGAACCCCGACCCCGACGAGGACGACCCGGTCATCGAGGAGTCCCACGTCGACCAGGTCGAGGACTGGATCGACGAGTACGACGACGAGCTCGACCCGCTCACGTCGTTCATCCTCCCGACCGGTTCGGCGAAAGGGTCGAAGCTCCACCACGCCCGCGCCGTCTGTCGACGGGCAGAGCGGCGGGCGGTCGCGATGGCCGCGAACGACCCGGTCAACGAGGAAGCGATTCAGTACCTGAACCGACTCTCCGACGGGCTGTTCGTCTGGGCTCGTGTCGTGAACAAGCGTGACGGTGTTCCCGAGGAGAATCCGACTTACTGAGGGCCCAGCGCGCGCTTATTCGGCGTGAACACCTCCGTTCTCTCGTGAGTTCACTGGCCAGACTCCTGCTCGTCCTGTCTCTCGGCGCCCTCGTTCTGGCGTTGAATCCCTCGCTCGTCCCGGTGGAGGCCCAGTTCGGCCCGCCGGAAGCCCCACCTGCGGACCTCGACGACTCGGTCATCGAAGCGGCGATACACGCACAGGTGAACGAGGTGCGAGTGGAACAGGGCCTCAGACCCCTGGTGTTCGACGAGTCACTGGCCGAAGTCAGTCGCTATCACAGCACGGATATGGCCACGAATGACTACGTCGGCCACGTCGCACCGACGGGTGAGACCGTCCTGAACCGGTACGACCAGTTCCGGTACGATTGCCGCATCAGGGTCGACGGTGAGAACGTCGTCTACGGCGGCGAGAACGTCTTCTACGTCTCGTTCACGGGTGTGGCCTACACCGACGACGACATCGCCGAGCGTGCAGTCGCCGGCTGGATGAACTCGACGGGTCACCGCGAGAACCTCCTCTCGGACTACTGGTTCCGTGAGGGCATCGGTGTGGTCGTCGACGTCGACGAGACGTCCGGGAACACCTCCGTGTACGTCACGCAGAACTTCTGCTGAGCGTCTTCTGTCGGGCGTCGTTCGTCAGGCCCGCTCGTACACGAGCATGCCGCCACGCTCACGACGCGTGACTTCGTCGCGCGCTTCGAGGACGTCCAGGTGGCCGACCGCTTCGCTCATCCCCGAGAACTGCTCTGTGACCGGGAGGTCGTCGAACAGCCCGTGCATCACGTCGACCGCCGTCGTCGGCTCCTCGACCAGTTCGGCGACGGCCTGTGTCCGCGCTTCGTGAGCGTCGAGTATCTCCGCGATTCGTCCTGCCGGGTCCGTTATCGTGTCGCGATGGCCCGGCAAGAGGCGGTCGTAGCCCGCGTCACGCTGTCGGGCGAGCGCCTCGTTGTAGCGCGGGAGGACCCGCGGTCGCTCGGCACCGGGCTCCGGTGGCGGCTGGAGGAACGGGTTCGGCGTGATGTCGGGGAGGACGTTGTCGCCGACCACGCCCACGTAGTCGTCACCGTCCTCGTAGGAGAACGTCAGCTCGCCCGCGGCGTGTCCCTGGACGCTCGCCACCTCGACCAGAGTGTCGTCGACGGTCATGTCGTCTCCGTCTCCGATGACGGTGTCCGTCTCGACGTCCGGCCCGTACCGCAGGAACACCTCTGGGAGGTCGGTCACCGACTCCGCCGTCGATTCGGCCATCCCGTTGCGCTCGAAGAAGTCGACGAAGAACTCGCGCTCGTACTCCCAGCGACCCTCGAAGTCCGCGATGATGTCGGCACACTGCTCGCTGGCGTACACGTCCGCGCCGAGGTCGCGAAACCGCTGTGCGAGCCCGAAGTGGTCGGGGTGTGGGTGGGTGATGAGTACCCGCTCGATATCTTCGGGGCCGAGCTCCCGCGTCTCCAGCCCGGACAGCAGTGTCGACCAGGCTTCTTCACTGTCTGGCCCGGGGTCGACCAGTGTCCGACCTGCGAGATAGGCGTTGACCGGACCGACCTGAAACGGCGTCGGGATAGCGAACCGCTCGAACATACCCGTCCAGTCGGACCGCCGTCTGGTAAACTCTTGGCATGGCGGCTGTCGAAACGGAGCGGCCGGTGAGAAGCAGGACAGGGACCTACCGGGTGATGCCCACGGTAGTCGGCGGCACGTCGCACCTTCATCGACGCACCGAGTCTGGCTCGCTATGGGAGTGTGGCACCGGCCGTGGTTTTAGGTGCGCCTAACAATTAGAAAAAGGCTGTGGTTTTGGCCAGCCTAAAAGAAACTGGCGACTAGTGTAGCGTAGTCGACGTGAAATCGACCCCCGGAGGGGAAAGGGTTAAACTCTTATCATGCCTATTGATGTGTATGAACAAGCATTTTAAAGACGCCCAGTACTACCTCAAGCGAGCCGGCGAGCACACCAAAGAGGGAGCCAAAGAGGAGTTCGAGACCATCCAGCAGCGGTTCGACGAACTCCGCGGCAAGGAGGCCGAACCCGAACCCTCGCGCGTCGAGAAGTTCCAGAAGGACCTGAAGAGCTACGAAAAGAAAGCGGAGGGCAAGGTCAAAGAGAACGTCCGCGAAGCCCGCAAGAAGCTCGAAGGCTACCGCAAGCAGGAAGCGTAATCGCGGAAAGCAACTCTTAAGTTTCACAACCGGGTAGCCGAGAGTGCGTACCCGGGTTGGTGGTCTAGTCCGGTTATGACACCTCCTTCACACGGAGGAAGTCGGCAGTTCAAATCTGCCCCAACCCATCCACTCAGTTCCTTCGTGGAGAGTAGTTAACCGCAAGACGTAGCGGTGGTGCTGTTCTACCCCTATCACGACTCATCAAGTGAGCGGTCGGTGCTGTCCAAATCACCAGATGTGGTAGGCTTCGTCTTGGAGTAGTTGGGGTAGTACCTAGAATGTTTCCCCTGACAACCAGAAAATGCTCTATCTGATGTGAAATTAGTAATTCAGAGAAAGACTCTTAAGTTGTCAAATAGTATTACAAACTATGTCACAGGCATTGAGATATATCCAAGCAGGGTTTGGAGTCCTCGCAATACTATTCGCCTACGATACTGCAATGACCATAATGGGCGGGAATCTCGAAGCCGGACTAACTCCGGGGTGGGTAGGTTTCGCAACGGCTCACCCGACCCTATTTGCATTCATATTGGTGATAGGGGCGGCAGTCATCGGAGGGCCATTCATCGCCGCTGTAGAGAATTTCTGAGGCGTGATCCTGTGTAATCAAAAGCAGGATACTATCACATCGAGCGGGAAAGAACACCGGCTCGATGAATCAAAGCACCCGGTTAGAACATTGACTGGTGTATGAAAGCGCGCATTTTGTAACTCCGTCTGCGAAATATTCAGTCAAAATTTGGATTTTGACACCGTCGGTTATCCTTACAACATCTCATCCACTTCCAACAATTCACATTCACTCTGGTTGAGGAGCATTAATGTGTGGGTGGCGTTACATTGCAATCATATGGCAAGTAGTGGCGGAATAGGTGGCGTCCCAAGTTGGGCGCTACTTATCGGTATCGGAGGTTTCGCATTGGTTTTGATGGGAAGAGGAGTACTCGATCCCGCCTACAACGTCATGGGCACAACAATCAGAACGGTTGACGCCGCTGGCGGAGTAATTGGTCTTGGCCTCGCCGTCGTCACATTAGCGATGGTTATGTGGGCGATAGGTCAACTTAGTCGGCTCTGAAAGGGAGTTCGACCTCTAGTCGATTTAGAAGTGCTTTGAATCTTCGAAAACAGGCAGTATGGAGGCTACCCTGACAACTATCTTGCCCAATCATAGAGTGGCTTGGTGCATCGAGGGGTGAGAAACATACTGCTCGATGAATGAGTCTATTCAAAAAACACTCGTAGAAGAAGGTGGTCATTTCGTGCGGCAGAATTAGTTTGTCTGATGAATGGAGAACTAAAACGCCACCTACATATTCTGTTAGAAAGCCCCTCGATGCTGTAGGACACTGAGAAAGTACAGTAGACAACGACTCACCTCTCCAAGACCGTTCTACCCTAACTACTGTGCAGGCGTTTATATACGGGGTGGGGATGCTCCTGTTATTCTTCAGGCCCATATGGGTCGGTGCGAAGGATGGTTCTGAATATCAGAGTGTGAGCGAACAAATGGCTTCCACTCGTCGTCACTTCGAGTCGGTGGATTGCCCTGAGTGAGTTTGCCCCACACTTTCTGGATGTAGTTCTTCGTGGTACGACCCTGCGCCCCGATGAGTTCAGACTCTACCCGTGCGAATGGTGGAGGATTGTTCTCAGAGCTACGAGCGGGGTGATATGGTGTCGCATCTCCATACTGTTCCGCTTCTTGCTTCAGCACCAACCCACAGATACAAAATGCAACCACATCAGAACGCATACCGAACTTCTGGAGGTCAAGGCTGAATAGCCGATCGAGAGCCATACGCCGTTGAATCGAACAGAGGCCGAGCTGTCCAGCCAACGCAAGTAGTGATTCGCGTTTGAACTGGTTATCAACATCTCTGTATACGTCAACGTCGTCTCGATATTCCCAATGACAGTCTCGGTTGTGGTGGTCAAGCCGTTTGTAGTCCGCCTTGTTTTTCACGCCCTCTTTCCTCCAGTGAATTTCCGTGCGGTTCCCAATTTCAAGCGTTCTCTCTCGTGCCTTTTGCTCGTCTTCTTTAGAAGGCCCCGGTTCGTTCAATGTTCGCCAGTCCACGAAGGAGGAAGGTGTAGTAGTCTTTGACTGTACTCCAGTCTCGCCAGTAGTAGTTGTAGCCGACATAGTAATCAGTAATCTCGGGCCTCGATGCAGTGAACCGTAGCCGAGGCTAACTGGTTGAGGTTCCCTGAGAAGTCTTCACTCTAAAGACGTGGAGCAGTCGCAAATAGATACCGAAATTCGCACGACAACGCTTTGGTGACGATGCTAGTTCAAAGAAATAGAGAGGTGTTTTGGACGGTCATACCCCGGGGGTATTGGCACGGGATGTGTTTGCTAAATCCTTATTCCATCCCGAACTCCCGTCGTCGCAATTCCCGCTTTTCTCTCTCCGTTCGAGCGTCGTAGTGTTTCTCCAACGTCTTCACAGAGACGTTCATCCGGTCGGAGAGCAGTTCCTTCCCGTGACCTTCGTTGAGCCAATGGGTGATTGCTCCGCGTCGTATCGGGTGCGGTGAGACGGATGATGGACACTTGGATGCGAGGTCATACTCTTGGACGGCTTCACACTCCGACTGCTCGCGTCCATGTGGACACTCACCCGTAGTGTGACACGGACGAGTGACGCGGTTGATGTGCATCCGGAGGTTCGACCGGACAGTTCGCCCTTGCGTAGAGGGGAACATCGGCTCGCGGTCGTAATCGTCGGTCACGTCATTGCGATGAATCAGGATGTAGTCGTCAAGGATTTCGCACACCCACGAATGGAGGTTGACTTCCCGCTCGGCGCGAGTTCCGTTCTTCAACGGGGTGTCTTCCTCCGGTCGATGGTGTATCTCCACGTACTGTTCTTCCGAGTGGTAGTCGTCGAGGTCGATGGCACGGACTGTCCCAATTCGGAAGCCGGTATCCCACAGGAGAGCGAACAGCGCGTGACGTAGCGTTGCGTACTCGAACTTCTCCAGATAGTTCAGAATCTGGTCGGCGCGTTCAGCATCGAGTTTGGTGTCTCGCGTGTCGTCTCCCGGCTCGGGGAGAATCATGTTCTGGACTAACCCCGAGTTCACCAAATCCATGGACTGACACCACTTGAGGAACACTCGGAGGGTACACATATTCTTGTAGAGCGTGACCTCGTTGATTCCTCCGACCTCGCGTCGGTATATCTTGAAGTCGTGGACGTGGAATCCATCAACGTCGCAGATGTTGTCCAGTTCTTCAACCTCGCAGAACTCAAGGAAGGCGTTGAGGGTACAGGCGTGATTGTAGTGGGTTGACTCCGAGACTTCGGGCTTCCGCTCTTTCAGATACCGTTCTACTGCGCGTTCGGGCTTCATCTGTCGGCTCATGGTGTTTTCTGAAGCCGTAACGCCCGGTGTGGTACAGCGGGGTATGACCGTGTACTTCACCACTCGGTTCCGCGCCCGTCCTACGGTATCTTGAGTACCGTAACCGCTGGACGGCGCGGGTAGGTCGGCAGTTCAAATCTGCCCCAACCCACTACTTTTGCGCCGAACTACACCGTGAGGCGCAAATTCGTTCTGTTTGGCAGTTTGAACTCGGGAGCGAAGCGAACGTAGTGAGCGGAGTGACCAACGTTCAAATCTGCCCCAACCCACTAATTTTGTGCCGAACAACTCGTGAGGCACAAACCCGTCCTGCTTGGCAGTTAGCAACGGCGTCTCCTCTCGAACTCACTCACTCCGAGTTGCTCTGCTCGCTTCACATCCTTCTGTCGCAGGTACAGTACAGAGACGACTGGTCGTCGCTCGTCGGTCTGCGTTGGGGAAAAGTGCTCCGTCAGGGATTCGAACCCTGGTCCTTGCCGTGAGAGGGCAAGATGATTGGCCGGACTACACCAACGGAGCAGTCCTTCGTTCGCATTAATCCGTATTGCAGGGATACTAAAAACCCTTGCGTTTCGAGGGAGCCGTGGTGCGGTTTACCGTCCTGCACCCTCTTATTCGTCGTCGAACGGCGACCCGGCGGCGTCGGGTTCGTGACCGGCCAGGCTGACGATGTTCTCGCGGCCGACACGGAGTTTGCTGATGTCGCCTTCGTCCTCCATCTCGGAGAGGAGCATGCTGACTTTGGATTTGGACCAGTCGGTTTCGTCGACGATGTTGGACTGGCGCATGCGGCCGCCGTGTTCTTCGAGGAGTGTGAGGACGCGGTCTTCGTCGGTGAGGAGTTCCTCGTCGCTGACGGCGGGTTCGGGTGTCGGCGGTGCGGTGCCCGCTGCGCCGGTCGTCTGGGGACCGGCGTCGTCGGTGGTCTGGGCCGTGTCGGGGGCGGTCGGGCTGTCAGGAGTGGGTGGTGTGGCCGCGGTGTCGCCGCTGTCGTCGTCGCGGGTGCGCCACCAGACGGCGACGCTGCCGACGCCGACGAGAGCGACGGCGAGGAGGACGGGCATGGTCGGGAAGTCGCCACCGCTGGTGTCGGCTCCGGGGGTCGTCTCGGCGGCGGTCGTCTCGCTTCCCTCCGCCGTGCTCGTCTCACCGTCGCCGGAGGTCGTCGTCCCTGCGGCGCTCCTGGGGACGAACTCGACTCGCGGGCGTTCGTCGGAGAACTGTTTCTCGCCTTGCCAGGTCACGGAGTCGCTGGTTGCGGGGGAGTCACCGGAGAAGGTTCCCTCTGGAGTGACCGAGGCGAACGCGAGACTCGGGCCGGTCTCGACGACGAGTGACTGGCTCGGGCCGATGTAGAGGCCACCTTCGAAGACGTCACTGACGACGACGCGGTCGTTCGCGACGCGAGCGAAACCGGTCCAGACGAACGACAGCTGGACGATACCGATGTCGTTGAAGCCGGTCTGGATGGTCGCACGACGCTCGAAGTCCGTGGCTGTCATCTCTCGACCGGTCTGGTTCTGTCCGGCAGCGACGAGACTGTCGGCGCGACGCTGGAAGTCGCTCCAGAGTTCGGTCTGGTTGTTCTCGAACTGGTCGGCGAACTCCTCGAACTGGGCTCGTTCGGAGTCGTTGAGGTTCCGTTCGTAGTGGATGGCGAAGCGTGCCGACCCGTTTTCGAAGACGTGAATCTGGAACTGTGTGCGGTCGAACTCCTGCGCTCCTGCGAGATCTCCCCGGGGGGTTTCCACGGTCGGGGTTGGGGCCTTCGCGACCTCGTTGGTCGGGCCCGTACCCGCGAGCATGGCCGCGCCCACGAGGAGGACGACGAGTGTTCCGACACCAAATGACCGACGCATTCGTCCACCCATTCTCGGGGAGGGGTAAAGAACGCTAGGCCATGTGATTGACGAAACGGCCGCGTGCCATGACACGTTCGGGCTGTCGCCACGCTGATACGTCTTCGGTGGGGTCGGTCGGGAGGACGACGAGGTCGGCGGCGAGGCCGGGGGCGACGCGGCCGGTCTCGACGCCGAGGAGGGCGGCGGCGTTCACGGTCGCGGCGTCGAGTGCCTGTTTCGGGGTCAGCCCGTACGTTACGAGGAGTTCGAGTTCGTGGGGGATGTCGGTGAACTCGTTGTAGGGCGTCCCTGCGTCGGTGCCCATCGCGACCGTAACGCCGGCAGCGAGTGCGTGCTCGAAGGCGTCCTCGAAGGCGTCGAGGGCGTGTTCGCCCTTCTCGACCGCCCACTCGGGGATGGTTCCCTGGTCGGCGTTGTCGACGATGCCGTGGACCGCGCTCGCGGTGGGGACCCAGTAGGTACCTGCCTCGGCCATGGCCTCGGCGGCGTGTTCGTCCATGTAGGTGCCGTGTTCGATACTGGTGATGCCGGCGGCGACCGCGTTCTCGATACCCTGTGTTCCGTGGGCGTGGGCGGCGGTGGGGACGCCCTTCGCGCTCGCCGCGTCGACGAGTGTGGTGAGCTCGCCCGGGGTGAGTTCCGGCGCGCCGGTCTGGGCACCTTTTGTGAGGACGCCCCCCGTCGCCATGCACTTCACCACGTCAGCGTCGGCTTTGAGCTGCTCGCGGACGGCCTTTCGAACCTCTGTGGACCCGTCGGCCTCGCGACCGAACCAGTGACCGTGGCCGCCGGTCATGACGACGTTTTGCCCGCACGCGTGGACGCGTGGGCCCGCGATGACGCCGTCCTCGACTGCCTGCCGGGCGTCGAGTGCGATGTCGTCGGGTGCGCCGAGGTCTCTGACGGTCGTGACGCCCGCGGTGACTGCGTCGCGGAGGTTGCGCGTGGCCTGGTACGTGAGGGTGGCCGTCGACGCGTCGACGTTCGCCGAGGGGTCTGGGCCGGCGTCCATCATCAGGTGGACGTGTGCGTCCACGAGACCGGGTGCGAGATACGCGCCGTCGAGGTGGTGGACGGTGGCGTCGGCCGTGTCGACGCCGTCGTCGTTTCCGTCGTCACCGACACTGGCGTCGGTGTCGACAGGGTCGACCTGGATGATACGCCCGTCGTCGACCACGACGGTTGCGTCACGCACGCCGTCGGTATCGACGACGGTGCCGCCACGGAAGACGTGCGTCGTCATCGTGCCTCCTGTCGGTCACGGTCGGCCGATGGTTCGGTACCGTGGAGGGCCTCGGCGACGCGCGAGGCATCGGCCACGCGTCGGCGGTCGTCAGAACGAGCAACTGCGGTCCAGGGTAGACGCAACGATGTAGTCACGACTGGTCGATTCGAGGGGTGACACGAAAAAACCGACCTGTGCAGGATGACGACTCACACGGTCGGGCCAACCGTCGCATGGGTTGGTGCGGGTTGGTGTGGTGGTTCGGGTGGTCTGGATTGTGTGGGTGGTTCGGGGTCGGGTGGGTGTGTGCCTCTGACGGATCGGTGATGGGGGGGTGGGTGGGGGTCGTCCAGTCAGGGTGTCGGCAACCAGAGTTGGTGCTGCCGTCACACCCTACACCACCCTTGTGGAGCGACCATTATAAAATCACCGGTGCAAATTACTAATGGCCATCGAACCGTGAAATTGCCATTAGATAGAAATAAAAGGAGCGCTCAAGTACTATATACAACGGCTCAGCCGGGAGTGTGTAACAGTGAGACTACGCCAACCAACCGATTTCCTGATACTCGAAGCGCTGCAAGCACAGGGCAGAAACGTCGCGACCAACCTCGCCCACCACACGGGCAAGAGTCGCAAGAACATCAACAGTCGACTGCCGGTCCTCGCGGACTACAAACTCGTCGAGAAGATCGGCCCGGCGGACCGGTCCGGTCTCTACGAGATCACCAAGAAGGGCAAGATCGCCCTGATGTACCAGGACCAGTACGACGAGGTCGACGACTTCGGGTCGCTCATCGAGGGCCCCCACGCTAGCGACCCACAGGCTGGTTCCCAGCCCCAGGGACAGCTCGTTCGCGGTGGCGACGAAGACGACGAGAGCGACGACGAGAACTGATTACGGTTCGACGCCGACTACCGTTCGTGCTCGGTTCCGGTCGCGTCCGGTCTTTTCGACGCAGGTCACGCACCAGACGCCGGGCGTCGCGTCCTGTCCGTCGCTGCCCGCGACGAGTGCCGATGCCGCGTGTCGGGACTGTACACGACTACAGCTGTCGCAGCGGAACGACCGCGCCGGGACGTCCTGGTCTTCGATGACCGCTGCCATCTCTCGATACGTTTCCCTCCGGCGGCGGACCCGCGGGTGAAGCCCCGCGACCGCCTCGACGAGTTCTCCCCAGATAACCCCCATCTCGGCTGAGTATTCAGCTCCCCTCCTCATTAGTAATCGGGCCTTGTTATCTGGTAGCATTTCGAGTTCGCGACGGAATCGGCCGTTAGAACAGCTCTAATCTCCGGTTATGCCGCATCGTTCTGGAACGTTCACGGCCATGCCCGGTACCGAATCAGCGATGGCGCTCGCGGATGGTCGCGGTTGAACACCAGCATCCGGCAGTCACTGCCGGTCGGGAGTGAGAGCAGGGACGGCAAACGAGCAGTACAGGGACCAGCAGGTCGGGAGTCGACGGGGTCAGGGCGCGAGCCGGTTCTTCCGGTTGCGCATGTTCTCCTCGTAGTACTCGAACGTGATGGGGCACCACTCGGCCGCGAGGTCGAGGACCGCCTCGGTCATCTCGCGAATCTCCCACTGTGCGTCGGCCGCGGCGCGCATGTCCGCGACGTGCATCAGCATCCGCGCGTTCATCGACATCACCATGTTGACCTTCGTGCCGATGGGCAGGACGAACCGCGCGTCCTCCGGCGGCATCCCGAGGTCGAGCAGGCGCTGGTACTCCTCGACGCTCCGGGTGACCGACTCGCGGAACACCTCCTCGCGCTCGGCGACGACCTCCTCGTCGACCGCGCCGGTCTTCTGGTTCCGGCCGACCCAGTTCGGGTCCGATGCCGACGGTGGCGTCACGACCAGTGCGCCCTCACGCACGTCCTCGGGGTCGATATCGTCGAACGACACGTAGCGCATCGACTGCACGTCGAAGCTGACGTGGCGGTGGCGCGTAATCTGGGCCATACAGGAGCGGCTGATGCCCTTCACCGCGAACGTCGCCTGGACGTGCTCGAACGGGCCGTAGTGACCGTGACTCAGGAGGTGGCCGATGAGCGTCTCCTGTTTCTCCTGCATCGTGTCGCCGTCGATGCCCGCCATCACCGTCTCGAAGTCGTCCTCGCCGACGAAGTCGCTGTAGTAGTCGTTTCGCGCCGCCTTGCAGATGAGTTCTTCCGGGTTCTCGGTGGCTTCGAGTAGTTGGACCTTCATGAGTGCCTCGTTGGATGCGTCCTCACGTTGCTGGTGTATAATCTATCTGGTCGTGGTCGCCGTCGAACCGGCGGCGAGAAGAGACCGACCGCCCGGGCCGCTTACTTCCGCTCCAGACGCTGCAGGCCGTGCCAGATGGCGTCGACCATCCTCTGCTCCCCGTCGCCGGACGCCTCGTCCCAGCCGCGCGCCAGCGCGTCCTCCAGTACGGTGAGGTCGTGGTTCTCGAAGTTGTTCATGCCGCGGAACGCCTCCAGTGCCTCGCGTTCGTCCTCGCCGAACGCCTCACCCACGTCGCCGTCGTAAAAGCCGAGTTCGGAGAGCGTCGCACAGACTTCGCGGGCCACGTCACCCGCCAGGTCACGGGTCTCCGCCGGTTCCTCGCGTGCCAGCAGCGTGATGTCGTACAGGCGGAACACCCGTTCGAGTTCGTCGATGGGGTGTTCGTGGTCGTCGACGCGCACGTCGACCCAGCGGTCGTTCCCGCCGTCGTAGCCGCCCTCGGGTTTCGCGATGTACAGCGCGGCGGACTGCTCGCCGCGGGAGTCGCCGCCGGCGTCGTTGCCGGCGTGCAGTGCCGCGATGAGCTTCTCGGGGAGGCCGCCCTCGGTCGACTCGAAGGTGTCGGCCATCGCGGTGAGCGTCTCCTCGTTCTCGAGGATGTTCCCCTGAACGCTGTAGTGTTCGCCCTGGAGGTCGCCGCAGACGTCGAAGCACTCCTCGCCGGTGAAGGCGTCGACCGAGCCGTCCTGCCCGACCACGCCGACCTGGCGGCGCGGGGCTTCGGGGTCGGCCGCGGTGAGTTCGTCGATGACCTCCTCGGCGGTCTTCCCGCGCCGAAGCAGGTCGAGCCCGTCGGGGCCGTAGGCGACGTTCGCGAAGCTCTGGGTCGCGATAGCGCCGGCGTCTGCGCTGACGAAGGGGACGACGGAGCCGACGCTGATGAACTTCGACTGGACGGCGACGCCGACCGCGTCGGAGTCGGGGTCGCGTGCGACGATGGAGAAGGTCATTCGCGACCACCCGCGTGTGTGTCACTCGAACCGTGCAGGTACATATCCGACACCTCGGCAGGGGTCGGCAAAAGCCTACGGCCCGCGGCAGTGCGGACGTGACGGCGGACGGGACGACCCGCAGGCGCTCAGTCCGCGGGTGACACCTCCAGCGGCGTCCCCGTCCGGGCGTCCGTGGACCCGGACTCGGTCGCGTCCGTCGCCCGCTTCGCCACCGTCAGTGGCTGGCGCGAGACGAGGTCACAGTCGAATCCGGGATGCTCGGCGTAGTGCCAGACCAGCATGTGCCGGCGGCCGCCCGTGAGGCCGGTCCGGCCGACCTCCGCGGCGGTGAACTCGTCCGGGAGTCGGCTGTACAGGCGCTCGCACGCCTCGAAGGAGTCGAACACCTTCCGGTGCCCGGCGGAGTTCGCGCCGCGGCGTTCGACCACGTAGCTGCCGTCTTCGCGGTGGGTGCAGGTCGTGTGGACGAACTCGTGTGTCTGTGTCACCGCGTCGGCCAGCTGGTCGCGGAGCTCCAGGGCGTCTTCGCGGGTCAGTTCGTACGTCTCGTCGCCGACAGCGAGCAACAGTCCGTTGCTATCGGCCGTGACCGTGAGTTCAGGCTCGTCGGTGGAGAATTTCTCGATCAGCCGCGTCGAGGCGACTTCCTCTATCCTCCGGCGTCTGTGTAGACATCGGTACTCGTTCGTACGACCGTGCCATGGTTAAACGTGGTGGTCGTACAGGTCCGGGTGTCGGACCGCCTCCGCCGACCGTCGGTCATTTCACGGACCCAGCCGTACCCGTGGCCATGGAGATACGCGGCGAGCGCGAGTGCAAGAACTGCGGGACGCGGTGGTCGTACTACGACACCGGGAGCGTCGCCTGCCCGGAGTGTGAGAGCCTCCACAGCGTCGGCGTCGACGACGACCGGAAGCTCCACACGGCGACCTCGGTCGAACTGGACCTCACCGAGGCGGTCTCACAGCTCGACGAGGTACCCGAGGACGAGGCGCTGGCGACGGTCAAATCGACCTGCCGGGAGTTCCGGCGCAAGTACGGGTTCGTCCACGCCGGCGAGTTACAGGACCTCCCGGATGCCTACCTCGTCGCGGGCGAACTACTCCACGTCGCGGACCTGGTCGGTCGGTCGCTCGGCCGCGACGACGACGAGGAGTTCTACCTGCTGTCGCTGTTGCGCGGCGACGGGGCTGACCGACCTGCGCCCGACGAGGTTCCCGCGTCCCTCCGGGAAGCTCGCGGGCTCGCGTACGCGGAGTCGGTCCGGGAGTACCGGCGCGAGTTGCGGGACTGGGCCGACGCGAACGACGTCGCGGTCGACCGGCCCGCGACCGAGGTGCTGGCGTCCATCGAGGAGCACGCAAAGCGCATCCGGGCGCTGGAGGGTGACGTCCCACCCCGCGACGTCGAGCGACTCGTCGCCGCAGTTCGGGAGGTCGCGCGCTACCTCCGCGACGGGGACGAGGCGGCGCTGGTACAGGCACAGAACAGGGTGTCGGCGCTCGGCGGCGACTGACTCAGTAGGCCTCCAGCGAGAAGCGTGCGACGAGCGCGCGGTTTACGACGGCGACGACCGCGAACGCGACCGCCAGCGCCGGAAAGCCCGCGGCGTACAGCGCGAGGGAACCGCCCCCGAACACGGCCAGTTCGACCGACAGCCGTGACAGACCGCGAAGCGGGACGCGCGCCTTCGGCGAGACGAACAGACCCCAGACGACTGCGGCGAGCAGCGGCAGGCCGAGGGCGAGACCGTACCGGACCAGCGAGCCGTCGCCGGCGCGGAACCCCCAGTAGCCGAGCGCGACGAGCACACCCAGCTCCAGCAGGAACCGACTCGCGAGGACGACGACTGCGAGCACTCCGAGGTCACCGATGTCGCGGGAGTCGTCGCGGCCGTCACCAGCGCCGTGTCGCCCGGTTTCGATTCGTCCAGCTTCGATTCGCCCGGTTTCGACCTGTTCAGTGTCGACTCGTGTCGACTGCACCGACCCGGACGTGGTTCTCGCCATCATACGGTGGCCGCCGTGGCGAGGGCCTCGGCTCTGGTCTTCACCGCCGTGTTCACGCCCTCGAAGTTCTGGCGGGTCTGGTCACCGAAGAACCGGAGGACGAGACCCGCCAGCACGCCGGAGAACGACTCCGACTGGGTGAGCCGTGAGCGACCGTCACCGATGTCCTCGACCCGGAAGCGGTGCTCACCGTCGAACAGCCCGCGGACGAACAGGTGGCCGACCCACGCGAACTCGCGCCCCTCGTCGACTTCGACGACGGTCGGCGTGAACGTCGGCATTCGACCGGCGTCCGGGCCGGGTGCCACGCGGAGACGTTCGCCCTCGGCGAGGGTCCCCGATACGAGCGAGTGTCGGTTCCACTCGGGGTAGCGCTCGAAGTCGGTCAGCACCTGCCAGACGGTCGCTGCCGGCGCGTCGATGTCGATGGTCGTGACGAGTGGATTCATACACACACGACGCACGGCGAGAAGATGAATGTTGTGTGATAATTGCTGGCTACTGAGTGTCGGAGGGCTGCCGAAATATCGTGTCTGTCAGACTACAGTTCGACGTCGATGCCCGACTCCAGGCTCGCCGCCCGGACCGTGTTGTACAGCAACATCGCGATGGTCATCGGGCCGACGCCGCCGGGCGAGGGGGAGATGACCGACGCTTTCTCTTTCGCGCTCTCGAAGTCCACGTCGCCGGTGAGCGTGTACCCCTTCTCGTTGTCGGCGTCGACGCGATTCGTCCCAACGTCGATGACGACCACGCCCTCGGAGAGCATGTCACCCGTGAGCAGTTCCGGCACACCGACCGCGGCGATGACGATGTCCGCGTTCCGGGTCTTCTCTTCGAGGTTCTGCGTGCGCGAGTGACACACCGTCACGGTCGCGTTCCCGCCCTCGGCCTTCTGGATGAGCAGGTTCGCCATCGGCTTCCCGACGATCTCGGAGCGACCCATGACGACCACGTCCTTGCCCTCGACGTCCACGTCGGCCGAGGCGAGCAGTTTCTGGATGCCGTGGGGCGTGCAGGGCTTGAACCGTGGCTCGCCGGCGACGAGGCGACCGACGTTCTCGGGATGGAACCCGTCGACGTCCTTCATCGGGTCGACCCGGCGCAGCACCTCGCGCTTGTCGACGTGGTCCGGGACCGGCATCTGGACGAGGATACCGTGGATGGCGGGGTCCGCGTTCAGGTCGTCGATGGTGTCGTACAGCTCCTGTGCGGGCGCGTCGGGGTCTATCTCGACGGTCGTCCCGTCGATACCGACCTCCTCACAGGCGCGCTGTTTCATCGAGACGTACGTCTGTGAGCCACCGTCGTCGCTCATCAGGACCGTCGCGAGCCCGGGGGTCACACCCTCGGCTTCCAGTGTGTCGATGGCGTCTGCGACGTCCGCGCGAACATCCTCGGCAACGGCGTTGCCGTCGATGACGTGGGTCATTACGTGCGGCTTGGTGGACCGACCCCTTCAACCCTCGGGTTCGTGCCTATCTCTCCCTCAGAAAGTCCGAAAAACAGCACATTCTTGCATACTTCTGCCGCCGGCACTCGTCGCCCGGGACCACTGGGGGTCAGTCGTCGCCCGGGACCACTGGGGGTCAGTCGTCGCCCGGGACCACTGGGGGTCAGTCGTCGCCCGGGACCACTGGGGGTCAGTCGTCGCCCGG